>JASJBQ010000052.1 GCA_030066455.1 Desulfobacterales bacterium
TCTGACCGGCCGGCCGTGAGCCGGCGATCGGTACCCAACCATCCTGAAATGCAATGCCCGCCCCAATCGCCGCGGGGGTGATTTGCGTTCCATTTTCAACCGCGTTTTATCGGCGGTCGGAACCTCGCTTCCTGCGGGCCATCGCCCCCTGAGATTCCTGGTCGGCGCCCATCTTTTCGACGCACCGGCCCCCTCAAAATTTGGTTCCGCGGCTCCAGGCCGGGCCGCCGTGCTTGACGGGCGACACATTCTAGCGATCAAACGAAGGTCGTTTGTCAAACCAGGGGTGGGCCTCCTCGAGCTGGGCGGCCAATTTGAGCAGGGTCGTCTCATCACCCGCCGGGGCAAAGAACTGAACGCCAATCGGCAGTCCTTCCGGTGTCCAGTGCAGGGGAACGGACATGGCCGGCAGACCGGTCATGTTGGCCAGCATAGTGAAAGGCGTGAAACTGATGCTTTGGCGGGCAAGCTTGTCGACGATTCCGGTCGCCTTGAGCAGGCGTCCGGCCCCCAGCGTATTGACGACTTTCATGGCGGCCCGATCAAGAGGTTTGGGCTGAAGGGAACCCAGTTCCGGCGGCGGGCAGGCCAGCGTCGGGGTGAGGTATAGGTCGTAGTCCTCGAAAAAGTGCCCCATGATCCGCCCCATGCGTCCCCAGTAACGCAGGCTGCGGACAAAATCGCCGGCGGAGAAGGTGCGGCCCAGGAGGCCTGCGGTCCATGTGACGGTTTCGACATCGGCGCCTGCAAGGCGCCGCCCGATCACGGCCTGAAGCTCTTCCAGGTCCGCAGCAACCTCCCCGAAATTCATGATGGCATAGCTCCGGGCATAGGCCGTCCCGTCGATGACGGGTTCCGCGCCGATGGGCTCGTGCCCCAGGCTTTCCAGCAGACGGGCGGTTTCCATGACCGCCGCCGTGCAACGCGGATCGACCTCGCTGTCGATGGGGGAGCGGGTATTGTAGGCGATTCGCAGTTTGCGCGGTGGCGTTTCAATCGCCTGCAAATAAGGCTGAGATGGCGGGGAGATGATAAACGGGGCCCCCGGGTCGGAACCCTGGGTGAGATCGAGCATGGCGGCACTGTCGCGTACCGAGCGGGTGATGACATGCTGGACCGTGGCGCCCTGCCAGTGCTCGCCTTCCCATGGACCGTTGGGGGTGCGGCCGCGGGAGGGTTTCAAGCCAAACAGCCCGCAGCAGGCCGAGGGGATGCGGATGGATCCCCCCCCCGTCGCCCCCTGATGCCAGGGGGACCATGCCGGCCGCCACCGCCGCTGCCGACCCGCCGCTTGATCCGCCGCAGATGCGCGCGGTATCCCATGGGTTATGCGTCGGGCCGAAAGTCTCCGGCTCGGTGTAGGGCATCAACCCGAATTCGGGGGTGTTGGTTTTGCCCAGAATCACGACCCCGGCTGTTTTGTAGCGCCGAACCAGTTCACTGTCGAAATCGGGGACATGGTGTCTGAGCGCCCGGCAACCGCTGGCCATGGGGACGCCGGCATAAGCGGCGATCAGGTCTTTTAGCAGAAACGGCACGCCATGAAAGGGGCCTTCCGCGATCCCGTTGGCGAGGGTCTGGCGCCCCTCTTCAAACATGGGGTGAATAACGGCGTTGATCAGCGGGTTGATCGCCACGATGCGTTCAATGGCCGCTTCAACCACCTCGGGTCCGCTCACCGCGCCGGAGCGAATCAGCTTTGCCAGTCCGAGGCCATCGTATTGGTCGTACTCCTTGAAAGGTTGCGTCATGTCATCTCCCTTGGGCGGGCGGAGGCCACCGCCAGGCTGAAAGTCGGCCAGCCTCCGGTCGATGGCCCGAATCGATATGCGGCCCTATATGTCTATCTAATCGAAATGGTGTCGATTATCAAATCCGCCGCGGTCGGATACCGGCACGGCCACGGCGCCAGCCGAAAGGATCAGCGGAAATGAAGGCCATCTCCAATCACCAGGACGATCACGGGGTACGGCTGCTTTGGGAAGATGCGCCCGACCCGGTTTATCGCGCGGATGAGGTTTTGGTGGCGGTGAAGGCCACGGCCGTTAACCGTGCGGATCTGCTCCAGGCCCGGGGTCTGTACCCGCCGCCCGCCGGGGATTCAAATATCCTGGGGCTCGAGGCGGCCGGAGAAATTTTGGCCGTGGGCGCGGCCGTGGAAGCCTGGAGGCCGGGGGATCGCGTGTGTGCGCTGGTACCGGGCGGCGCCTACGCGACCCTCGCGGCCATCCCCCAGGCGTGGTTGATTCCGTTGCCGGACGGCTGGTCCTACGCCCAGGGTGCGGCCGTGCCCGAAGTTTGGCTAACCGCCGACACCAACCTCTTTCTGGAAGGCGGGCTCAAGGCCGGTGAAACGGTGCTGATCCATGCCGGTGCCAGCGGTGTCGGGACCGCCGCCATTCAACTCGCCAGCGCCATGGGCGCCCGTGTGGCGGCCACCGTGGGATCGGATGCCAAGCGGACCATCTGCCGCGAGTTGGGCGCCGACATCGTGATCGACTACGCAACCGAGAAATTCGGTGAGGTAATCCCGGCTCGTATCGAGGGCGGCGGTGTCGACCTGGTGCTGGACTGTGTCGGCGGTGCGTATCTGCCCGATCATATCCGCCTCCTCAATTCTTACGGGCGCTTGATCAATATCGGGCTGTTGGGAGGGGGGCAGGCCTCGATCGACCTGACGGCGGTGCTGATGAAAAGTTTGACCATCAAGGGAACGCGGCTGCGGGCGCGATCGAGAAAAGAAAAGGGGCAGATTACCCAGGCCTTCCGGGATCGTATCTGGCCGCTTCTGGTGGCGGGCAAGCTGCGTCCGGTCATCGACCGCATGTTTCCGATTGCCGAGGCCGACGCGGCCCATGCCCACGTGAAAGCCAACCGCAACTGCGGCAAGGTGATTCTGGAGGTTTCTCCGTAGGCCCGTTAAAACGCGGCCATCCTGCGCTCCCGCCGGCATGGTCTTGTCGCCAGCGGCGCAACCACTGCATTCAGGTCCATTCAGGGTTTCCAGCGGCGAAAAATAACCGAGGCATTGTGGCCGCCGAACCCAAACGTATTGCTGAGCGCCACGTCCACCTTGCGGGCCTGGGCCTGGTTGAAGGTGAAATTGAGTTCCGGATCGATTCTATCATCGGGTGTGAAATGATTGATGGTGGGCGGAACCAGGTTTTTTTGAATGGCCATCACGCAGGTAATGGCCTCGATGGCCCCGGCCGCGCCCAGCAGGTGTCCGGTCATGGACTTGGTGCTGCTGATGTTCAATTTCGAAGCGTGGTCACCAAACACACGGCGAATGGCCAGCGCTTCGCTGATATCGCCCAACGGCGTGGCCGTTCCATGGGCGTTGATATAATCCACCGCTTCGGGGGGGATTTCCGATTGCAGGAGGGCGTTGCGCATGACTTTCTCGGCCCCGATGCCCTCGGGGTGCGGCGCGGTGATGTGGTGCGCATCAGCAGACATGCCGCCACCGATGACCTCGGCGAAAATATGCGCCCCGCGCTCGATGGCGTGCTCGGCCGTTTCCATGATGAGCGCCCCGGCCCCCTCGCCGATCACGAAGCCGTCGCGGTCGCGGTCGAAGGGGCGCGAGGCGTGCTCGGGATCGTCGTTGCGGCTGGAGAGGGCCTTCATCGAGGCAAATCCGCCGACCCCGCTCTCGGTGATTGGGGCTTCCGAACCGCCGCTGATAATCAGATCGGAAAAGCCGAGCCGCAGATAGGCGAAGGCGTCCAGCAGTGCGTTGGTGGCCGAAGCGCAGGCGGATACGGTGGCGAAGTTCGGGCCCTGAAAACCGTAACGAATCGACAGGTGGCCGGCGGCAATATCCGCGATGAGTTTGGGCACAAAAAATGGGTTGAAGCGGGGGCGACCATCGCTGCGGGCGTAGCGTTTGACCTCTTCCTGAAACGTATGCAGGCCGCCGATGCCCGACCCCCAAATGATCCCCGCCCTGTCCGGATCGATTGTTTTGACGTCCAGCCCGGCGTTTTCGATGGCCTCGTCGCTGGTCACTAAGGCGTACTGGGTGAAGGCGTCCATTTTTTTGAACTCCTTCGGATCAAAATATTTTTCCGGCTGATAGCCTTTGATCTCGCAGGCGAACTTGGTTTTAAATTTCTCCGTATCGAAACGGGTGATGGGGGCGGCGCCGCTGCGGCCCTCGGCAAGTCCTTCCCAAAAGGTCTCGAGGTTGTGCCCAATGGCTGTAAGGGCGCCCATACCGGTAACGACAACCCGTTTGAGTTCCATTGTATACTCCGTTCTTCCTGGCCTGAATGCACCTGTCGAGCAGCCGTCGTGGCGATCGGTCAAAATCTCAACGATGCGGTATTACTTATTCAAATGACTAGGTGCAAGTTTTTGCACCACTATTTGCCGCGGCTCCGTGCATCCTGACCAGGGTTTAATTAATTATTAATTACAGATTGTTATGCTTTAAAAACACGGTATTGTCAAATGCCGGCCGGTGGTTGGCACCGGGTATTTACTCATCTGCTACCCGATCCGAGAATAAAAGTGTTTCGTACGCCTGTCAAGCGCTCCTGAAACGCGGCGCCAACCGGCAGGCCGATCGGTTCGTGGGCAGCCCCCGGCGCCGCGGTTTGGACGGTACCGAACGAAATTCGGGCGGTGTTCACCATCAAAAACAGGCGGAGCGATGGGTGCATTCAGGCTGGTTATCCGCCGCAGCGGGGGCCTGCTTGATCGGAATCACCGTCTGGCGCTGACGGCGGACCGTCCCCGCAGGGGCAGGTGCGATCGCTGCGCTGAGCTTATCCAGAATGGTTATCAGCCGGGAATGCAGTTGCCGATAGGAAAAATGGCGGCGGGCGATCTCATAATTGTATCGGGTCGTTTCGGCCCTCTCCTGCGGGCAGGATAGGAGGTGTTCGACGGCGCCGATCTGACGATCATCGAGCAGACCGTCCATGGTCACCAAGTCAAACCCCAGGGGTTCAATATCCCGGGCAAACGTTTCATACCGGTTGATGAGCACGGGTTTGCGGAAGTAAATGGCTTCCAACAGGGCATTGCCGAATCCTTCCTGCCGGCTGGGAAAAGTAACGAAGGCACAGCGGTCGTAAAGCGCCCATAGCAGCTCATACTGACAGGCCAAATCGGGTGAGCCCCCATTCTGGGGCCCGGGCTGAATTTCCAGCAAGCGCAGATCGACCCGGTTGTTGGCGGCATAGCGGTTCAACCAGTTGGCATAGGCCAACCCCTCGTCTCCGGCGGCATGGCTGACCACGAGCTTGCAGTCGGGGCGACCAAGAGCCCGCACAAGATCCACCGCGTGTTCGATCCCCTTGCGCTGGATAACCCGTGTGGGCTGAAGGATGATGGTGTCCTTCGGGAGAATGTTCATGCGCTTTAGGAGGGACCGCTGCAAGCGGGGGTTTAATTCGGGCGGCCGCTCGAAATCCATGACATTCGGAATCAGCGTGGCGGATAGGCCGCAACGGTAGGCCAGCTGACGCTGCGCTATCGAGTTGATGACCACGTGCTCGGTCGATGGCAGGGCGGGGGGAAAGGCGGTGCGCAGGAAATCCGCAACGGCATTCTCAGCGTATCGCGCACGCTCCCAGTAGAAGTCGTGATGGTGCAGAATGGCTGGCAGCGCCCGTTCGGCAAGGACCTCGGTGAGGGCCAGGCCCAAAGGGATGTGCATCGGTAGGGACAGGGCATTCTCGACGATTAGAACATCGATCTGAAAATGGTCAAGGAAGTGATTCAGGCGGGTTTTCAAAAAAGCCCGCAGCCTGTGGATGACGGTCGTCGATCGAGGCGAACGGCGGCTGCGGCTCAGGACCCGGTCGTTGATCCAGCCGTTGCTTGCCGACTGGAAATGCGCTTCCGGCACCAGCATGCTACGTTTCGGAGGGCGATCGAGTTCTCCGGCCAGCCAATAACAGCGGTGGCCCATGGTCTCCAGAACTTCGGCCCATTTGACGGCTTCGAGGCTGACCCCATCCAGACCCGCAAATCGAGTGGATAC
Organism: Desulfobacterales bacterium; assembly: GCA_030066455.1. The sequence continues at coordinate 5,996 of JASJBQ010000052.1, forward strand.
CATTCCAATATTCAATCCCACGGCGGCCTCCTTGTGTACGCTCACCGCTATCGAACAGGCATCGGCAACAAAAACCACATCGTTCGGGAATGCCGATCGCGCTCATGACAGGGTCATCGGGCATCCGGTCAAAATGCCTCCGCTCCGTGATCCCCGAATGCGTGAATTCCCGTTCGAATCCGCCTTGTTGCAAAAGCGCGCTCGCGCAGCTGACACCTTTGATGCGCATCATCCGCGACATTGATTGCGGGCTGTTTCTCCGTCGATGCCTTCTGACGAACGATGCTTGTCCGTTTGCCCGGTCGGCAGCAGCATCACCACGGTTGTCCCTTTGCCACGTTGCGTCTGGAAAAAGACCGTCCCCTTGTGCTGCTCGATGATATCCTTGACGATCGCCAGCCCCAAACCACTGCTCGCGATGTTCTTCGTCGTCACCCCGGGGGTAAAAAGCCGTTTGGGCAACGTGCTGGACAGACCGGGGCCGGTATCACTCACGGTGACGAGAATCTGTCGGCGGTCCTGGTCTTCACTCGTGCAGCGGCAGGCCGTATGGATCCTCAAATTCCCCCCGTGGGGCATGGCTTCAACGGCATTCTTGAACAGGTTCAGAAAGACCTGGATAAGGGCGTTGCCATCCCCTTGCACGGGGGGCAGGTCGGCCGCCAGGTGGTATTTGACTTTGACTTTGGCCGGTCGGAACACGGAGGGGCCAAGAAGACGATCCAGGTCGCTGATAATCCGGTTGAGATCGACCGGATCATCGGTGGGCACGGAAGCGGGCTTGCCGGATTCACGGCCCAGACGCTCGATGAGTTGGCCGACGCGATCGATTTGATCCTGGATCAGGCTCATTTCCACCAGGTTCGAAGGGGCAGGATCATCTTCGCCGCCGAGGGTGCCCAGATAGTTTCTGATGATCCCCAGCTGATTGTTGACTTCGTGTACGACCCGGCGAACGGAATCCTGCATGATCAAATGATCTTTGGCGGGAGCTGTGCTCGCGTGTTCGGGAAGACGGCTGTCCATGAAGACGGCGGCCTGGTCGGCAAATTCCCGCAAGCGGTCCATCTGGGCGGCCAGGCGAGGGATCTCTACTTCCCGGATGCCGCCGACGATCACACCGAGGTGGCGGCGATGGCGCTGAAGCGGCACACACAGAATCCCGTCGCTGCCAAGGGCGGCTGCAAGTTGTTTGTCCACGATGGCGAGGTCGCGCTCGGTGAAATAGCCGAATGAATCCAGGATGCGGTTGTTGATCAGGGCCAGGGATGGCAGATTGCTGCTCTCCCGCAGCGGGATTTCGAGACCGTCCGCACTGGCGCCGTTCAGACCGTTGCTGGCGGCGCCGATGCACAAGACCCTGCGCTGGGAGTCAAAACGGAAAAACAGGGCTTTATGAATATCAAACAGGATGTGGAGCCCCAGAAGAAAGATACGGCGGGCGTCCTCCTGATCGCGGGCTTTCAGCAAGCGGTTCATTAAACCGGGCACCAGCGACATTTCTTCGACTTCGCTGAGCATGGTTCGGACCGGATACAATTTTTCCAGCCGATTGAACACATGATGGTGGGTGAAGTCGGTCGGCATCAGACCCAGAAATTGACAGGTGGCTTTGAACTTGATCTCTGCCCGGTGGCGCATGGCTGCAAGTTTGGGTGCGTCTAAGCGGGGGGAAAGGATGGCGGCCAGACCATTCAGGGCCCGGGGGCCGAGGTCATGATGCACCATTTTGTTGGCCGCATAGACGATGCGGACCAAAGGCAGGCTGTTGATGATCTCCGTTAGGCGACGGTGGTGAAAGCGCACGGCATCGGTGAAAACCGAGGGCAGGTTCAATTCGTGCAGATAAAAGGCTCCGATTTCACTATGGGTGGCCCCCAGCAGTCGCTGCTCTTGTTTTTGAACTTGAACGGCGTTGGTCCGCTGGTCGAAATAGAAGCCGTAGGTCCGGGGGAAGTTGCTCCACATCAGCAACTTGCCGATGTCATGCAGCAGACCTGCCAAGAAGGCTTCTTCCGGATGCGCATAACCCATGCCCATGGCGATTTCATGCGCGAGCCTACCGCAGCGCTGGGCATGCTGCCAGAACCGGTTAAAGCGGAGGTGGTTGCGGCCCTCATCGGGACGGTTCGCCTGCAGCATGGCCCCGCACAGGGCCATGTGTCGGATCGTCTCCACGTCGATTCGGTTCAGGATGGATACCATATTTTTAGGATCAACGGTCATGCAGCTCTCGGCGGCTTGAAGCCTGAAGAGGCGCGTGCAGAAAGCCGGATCCAGCTGAACGATGCGGGCCAACTCGCGTTGGGAAGAATTTTTTTTAGTTATTTCAATTAGTTTTAAAAGATAATGGGGGTGGCTGAGGAGAGGGGCAGCGGTATTGACGTGACTGAATATGGGGGGTCGACGTGCCAATCGAAATTACTAGGCGTCGATGGTTGCAAGTGATGCAGAAACGGGTTGCAGCCTACTGGTAAGGCTTCGGCTTCCATTGGACACCTTCCTGATATAAAATCCCACGGTCACCTCCTTTTCTATCAATATCGGTCGCGGAACAGGAATATGAGAAGCGCTCAAGGTCGAAAAGGATTTTTCCGGAGTACTTTGCAATAGTCATGCACAGCACTGTTTTTAGGCTGAATTGTTAATGTTTATGGTTTCTTATGAAATTTCTTTGATTGCGCGGATGGCGTGTATGAGAAATGAATTACCCTACTTCTGATCGGTAAGCGGCCCGCGAGGAAAAATAATACCCACTTGGGTCTAGACGTATCCCCTCCCCGCCCGCAGGGGGTATTCGCGGCGAGTTGGATCGGCCCTCGGCAGACATTGTCGACGGAATTTGTCAGGGCCAAAACTCTCGCGTGGTGCATCGTGTGCGGACCGGGCCGTCCTGAATCGTTTGGCGATCATGCCTTGGAATTTGTAACCCGCCTGACCCCCTCCTCTGTAATCAGGGCATAGACGGCGCTGGCTTGCCGGTTTTCCATCTGGGCGCCGCGCTGGATTTGGCGCTGGATGACAGCATGGATTTCATCCAGGCGGTGGTTTTCCTGACTCATGCGATTGAGCTGGGCCTCGATTTGGATCAATCTTGGAACGGCGTAAGCCGAAAGGATGGTGTCACCATCCAGCAGCGGTAGATGGCGTTTGGTCCAGATCAAATAGGCCTGATAGGGATCGGCGGGATTGTGGGGTGAATGGCCGGCCAGCACGAAATAGATGTGGTGGATCGGATCGATCGGCAGCCGATCACAATGGCGCTGCATATAGGTTTCATATTCGCTGGCAAGATAAGACAGAGCCGCGGTGTAGACCTCCTCGATGGACCCGAAACGCTCCCCCGCCATGAAGGACTGCAGGGATCTTCCCATGGACGCTCCCGCCGCACCCCCGCCAACCATCAGAACGGCATGGGGGGTGAGTTGGTAGAGGCGCTGAACCTGTGATTCATGTAGCGCGCCCTGGTCGTCAATCTCAATGCTGTGGGCATCGGCGCCCAGCACAATACCCATCGGGCTGCGGCAGGCAATGATTTGTGACATGGCAACCTCCCTGGGGTTTACAACATGGCCATCTTGGCGGCCAATTAGCGAAATTGGTGTTCAGTCGCCGGACTGTCAATACGGCTTGAGGAAAAGGGCTGCGTCGGTGCGCACACCCTCCCTTCCCCGTCAAGCGCTTCACCAGGAGGCTCGGCCGCGAATTCGGTCCCGCGCCCAAGTGGCTCCTCGGCCCGGCATCATCCGGGCGGCCTCTGGCTCGCCCTTGACGCCAAGCCTATCAGCCCCCATTTATTCCACACCCGAGACTTTTGCATGTTGCCCGGCACGCGATCAGGCAGGCATGCCAATCGGTCGGGTGCTACGAGATATCACGGACACCAGCATCGCTTGATCAGATTGGCGCGAGCACCCCGTCCCGCCCGATGGCCATTTCCTGGGCCCTTGGCGGGCCGGGCGGCAGGCGCCGCAAGCGATGATCGCGATACTCGGAATCCAATCCTGCCAGCGAGGTTTAAATGGACAATAAACGCATATATGACCTGGGCCATAGATTGAAAACCATCTATCAGGATAAAATCGGAGGCGATCCGGCTGAACTGATCCGCATCTGGGATGACGGGGTCTGGTACTATGTCGTACGCAACGACGATACGCAGGCGGTGTTCCCGGTCCGCTTTCTGGCTGAAAACCGTGAAGCTGAAATTGTCGATGCGCTGCAGCAGTTCAAGCCTATGGATTAACCTGCGCGCCCTCAGCGCGTCGGGCGTTGACGATTCCTGCGATCACCGGGCGCAATGCCTGCGAGCTACAAGTTAAGTCTGATTTTCGCTGTCGCGGCAACCGGGTGGAAGACGCACCACCGCCCAGGCGCAGTATGGTATCGTTAGGTTTCGTCCTGGTGGTAACAGCGGGCTGGTTACTGGAAAACGAAAATATCCGGTTGGTGGCCGTTGTGAACCGATATTAGGTTCGGTCATGATCGACGCTGTGGGGACGGCCCTTGGCTTAAGGCCGGAGGTTCAACCGGGTCGGGGTGGCCGGTGCCATAGCACCGGCCGGGGGATCAGCACTTGTAGGGATAAAAATGATGATAGCAGTACGATCCCAGATCGCCATACAGGATTTCCGTTTCGGCCATGCACTGACCGATCATTTGCTGGGATATGTCGGCATAATCCGGCTTTAGCTCTTCCTCGGCTTTACAGTCCATGCAAATCGGCTCGTGCGTGTAGGAGGAGAGAATGCGCAGATCCTGGGACGACAGCGCCTTTTGGCACCCTGAACAGGCGATGGCACAGGTCATTTTTTCTTTCCAATCCTCTTGCATGCGTCACTCCTTTTTCAGGCCGGCGATTTCTTCGCGCAGGTGAAGCAGTTCCGCCGTGGTCATTCGCAGCCGGTTGGCCAGGATTTGGGCAAATCCTCTGAAAACGGTATAGCGAAATGCAAACTTGCTGTCGCCATAGAGGTTTTCAATCTGCGACATGTCGGTACAAAGACACACGGTTTTATCCACGGCAAAAACCGATGCCGAGCGTGCTGAACCGTCAATCACCCCCATTTCACCAAACACGTCACCGGTTCGACGGATAACCGCCAGATCCTTATTGTTCTTTACGATTCGGGCTTTGCCCGTAATGAGGTAATAGATCGAATGGTCGTAATGGCCTTCTTCTAGGATCTGCTCTCCGGGATTGAATTCCCGCAGTTCGCTCAGATCCAATAATTTCTGCAGATGCTCTTTCTCCATCGAACGCAGCACGGGTATCTGCTGGAGCTTTTTTATAATGGCCTCATTGTCTTTTAGATAGGCATCGTCAATCATCGCCCAACTTCTCCTAACTTCGTGCGGAGCGGCGTTGCTGTCAGATCCACCCTTGCGATCAAAGACGGGCGCGGGCTTTCCGTGCGAGGGGCACATCCTTCAATCGCAGCGCTACGGTTCGTGTTTGGAAGTGCATTTTCCAGCAAGGGATATCGGCGCGGGCCTCTCGGATCCCGTCCCGCGGGCCGCCTGCCGCGCCCGGTGGCCCTGCCGGTGTCATGACGACCAGGAGCTTTGCACCTTGCCGCGGGCTGGCCACGGCTAAAAACATAAACATTACAAAGTGTTGTATCAACTTGATCCGGTAGTATATGTTGTCCCCCGACAACTGTCAACCAGAGGCCGTGCCGAACGTTCTCGCCAGGGTTCAGCTTGACACCTCTTAGGCATTTCTATATGTTTTGCCCTTGATAAGGTCAAATGGGGGAGATTCGGTGCCGCAAAGGGGTGATCAATGGCTGAACCTGTAGATATTCAACTTTATTTGGATCCTGTCAGAGATGTCGAGATTCTTTATCACCTCAAGGAAGAAGAACTTCAGCGATTCCTTACCGTATCCGAAGCGGTGCTTTATAGTAAGAGCGAGAAAATTGTATCCCAGGGCGACAGCGGCAACTTTCTTTATGTCATCGTGACCGGCAAAGCCGACGTGAGCTTCCGAGACCTCAACGACGATGAGATGTTCGTATCGTCTGTCGAGCCGGGCGACATGTTCGGCGAAGCGGCTTTTTTTACCTCCGAAACCCGCACCGCCAGCGTTACATGCGCCGACGAAACCATCGTGCTGCGCATCCATAAAAGCGATCTTCTACGCTTTATCAAAGATTATCCCCGATCCGGGAACAAAGTGTTGATGATGATCATCCTTAGTCTGCTCAAGAAATTAAAAAAGGCCAACCAGGAGCTGGCCTACGAAAAGCAGTCGGAGATCGATTTCAACTACGCCGACACCTTGATTCAGGATTTCCTCAACGATATTTAGAGCGTTTTTCTCCCCACTGAAGGCCCTGGATCAAGTCATGTGTCCCTCCGTTGTGGGAAGGCACGCCCCGTCCAGCAAATCCCTGATGATGGCTGAAAGTTGTTCCAGTTTGAAAGGCTTCTGAATGAAACCCTTGCAGCCCTCGTTCAAGATTTCGCGGGCCTGACCGTCTTCACTGTACCCCGTGGCCAGCAGGACTTTAACGGTCGGGTTGATCGCTTTAAGGCGTCGGTAAGTATCGGCACCGCTCAAACCGGGCATGATCATATCCAGAATGACGAGATCGAATCGGTAGGGGCGTTCGGCGTAGAGCTTAATGCCTTCCTCACCGCTTTGGGCCGTCACCACAACGTAGCCCAGGCGCTTGAGGTTCTCACGGCAAATCTGCAAGACGGCGCTTTCATCATCGATCATCAGGATCTGTTCGCTGCCGCGCACCAGACTGAGGGGCTTGAGCGGATGGCGTGGTTGGACCTTTCCGTTTTTAGCCGGAAGCAGAATCGCAAAGCGACTGCCGTGACCGACGCGGCTTTCAGCGCTGATGTGACCCCCGTGGTTTTTAAGAATGGCATAGGCGGTGGCCAATCCGAGCCCCGTTCCACGGCCCTTGGGCTTGGTTGTAAAAAAGGGATCGAAGATTTTTTGCAGGGTTTGGCGGTCCATACCGCATCCGCTATCGGTGACGGTGATGGCCACGTACCGTCCGGGTGGCAGTTGCGACGAACGCTGCAAGGTGTCGCCCTCGGCGAGGATGACGTTTTCCGTGGTGATTTTAAGGCGGCCCCCCCGCGGCATGGCATGCCAGGCATTGATATACAGATTGAGAAGGACCTGCTCGATCTGAACGGTGTCCGCCTTGATGGGCCAGACATTGTCCGTCAAGTCGGTCTTGATGGTGATTTCCCTGTGTGTGCGGCCGAACATACGGTTTTGTTTGCGAATGATCGTATTGATGTCTAAGCGCTTGATTTCGACCGCCCCGCCATTGACGAATCCCAGCAGCTGCCTCGTCAGTCCGGCACCCGCCTGGACATGGTGTTCAATCTGCCGGAGGCGGTCCATGTGGGGATGATCGAGGGGCATGTCGGTTTGCATCAGGGAGACGTTTCCCTGGATACCCATCAACAGATTGTTGAAATCGTGGGCAATCCCCCCGGAAAGATTGCCGATGGCCTCCATTTTTCGCGCGTGCAGCAGCTGGGTTTCCAGCATTTTGCGGTAGCTGATATCGCGCACGACGCCATATGTGCCGATATAGGCCGGGCTGGACTTGGAGCGGGTATAAATGCCGGTGGCATTTAACTCGACCGGAATCATGTCCGTTGCGCTCGTTTGCGCCGGCTTTTGCGGGCCGGCCTTGAAACGGGTTTCAAAGCCCGCCGTGGAACGCAGTCCGGTGCGGCGCTCGTGGATATGCCAGCGGACATTTTCCCGGTCTTCGTCGAACAGGATGGTCTGGTAGGGCCTGCCGATCAGGTCGGCAATGCGATAGCCGAAAACGGTTTCGGCGGCCTGGTTGACGAAGGTGAAGCAGCCCTTCGAATCAAGGGTGTAAATCAAATCCGGTGATTTCTGGACCAGGAAACGGTACCGGTTCTCCGACAGGCGCAGCTGGTTCTGGATGCGCCGGTTTTCCCTCCTGAGGCGTTGGCGATCCAGCGCGTGACGCACGGTTTTTTCCAGTTCTTCCGGATTGAAGGGTTTTTTCAGATAATCATACGCGCCGCGCCGGAGGGCCCTCACGGCGGTGTCGACGGTGGCCGCGCCGGTCATCATCACAATGGCCGCGTCGGGAAGGCGCTTTAGAATGGCATCCATCAGCCGAAAGCCGTCGAGGTCGGGAATACCGATGTCCAGCAGAAAGAGGTCGTAGGCTTTCTGCCGAAAGCCCTTGAGGGCCTGGGTTCCCGAGGTTGTGAAGTCAACTTCGAAACCGCGTTGCTTCAGCAGTGCCTTGAGACTCTGGCACATGCGATGCTCATCATCCACGATATAGATCGCGGGGCGTTCCTCCATCTTCACCTCCCGAAATGCGTTGCTTGCCGGCATCACCAATCGGCAGCAGTAAGATGACGGTGGTTCCTTTGCCGCGTTGCGCCTGGAAAAAGACAGCGCCGTTGTGCTGTTCGATGATATCTTTGACGATGGCCAGCCCCAGGCCACCGTTGGTCAGGTTTTTCGTGCTGACCCCGGGTTTGAAAAGCCGTTTGGGGACCGAGCTGTCCAAGCCGTGACCCGTGTCGCTGATGGTGACAATGACCTGCCGCCGGTCGTCGTGGTCGCTCACGCGGCGGCAGGCGGTCTGGACGCGCAGATGCCCTCCGCGGGGCATGGCCTCGACGGCATTTTTAAACAGGTTCAGAAAGACCTGGATCAGGGCGTTGTAGTCGCCCTCGACAAGGGGCAGGTCGGCGGCCAGGTTGTATTTGGCTTTGACGCTGGCCGGCTGGAAGACGGACGGTCCGAGAAGGCGGTCCAGATCCGAGATGATGCGATTGATATCCACGGCCTCCTGGGGCGGCAGGGGCGAGGCGCCGCCGGTTTCCTGTCCCAGGCGCTCGATAAGACGGCCGACGCGATCGATTTCCTCCTGGATCAGCTCCAGCTCGACCCGACTGGTGGGGGTGCCCTGGTTTTCGCCGCCCAGGGTGCCAAGATAATTTTTTATGATTCCCAGCGGATTGTTGACCTCGTGTATGACCCTGCGAACAGAGTCCTTGAGGATGGCCCGGTTGTGGAAGCCCCCGGCGGCGGCCTCCAGCTCGGGTAGATGGCTGTCCATAAACAGAGCGGCCTGGGCGGCGAATTCCCTCAGGCGTTCAATCTGGGCGGCCAAACGGGGGATTTGCACTTCGCGGATGCCGCCGACAATCAGTCCGAGGTAGCGCTTTTGCCGCCGAAGGGGGACACACAGCATGCCGTCGGCACCCAGGGCGGCGATGAGCTGTTTGTCCACCAGCGAAAGGTCACGTTCGGTAAAGTAGCCGAACGAGTCCAGGATGCAGTCGTTGATCAGCGCCAGGGAGGGCAGATTGCTGCCTTCGCGCAAAGGGATTTCCAAACCGACCGTGCTGGCGCCGTTGAGACCGTTATGGGCGGCACTGATACTCAATACCCGCCGCTGAGGATCGCACCTGAAATAAAGCGCTTTGTGCACGTCGAACAGGATATGAAGCCCTAAAAGAAAAATTCGCCGTGCGGCCTCTTGGTCATGCGCTTTTGTGAGGCGGTTCAACAATCCGGGAACCAGGGACATTTCCTCGACCTCACTCAGCATGGTGCGCACCGGGAAAAATTTTTCAAGTCGGTTGAAGACGTGGTGGGGGGTGAAATCCGTCGGCATCAAACCCAGAAAACGGCAGGCGACCTGAAAGCGATTTTCGGCGCGCGGACGAACGGCTGCAAGCCGCGATGGTTTCAGGCGGGAGGATAAAACCGGTGCCAAGGCTTTCAAATCGTCTGCGTCGCGGTCCGCCTTGAGTATGGCATTGGCCACGTAGACGATGCGCACCAGGGGAAGGCTGTTGATGATTTCCGCCGGCGGCCGATGGTGAAAGCGCACGGCGTCCGTGAAAAAGGAGGGCAGATTCAACTCCGCCAGGAACAGTGCTCCGATTTCGCTGTGGGTGGCGCCAAACAGCCCCCGCTCCCGCTTTTGAATTTGGGCCTCCTCGGCGCCACGATCGAAATAGAATCCGCAGGTTTGTGGAAAGTTGGTCCACATCAGCAGCTTACCGATATCGTGAAGCAATCCGACGAGGAACGCCTCCTCGGGGTAGGCGTAGCCCATTTCCTTGGCGATTTCATAGGCGATGGCGGCGCAGCGATGCGCATGCTGCCAGAATTGGCTGAAACGCAGATGGTGTCGGCCTTCGTCCGGGTGGGCCGCTTGCATCATGGCGGCGCATAGGGCCATATGGCGGATCGTTTGGTGATCGACGCGGGCGATGATGGATTCCAGGCTTTTAGGATCGACCGTCGCACAGGTCTCGGCGCTCTGGAGCCGGAACAGGCGGATACAAAAGGCCGGGTCCATTTGGACCGCGCGGGTCATCAGACGGGGCGAAGGTGACGAAATTTTAGTTATTTCAATTAGTTTTAAAAGATAATGGGGGAGGCTGGGGAGAGGAACAGACGTATTGATATGATTGAGAATATGAAGCCGATCCGTCAACCGTAATCACTAAGCGCCTATAGGTTTAAAAAACATGAACGGGACTCTAGACTGCCGGCTAGGCATGAAGTTGCCTCTTGTTCATACCCCTAATATAGAAAAGGGGCGGCTGTCAAAAAGATTATCGAATAAGTATAAGGCGTCAGCGAACCGAGGGGCAATCGAGCCTGTTGCTGTCCGGCTGGTTAGGCCCGGTCGAGATTGCGGTATTGGATGGCCTCGGCAATGTGGTTGGTCGCGATCATGGGTTGAGCGGCCAGATCGGCAATCGTGCGGGCGATTTTAAGGATCCGGTTGTAGGCCCGGGCGCTGAGCCCCAGCTGATCGATGGCCTTTTCAAGCAGTCTGACCGAATCACGGTCGATGGCACAGTGGGACTTGATCTGCCGGCTGCTCATTTGGGCATTGCTGTGAATGCGCGCGCGCCGAAAGCGCCCGTGCTGAATATCGCGGGCCGCCGCGACCCGCGCGCGAATGGTTTCCGATGCTTCCCCCTTCGCGGCGGTCGTCAAATCGCGAAACGCCACCGCCGGGACCTCAACATGGATATCGATCCGATCCATCAAGGGGCCGGAGACTTTCGAACGATAACGCTGGATCTGGGGGATCGAACAGCGGCAGGCGTGCCGGGCGTCTCCCAGGTAGCCGCAGGGGCAGGGGTTCATTGCGGCCACCAGCATGAAGGCGGCGGGATAGGTCAGGGTCGAGGCCGCCCGCGCAATGGTGACATGGCGGTCTTCAAGCGGTTGTCGCATGACCTCCAGGACGTGCTTCTTGAATTCCGGGAGCTCGTCTAAAAACAATACCCCGTTGTGCGCCAGGCTGACTTCTCCGGGGCGGGGGATGTGGCCGCCGCCGATCAGCCCGGCATCGGAGATGGTGTGATGGGGCGCACGAAAGGGGCGTTTGACGACCAGCGCCTGACGACGACCCAATAATCCAACGACACTGTAAATTTTGGTCGTTTCGATCGCTTCCTCAAAACTTAATGCCGGTAACACCGAGGGGATGCGACGCGCCAGCATGGTTTTACCTGACCCGGGGGGGCCGATCATGAGGATGTTGTGGCCGCCTGCGGCCGCCACTTCCAGGGCCCTTTTGGCATGTTCCTGGCCGACCACGTCGGAAAAGTCGGGTTCCGCCGCCGCCGGCGTTTTAAATAAAGCCTGCCTGTCGGTCTCAACGGCTTCGAGGGGGGGGCCGTCCGAAAAATGCTCAATGACTTGTGACAGGGTTTCTGCCGGGTAGACACGGATACCATCGACGACAGCGGCTTCACGGGCATTTTCGCAAGGAACGATAATGTTGGCATAGCCGGCCTGGCGGGCGGCCAGCGCCATGGGAAGCGACCCGGCGACAGGCTTGACGCGGCCATCCAGCGAGAGCTCACCCAGAATCAGATAGCGGCCCAGTTCCTTGGGGTCCAAAGCATGCGTGGCCGCCAGGAGCCCCATCGCAATCGGAAGATCAAATCCCGTACCGTCCTTCTTGATATTGGCAGGGGCTAGATTAACGGTGATGCGATCGTCCGGGAAGCGGTATCCTGAATTCAGAATGGCGGATTTTACCCGCTCGCGGCTTTCCTTGACCGCCGCTTCCGGCAGGCCGACCGTCGTAAAGGCGGGAAGGCCCGAGGCGATGTCCACTTCAACCTCAACGATGTAGGCCTCGATACCCATCACGGCGCTGCACAAAATCCGAGCTAACAAATCGACTCCTTGGCATGCATGGAAGGAAAAATAGGCTTCATGACGACCTTATTGAAACCGACCAAAATGCCAACCGAGGCATACTTCGGGGCGTGGCGGAGGCCATCCGCCGAGATCGGGCAATGCGATCCGGGCCAATTCATCGCGGCCATCAAGCCGCCAGACGATTCCGATTGGTTCGAATTCTGATCCGTTCGCATTGCAAAATCTATCGGTTCTGATAATAACGCTTTCGATTTTTTTTGTGCGCACCGATTCGCACCGAATAGACCTTCGTGGCGTTTGGCATTGTGAAAATTAACGCACAACTGTTTGCAAATGGGAACACCTGTGGTATGAAGAATACACATTTGGGCCGCACCCCGGAAGCTTTGAGCGGGCGCACGGCCACCGTTGGATGGCGGGTGTTGCCAGCCGGTGGGCACGAAAAAAATGACCCGGGCTGGATTTCGAACATGCCTCAACCAACATGATGGTATCGTGGGATTGCAGGGGCCGCACATTCGACGAAGCTCAGAGAAAAGGGAGCCTATGTTTAAAGCATACCAACAGCGAACCGTTGCGCGAACGATAACATGCAGCGGTATCGGCGTCCATTCGGGGAAAAAGGTCAACCTTAAGATCCGGCCGGCGCGCGAAAATCACGGTATCCGTTTTGCGCGGACGGATTTGCCGAACACACCGGTTATTGCCGCGCTCTTCAATCAAGTCGTCGACACGAGCCTGGCAACGGTGATTGGTTCGGGGGGGTGTATCGTGTCGACCATCGAGCACCTCATGGCCGCTTTTTCCGGCATGTCCATCGATAACGTTCGGGTCGAATTGGATGCCTATGAAATGCCCATTATGGATGGGAGTGCACGTCCCTTTATGGAGCGGCTGCAACAGGCCGGCGTCGAGGAGCAGCCGGCACGCAAACATTTTTTTGTCATCAAGCATCCGGTCGAACTGGACGATGGTGATCGTTTTGTCGGCGTTTACCCGGCGCTTAGCCGCAAGTTCAGCTGCACCGTATCCTACAACCATCCCCTTATACGCAAACAGTCTATAACGATCGACCTCAATGAGCAAGTTTTCGCCGATCAGGTCTGTGCGGCGCGGACTTTCGGTTTTCTCCAGGATGTCGAAAAAATGAAGCGCTTCGGTTTGGGCCGCGGCGGGTCACTCGAGAACGTCGTTGTCGTCGGTCAGGAGGGGATCGTCAACCCGGAGGGCTTGCGCTTTGAAGATGAATTCGTGCGCCACAAGGTGCTGGACTGCATTGGCGACTTTTCTCTTCTGGGCATGCCCATCTTAGGGCATATTGTAACGCATAAATCCGGACACGCTTTCAATCTCGCATTCTTGGATAAACTCTTCAACTCCAAAAACGCTTGGTATACATCCACCCAGCCGGCCTACCGGGCGGCCTCCCCGGATAATATTCAGGAAGCCATCGCCATCTGAGATGGGCTATTTGCACATGCCAAAGACCTTGCAGGTGGTTCTGGCCGCGGTCTGGCTTCTGGTGCCGATTCCGGGAGCCATGGCCCAGGAAGCCCATCTTAAGAACATCACCCTTTCGAGCATGGACGATCACATGGTCGTATCTTTGGTTGTCGAGGGCGCTTTTACCCCCAAAATCATGGCCTCGATCCAGGAAGGCGTCCAGACGCAGTTTACGTACCTGCTACGCATGTACCGCGATCGGCGCATGTGGTTGGATGAAAAGCTCATCGGCATCAACCTGACGCACTCGCTGCGATTCGACCCGGCGCGCAAGGTCTATCAGGTCCATCGCTCGTGGGCGCAGCCACCTTGGACGGAGACCCGGTCGCTGGCCGAGGCCCGAGACTTGATGACCCAAATCGAAAGATATCCCATTCTACCCCTTGACCGGATGCAGCCGGGCGAGGGTTATGAGCTGCGTGCCAAGGTGGAATTGTCCCAGGTAACCTTGCCGTTTTACTTGCGCTATGTCTTTTATTTTGTCGCCCTCTGGGATTTTGAAACCGAATGGCACGCCGTCTTTTTCTTATACTGATAATTCGCCCTCTCGATTGCGGATCGATATGAACCGAAGTACTTCTAAACTTTTCCGGGTTCCAAACCCCGCCAACGATCTTCGCCGCCGCAAACGTGAAATCATCCTGATTCCCTGCATTCTGGTGATCGTCGGGCTGCTGACCCTGCTCGAAACGAACCTGATTAAGTTTGGGGCGGACATCCCTATCTCCAACACCATTCTGATGTTTATCCTATTAAACATCAATCTGCTTCTGCTGCTTCTGCTTATCTTCCTGGTTTTTCGCAACCTGGTCAAATTGATCTACGATCGCCGCCGCCGCTCGATTGGCGCCAACCTGCGGACACGCCTGGTGATAACGTTTGTAGCCCTGACCTTGCTGCCGACCACGGTGCTGTTTGTCTTTTCGATCAATTTCATATCGGCCAGCCTCAAATATTGGTTCAACGCGCCGGTGGAAAGGGCCCTGCAGGGGGCTCTGGATATCAGTGAGCACCGCTATGCGAGCATGGCCAAGGACAGCGAGGCGCTGATCAGAAGCATTGCCGAGCAATTGATCGCTACGCAGGCGCTTTCCCGATCGGGTCGGCACGCGCTGCAGGGCTATTTGCAAGCGATCCAAGCGCAGCATGATTTGGTTGCCGTGGAGATTTATACGCCGGCCTTCAGGCGGGCCGTGCTTGTGCAATCACCGCTGCAGAAGGAAATAAGTCTGGATCTTATCGGTTCCGACAAATTGCAGCGCGCCGCCAACCCTGCATCCGCCGAGACGACCATCGAAACGGTCGCCACCGGCGAGCTGATCCGGGCGTTTGCAAAACTCCCCGCAGGTGCTGATGCCCGCGGTACAGGGGCCTACATCGTTTTGACCAAGAGAGTGCCATCGACGCTGACCGCGGATCGTCGCACCGTGCTCAAAAATATCGAAGAGTTTCACCAGATCAAGCTGCTGAAGAAGCCCATCCAGACGACCTACTACATGTATTGGTCAATTGTTGCATTGCTGGTCATGTTTTGCGCTATATGGTTTGGCTTCTATCTGGCGAAAAGCATGACGATTCCGCTGATGGAACTGGCCGAGGGGACACGCCGCGTTGCCAACGGGGACTTGACGGTCCACCTGGATTTGCGTGCTGGGGATGAAATCGGCGTACTGGTCGATTCGTTCAACAAAATGACCCATGATCTTCGCCTGAGCCGCGAGCAATTGGAGTTGTCCGCGGAAATGCTGCGTCAACGCAACAAAGAGATTGAAGCCCGCCGGCGCTACATGGAGATCGTTTTGAAAAACATTTCGGCCGGTGTCATCTCACTGGATGCCACCGGAGTCATATTGACGATGAATACCTCGGCGGAGAAGATGCTGTCACTGAACGCCGATAAGATCGTCAACCGCAGGTTCGAAGCGCTTCTGCCGCCGCCGCTGCGCGACGATGCGCTCGCGGTGTGGCGGGAGATTCAATCCAAAACGGCCGGCACCGTGGAAAGACCACTGCGACTGACGATCAAGGGCCGTTCCCGCAGCTTCCTGGCAAGCCTGGCGCCCCTGCAGGATGATCGCCACCGGCCGATCGGCGTAGTGATGGTCTTCGATGATTTAACCGAGTTGGAAAAGGCCCAGCGCATGGCGGCGTGGCGCGAGGTGGCGCGGCGCATTGCCCATGAAGTCAAGAATCCCCTGACCCCCATATCGCTATCGGCGCAACGCCTCAAAAGAAAATATGGTCACCAGATCGCGGATGCCGTGTTTGAAGAGTGCACCCGCATGATCATCGATCATGTCGAGTTGATTCGTAATCTGGTCAATGCCTTTTCGGATTTTGCACGGTTCCCGTCGGCCAACCCGCAGCCGTGCGATCTGGCCCCCATTATCGAAGAGACGGTTGCACTCTATAAGGAGGGCCATGAACGCATTCGTTTCAGCCTGCAGATCGAAGGTGACCTGCCCATCCCGCTCCTGTCGCTAGATCGCCAACAGATCAAGCAGGCCATGATCAACCTAGTCGACAATGCCATCAGCGCACTACGGGGGCGGGGGCAAATTGAAATCCGCCTGTGCCATTGCCAAACCAAAGCAAACGTGCAGATTATCATCAGCGACAATGGCCCCGGTATATCCGACGAAGACAAGTCGCGCCTTTTCGAACCGGATTTCTCAACCAAGAAAGCCGGCATGGGGTTGGGATTGACGATCGTCAGCACGATTGTCGCCGAACATGACGGTACGATTCGCGTGGAGGATAACGAACCACGCGGCGCGCGGTTTTTTATCAGCCTGCCGATTGCGGGGCAAGCGCGCGCCTGAAGCCGCCCAAGGTGTGTGAACCATAGCGCGAGAGAGGGATCGATGTTTCCGACGATTCTGATAGTGGATGATGAGGCTTCCATCGTGCAGTCGATGAAGGGCCTGCTTGCAGACGAAGGCTTTGATGTCCTGACGGCATCGAACGGGTATGAGGCCTTGCAGATGATTGACAACGAGTCCCCGGATCTCATTCTGTTGGATATCTGGATGCCCGGCATCGATGGCCTCGAGACGCTTAAGGAGATCAAAACCAGCAATCCCTTCATTCAGGTGATCATCATCACCGGCCACGGGAATGTCGAAACGGCCGTCAAGGCCACCAAACTGGGCGCCTTCGATTTGATTGAAAAACCGATCTCGTTTGACAAAATCATTGTCGCCATCAACAACGCCCTCAACTTCCGGCGGTTGGAGGAGGAGAATCGCTTTCTACGCAAAAAGACCTTGGAGAAGCACTCCATCGACGGTCACAGCGGGCCGATACAGGCGTTGAAGCAAAAGATCGCTGCGGTGGCCCCAAAGGACTCCTGGGTGCTGATTTACGGCGAGAATGGCACGGGCAAAGAGCTCGTTGCCCGGACGATTTACCAGCTGAGTCCCCGGGTGGATAAATCCTTCGTGGATGTCAACTGCGCGGCCATTCCGGAAGCGCTGATCGAAAGCAACCTCTTCGGCCATGAAAAGGGCGCGTTCAAGGGGGCCACCGGGAAAAAGCGGGGGACGTTCGAACTCGCCAACGAAGGCACCATCTTTTTGGACGAAATCAGCGATATGAGCCTTAAAACCCAGGCCAAAATCCTGCGTGTCCTGCAAGAGCAAAAATTTCAGCGCGTCGGTAGCGGGCGCGTGCTGAGCGTGGATGTCCGCGTTATCGCGGCCACGAATAAAAACTTACGCGAAGAAATTGAAAAAGGTAATTTCCGCGAAGATCTCTACCACCGTCTCAACGTAGTTCCTATCGAAGTGCCCAGCTTGCGGGAACGCCAAGAGGATATCCCCCTGCTCGTCGATTTGTTTCTGCGAGAATGCGCGCAGCAAGACGGTGAATCCCGCAAGACCATGACAGGCGAAGCACTGGACCTGTTGACGCACTATCACTGGCCGGGCAACGTTCGGGAGTTGAAGAATCTCGTGGAGCATCTGGTCATACTGGCACCGAACGCAACGATAACGCCGGAGGACATACCGGCCGGCTATCATACCGGCATGATTTGTGAGTCCGCGCTAGCGGATAAGTATTTGACGATCAACAACTTCAAGGATGCCAAGAAAGCCTTCGAGCGGCTTTACATCCGGAGCAAATTGGCCGGCAACAAGGGCAACATCACCCGCACGGCAATGCAAATTGGGGTGGGACGGAGCTATTTACACAAAAAGTTGAAGCAACTCGATCTGTAATCCCATGCGCATCATCGCCGGAAAATTTCGTGGGCGACACCTCTCAGCCCCTCGTGGTCGAAACATACGACCGACATCGGATCGATTGCGCGAAGCGATTTTTAACATCATCGGCCGTGGTATCGTCGGTCATAACTTTATCGATCTTTTCGCCGGTACAGGCGCGATGGGGATCGAGGCGCTCAGCCGCGGGGCGGCGCACGTCGTGTTTATCGACAAGCACCCCCGCGCTCTAGCGTGCGTGCGCCAGAATATCGATCCGCTTGAAGTCGGACATCGCTGGCAGGCCATCCGCTGGGATGCAGCACGCGACCTTCGCTGTTTGCCCACGCTGAAGTTGCGTTTCGAATACGCGTTCATTGATCCGCCCTATAACTGCGGGCTGGCTGACAGAGCACTCCGGAATCTGGCGGCAGCGGATGTGATGCCTGCCGGCAGCTTGATTGTGGTGGAACACGATCGCCTCGAAACGATCACCCCGCCGCAAGACAGAATGGCGCTCCAGGATCAACGCCGCTATGGGAAAAACCTTGTCACTTTTTTCCGCACTATGGTATAGTTCGGCGTTACCCGCCGGCGGCCACGCCCAAAACCGTTCAATGTCAATCGCATCAGCGCTCCATTGGAAGGAAGATCATTCGGAATGTCTGCCAAACTGGCCATTTATCCCGGCTCGTTCGATCCCGTGACCAACGGCCATATCGATATTATCGTGAGGGGTTTGAAAATTTTCGATCGGATTGTTGTCGGGATATTGAATAACCCCGGCAAGAATCCGCTTTTCTCTGTAGACGAGCGAAAAGACATGCTGCAGGCCAGTCTCAAAGGCATTGCCGGCGTCGAGATTGACACGTTTGATGGCCTGCTTGTGGATTATGCCCTGCAACGCGGGGCTCAAGCCATATTACGCGGCATGCGGGCGGTATCCGATTTTGAGTATGAGTTTCAGATGGCGCTCATGAACCGCCGTCTCAATCGGGATGTTCAGACGGTTTTCTTAATGACCGGCCTGCGCTGGATTTTCACGAGTTCTTCGATTATCAAAGAGGCGGCCCGTTTCGGGGGTAACATCAATGGCATGGTGCCCAAAGTCGTCAATCGCCAACTGCGAAACAAGTTCGCCCCGGCTTACAACGCACGCTGATGGATTTATGGCAGCTTCACATTTTTTGCAAAGTCATTGAACAGAAGAGTTTCTCCAAAGCCGCCCTGGCGGTTCATCTTTCCCAACCCACTGTCAGTAGCCACATCAAAGACCTTGAGCAGCATTTTGGCTGTATCCTGATTGAGCGTCTGGCACGGCAGGCGGTTCCCACGCCCAGTGGTAAAATTCTCTACCGCTACGCCCGGCAATTGTTGGACTTGCGCGACGAGGCCGAGCGCACACTGGCTGACTACCATGGGCGCTATGCCGGTGTTTTGCCCCTGGGCGGCAGCACGATTCCCGGCAATTACCTGTTACCGGACGTCATCGGTGCCTTTAAAAAGCAATATCCACAGGTTCGGATCCAACTGGCCATCGGTGATTCGCGCGACATCATGACCAAGGTTCTAAGCGGAGAGGTCGAGTTGGGACTCGTGGGCGCGCGCTTCGATGAGCGCCACTTGCGATGCACGCCCGTGGGGGCGGATGTCATGCGGCTGGTCGTGCCCCCCACCCATAAATGGTCTCAATGCGCGTCGATTCGCATGGAGGACATGATCACCGAGCCTTTGATCGTGCGTGAGCTGGGATCCGGCACCCGCAAAGCCTTTGAGCAGGGGCTTCACAAATTGGGGCGTCAACTGGACGATTTCGCCATTATTGCCGAGATGGGAAGTACAACGGCCGTCTTGCAGGCCGTCAAAAGCGGTTTGGGCATCTCGATTCTATCGATGCTGGCCGTCAAAGAAGAGCAGCGCCGCGGCCGCTTGTGGGCGCTGGATGTCGAAGAGCTGGATATCGAACGGGCGTTTTATCTCATTCAGGACACGCGTCGCACGACGTCCCCCCTGGCACGCATTTTCAGGGAGCATCTTCTGGCAGCGCTGAATCGTGCCGAAAACGACCTGGCCACCGAAGCCGGCGACCGGGGGAAGGCATTGCCGTCGGGATCGATTTGAACCCGCGGTTGCCACTGACCCGGCGCCAAGGCTTTGCGGCAACGATGCTTCAGCCTCCTCCCCATCCTTCTTCGCCGATCAGTTTGACGAAACGGCAACCGCCCAGATTGTGATGCCGGATGCCGCCCGGCCCGTTGGTTATTTTGATGAGGTCCTGGGCATACTGATCCCCCACCGGGATGACCATACGCCCCCCTGGTGCCAGCTGGTCGACGAGGGCCTGAGGGGTTTGAGGCGCACCGGCCGTGACGATGATGGCATCGAAAGGGCTCTCGGACTTCCAGCCTTTGGTGCCGTCCGTGTAGCGCATGACGATGTTGTGGTATTGCAGCCGGTCGAAGAGTCGGCGCGCCTGGATATAGAGCGGGTGCAGGCGTTCGATCGTATAAACGCGGTAGGCAATTTCGGCCAGAATGGCCGCCTGGTAGCCTGACCCCGTGCCGATCTCCAGCACCCGGTCGTTGGGGCCTAGATCCAGCGCCTGGGTCATTTCGGCAACGATGAAGGGTTGGGATATGGTCTGCTGCTCGCCGATCGGCAGCGGGTAGTCTTCATAGGCTTTATGCCTGAGGGCTTCGCTGACGAAGAGATGCCGCGGAACTTTGCGCATGGCCGCCAGGACGGAAGGAGCCGAAATATGGCGCGCCTCAATTTGGCGTTTGACCATCTCCTCCCGCTGCCGGGCGTATTTCACATCATCCCTCGACATAGTGCCATCCCTTTAGCAACCGCCCCCCTCGTGCGTCAACCGGTTGCGCCGGTGTGGAGTTTGCGCGCCGCGGCTGGTCGGCAGCGGGTAAATCGCCATTGATTTTTTACAGATATTTACCCTATTGAACAAGCATAATTTCGGAGAGGATTTTCAACGCACCATGAACAGCGCACGCCATCTTACCATTTCCGTGGTTCTGGCATTCTTGATTACGGTCATCGGCACGGTGGGCTACATGATGGTCGAGGGATGGGATTTTATGGATGCACTCTACATGACGGTCATTACGATCTCGACCGTCGGGTACAGTGAAGTGCGTCAAGTCGATGCCGCCGGCCGTATTTTTACGATTCTCATCGTTATCACGGGGGTCGGATTCAGCCTGTATGTTGCCGGCGCGGTCGTGCAGTTCATGGTGGAAGGGCAAATCCGCAAGATCATGGGGAGAAGAAGATTGGACCAAAAATTGAAGCGGCCCAAGGTCACCAGCTTTTTGGATTCTGCGCTGAGCACCAAGCGCAAGGACATTCTGATGGAGGAACTCCCTGTGGGCCGCATTTACAGCTTGCGAATGTAACCCTCAAGGATTCCGGTATCCGTCAGCGTTACAATCTGATTGTCATCGCGATTGAGAAGTCAAACGGCGAGATGCTGTTCAACCCCTCCTTTGAGGCGCGCATCGAGGTGGAGGATACGTTGATTGCTGTGGGGGAGGAGCCGAATCTGCATTAGCTGGCGCAGGACTTAAACCCCAACGAATAGATTCTGGCCGAGCGGCGGCATTGCCTTCACAGCCACCTGTAAACGCGCGACGGAGCCATGGCGTTGCCGTTGGGCCGGTGGCCGACGCCGCGCACCAACCGCTGCGTTTGGAAAATAAAAACGGCGGTGACTAGATCTTGTAAATCACCCGCTTGTCGGTAATGATGATATCGACATATTTGTCGTGGGATTCCATGGGCACCTGCTGAAAGATCTGCTCTTCCATGGCCAGACCAACCTTGCGGGTCGTGATCGGCAGCTTGGGAATCAGGCGGTCGTAATAGCCGTCACCGGCGCCCAGCCGGCCCCCTTTTTCGTCAAGCGCGATACCGGGTATGATGGCGATGTCGATGCATTCCAGGGGAACTTTGCGGCAGCGTTGCGGATCGGGTTCGAGGATTTGGCGCGGCCCCATGAGCAGGTCGAGTTTCGGGTTGTCGATCTTCAAGAGGGCAATCCCGCTTTTCGGGACGTCAAACGCCGGTAGGACCACGATCTTGCCGATCTCGAGGGTTTGATGGATGATCGCTGCGGATGGTATTTCATTCGGGGCGTTGACATACAGCAACACAATGCGGGCCTCCAGGAAATTGGCGAAGTCAAAGAGCCGCTCTTGGATGATGGCAAGCTTTTGCTTGCGTGCTTCCGGCTCTAAGGCCTGGATGGATTTTTCGATACTGGCCCGTAATTCTTGTTTTGCCTCCCGAATTTCCTCCATATTGCATCCCCCACCGCATCCCGGATTGACCCCTGGCCCCACGGTTGATGACCGGTTTCAACCCGCAATAATAATTGACTAAAATAACCGCAGGTGTTAGCTTTTCGGACCTGCTTGCCCATAACAACAACGACAAAATTGAGAATAACCACCAATTATAGGCATAAGTATGCTTGATATCAAGAGCATCCGCAAAGATTTGGTGCATATCCAAACCGCGGTCGCCAACCGGGGGGATGCTGTCGACTGGAACGCGCTCATCGCCCTTGATGACCGTCGCAAAAAAGACCTGCTGGCAATCGAAACCCTGCGGCACAAACGCAATACCGTTTCCGAAGACATCGCGGCCATGAAAAAGGCCGGCCTTACAGCGGATAAACCGGTCAGCGAAATGCGCGCCGTTGCGGATCAGATCAAGACGCTCGAGTCGCGTTTGGCCGCGACGGCCACAAAAATCCAGACCATCCTGATGCGCATACCCAATCCACCCCACGCCAGCGTCCCGGTGGGACAAGACGAGCATGACAACGTCGCCGTCAAAACGGTGGGGACGCCCCCGCCCTTTGGCTTCGCGCCCGCCGCGCATTGGGACCTCGGGGAAAAGCTGGGTCTCTTCGATTTCAAAAGAGCGGCCCGCATGACGGGGGCACGTTTTCCGCTGTATATCGGTGCCGGCGCACGCCTCGAACGCGCCCTGATCAGTTTGATGCTGGATCGGCACACGAAGGCGCACGGCTATACCGAAATCCTGCCGCCCTTTATCGTGAACCGCAACAGCATGACGCATACCGGGCAGCTTCCCAAATTCGAAGAGGATCTATTCAAGCTGGAGGGCTGGGATTATTACCTGATCCCCACGGCGGAAGTTCCGGTCACCAATATGCATCACGGTGAAATCCTGTCTGAAGAGCAGTTGCCGCTCTACTATACGGCGTACACGCCCTGTTTCCGCTCCGAGGCGGGCTCCCACGGAAAAGATACGCGGGGCTTGATTCGGCAACACCAGTTCAACAAAGTCGAACTGGTAAAATTCGTTCGGCCGGAGACGTCTTACGAGGAACTCGAGACGCTGTTGCAGGATGCCGAAACCATCCTGACCCTGCTCGAGATTCCCTATCGCGTCGTCAACTTGTGCACGGGTGATCTCGGTTTTTCGAGCGCCAAGACCTATGACATCGAAGTCTGGATGCCCGCCCAGGGGGTCTACCGCGAAATCTCCTCGTGCAGCAATTTTGAAGATTTTCAAGCCCGGCGGGGCAATATTCGCTTTCGGCGCAAAGGCCAGAAAGGCACCCAGTTCGTTCATACCCTGAACGGATCGGGGCTGGCCGTGGGGCGCACGCTGGCGGCCCTGTTGGAAAACTACCAGCAGGAAGACGGATCGGTGGTGATCCCCGGGGCGCTTAGACCCTATTTGGACAACACGGAAGTGCTGACACCATGAGATTCGACCAATTCCCCGCTTTCATTCAGCCCGATCTCATCCCCGAGCCCGGAGGCGAGCTGGTCTATCGCTGCCTGGGGTGCGGCGATGCCTTCGG
>JASJBQ010000338.1 GCA_030066455.1 Desulfobacterales bacterium
CTGCACTTTTCGTCTCGAAATTCATCGGCGGTGTAGACGGTTCCCAGCGCCACATCGGGGCGCCCCCGTTTCCTTTGGTCCCAGTACTGCCTGTTCCGGGTTTTGCGCAGCGTCTCGTATTTTTCGGTGATATCACGATAGCCGCCCTGGGAGGCCCCCGCTGAAGCGGCGGGATGTTGGCGGGCCCGGGGCGAATTTTCTGCCGACCGTTCGCGGGCCGATTTTTCGGGGCGCACGCTGGCTTCCGGGCGGCTGCCCGAAGTAAAGCTCCCGCCAGTTGCTGGGCCGCTCCAGTTGTTGTAAACGCGGCGCATGCGGTAATTGCCGGGCGGACCTCCGCGTATGCCGCCCCCATAGCCGCCGCCGCCATAGCCGCCACCGAATCCACCACCACCACCTCCTCCTCCACCGCCACCGCCGCCACCACCGCCGAATGCCATGGCTTCGGTGCCGGCAGACAGGAGGAATGCAGCCAACGCTGCCAGGGTCATGATATTCATGATGGGTTGTGCCGTCCGCATGGTTACCTCCTTAGGCGTCGCGTCAGGAGAACGCAGTTTGCCGCAGCTGCAGTCGGGTTACGACCGGTTGGGTTAAATTTGAAGGTTGATCGTTTGTGCGTTATGGGGCGGAATCCAAATGGCAATTTGTCTAATAGTGTAAGTTGGGCCGGCCTGGCTGTGAAGTCAAGCTTCGAGCGTCTACAGGGTGACGCGCTGAAAAGGGATTTTAAGGAAATGGGCTGAAAATCAATGGTCACCCCTGGAGGAAAGCGGATCGGTGCTTATGCCTGGTGGGCAAAGCCTATCCGGCATACCCAGGTTATGTCATCTGCCTGAACAGAACTGAAATTAAATCATCCTAAAAAGCCGCCAGCCCCCTATTCGCTGCGGGGACCTTCGACCACCACATAATTCACCGAGCCGCCGGAATAGGCCTGTCGGTACCATACCCCGTCACACTCGAAATAGGTGACACCGTCGACAACCACCTCGGCTTCGCAATAGTCGTCGTCCCAGTAGTCGGATGAATAGGTCGTGCCAAGCTCTTCGCGGTGGCGCCGGTGGTGCCAGTGATCCCAGTGGTCTTCACGCCGTTCTTCACGCCGCCGGGCTTGCTTGTCACGTATTTCGGCGCGCTTTTCCAGTTGCTCTTCCGATGGGATTTCGGGCGGCGGAAGGGGTTGGGATGGCCGCGTGGGCGGCCGCTGTGTGGGACGGCTGGGCCGGCGCTGGCTTTCGGGGCGCCTGTAAGATGAGGACCGCGGCGGCCGGCGTGTGCCGGATCGATGCTTGGGCCGTGAATGGAAATTTCCCCTGCTGGCCGGCCCCGTCCGACGGTGGTGCATCCGCCCTCCGGGGCGTCCGAAACCGGCCCGACCACGGGCACCGCCCGGCCCGCCGCGGCCAATGCCACCACCGCGGCCGCCACCACGGCCGCCGCCGCCCGGCCCGCGGGCAAAGGCTTCAGACACGTCGACCAGAAAAAAGAAGGTCAGCGCAGTCAAGGCCAGCATGCACAAAGTAGGGCGCTTGATCGGCATCAGTCATCTCCTTTTGGTTTCTGCTCGCCCAGGGCCTTTTCGATCTCGACCAGAAAAGGGATGCGCTCGGCGCCCTCGGGGGGGGTGAAGCTGAAATCCATGTCGGTTATCTCGGGCGTCATATCCCAGTTTTCGAAGTCCGCCCAGAACTTGGGCTGCCCCTCTTCGTCGCGGTAGGTGATGGCAAGCCGCAAGGGCAGGGGGGCGCCTGTCTCCGGAATCCAAACCTCGAAATCGATTTCGTCGGTACGGCCGGCCAGATGCACGCAGGGCACAGCGGTCACGGCGGAAACCTCGACGAAAACGAGCTCCTCGAGCCGTTTTTCCATTTCCGCGGGGAAGTCGCTCCTGAACATGAGGGCCAGGGGGAGGCGCATCTGGAGATCGCGCAGAAAGTAAGCCAGAACCTCATCGATGCTGCCGGCCTTTGCGGTCTGGGCGAATACGTTCAGGGTCGCGTTGTAGGCCGTAACTATCTTTCCGTCGAACAATACCATGCCCTCTTCGCCGTGGCTCTTTAGGATATCGGCCCGCAGCCGGTCGGGGCGTACGATGCTAATACGGTGCCGCTCGCCAAATTCGATTTTTTGTCCCCAGTCCTGGAGCACATCGAAGCCTATCCGCACGGTGGTTTGGAATTGCTGTGCGTTGGAGACAAATTGCGCCATGCGCTCGAAATAGTCCCGCGGGTCTTCAGGTATCTGCGGGGATGCCTGCGATGCGGCTGGATCGCCGGTGCCGGTCGACGCGCAGCCTGCCATTATGAATACCAAAGCGATCATGCGAACGACGGAAAAACGGGTGGGTTTGGTGGAAATCATGGGGCCATCCTCCTTGAGGGCCATCTTGAGACCGTTTAATTCGTAAGTCAAGGGTTGTATCCGGCCCGATGGTTTCGGCCACTATTCGGGCGTGGCGGGTATTAACTTGAAAGCCTTATGGTTGGGATTCCGAACGCCGTAAAAGATGCTTGTCAACTACGGCCTAAAATTATACCTGTAATCTATGTCGCCCCTAAAACATGAGCATTGCCGCCTGCCGACCGAGCAAGGATGGTACCATTCAATATGCACGCGAGTGATGCTCATTACCGGAGCAAGAATTGATAACCTTGTGGCCGCAATGGGAACATAAAAGACCATGAAGCTTTCTGAACGGGAAATTCTTCGCATTGTTACCGTAATCTATTGTTTTATGGTCTTTGCTTTTGCCACCTCAGAAATCGAAAGCGGTGACACGTTCTGGCAGCTTCAAACAGGCCGGCATATCGTCGACACGGGAAGCATCATCCGGCAGGATGTTTTTACGCTTACCCATGATAGGCCAAGAATTGAACATTGCTGGCTTCACGATGTCTTATTCTATCAACTCTATCGCATCAACGGTTACCATGCCATTTGTTTTTTTAAAGGTTTGCTTGTCGCCGCGATGGCCTTCGCGTTACTGTTGGCCGCCGATGCGACCGGTGCATCTAAAAGTTATGCATTGGCCATTAGTATACCGGCCGTTGTCTTGACCGAATGGGCTTGGCTTGCCCGGCCACAACTGTGGAGCTTCCTTTTATTCGCCGTTTTTTTACTGGTTATCGAACGCTACCGGAGTAAAAAATTAAATAATGCCCTATTTATTCTTGTGCCTTTGATGATCCTGTGGTGCAACCTCCACGCCGGGGCCATTTTGGCCTTTCCCGTCTTGGGCGCCTATCTGGTCGGGGAAGGCATTGATTTGGGTCTCAAACGATCGCAACTATCGAGCGCGGCCTTTAAGAAACTTATGGGGCTGTTTATCCTGATCATCGCAGCTACTGTGATAACCCCTTACGGCCCTTATGTCATCAAGAGTTTGTTTAGTCATGTCTTGTCCCCCAAAACCGGTAATCTCGGCGCAGCTGCATTAAGAAATCTCGATTGGAAGCGGATTACTTTCCAGGAATTCCCCATTTTTTACTATGCGATCGGTCTTACGGGATTCATCCTTTTAATCAACTGGAAACGGGTCGCCGTCAGTCATTTAATTTTGCTGGCCGGTTTGGCCTACATGGGAATCAACCAAGGCCGTCAAATCGTATTGTTTTTCTTTGGGATTTCGGCCTTGCTCCCCATGTATGTCGAGATTGCTTTCAGGCGGTTGCTGGGCAAAATGAACCCCAAGCCGCGATTGATAGTCACAAGTGTCGGTGTCACATGCCTGTGTGTCGTTATATCTTTGCTTTCAATGAATGCTTTTGAAAAGAAGGGTTTATTCAATTCCGGTCTCAAAGCGTGGCAGTTTCCGACACAAGCGGCATCCTTTGTAAAAGCGCAGACATTGCCGGCAAATATTTACAACAGCTACGAGTGGGGGGGATATTTGGCCTGGCGACTTTTTCCCGCGTACAAGGTATTCTGGGATGCAAGAAACACTTCTCAGAAAACGATGCGGGATGGCGCTCAAATAGCAAACGGCGATTCCGGCTGGTTTGAACACCTCGATCGCTATGGCGTACAAACATTGGTGATCCTGCCATGCATGCTGCACGATGGAAGGCGTTTTGAGATCATCGATCGGCTGCTCGAAACAACCGCCTTTTCTCTGGTATATGCTGACAGCAATGCCCTGGTCTTTGTCCGCAATGAATCCGTGAGCAGGGAATGGCTGCGCGACCACAAACTGCCGCCGAACCGCATCTATGAAACGATATTGTCGTTGACGCGTGAAATTGCGGATGCAGACCCTCGACAATACATACCCTATTTCGAGATGTTCAGGGCCTACAATGCACTCGGCGAGCATCAAAAGGCACTCCATTCGTTGGGCACCTATCTGCAGTTGAATCCGGAAAAGGATCCGGTTGGTGAAAATGTATATCGGGCGTACTCTCAGGCCATCGCCCAAAGCCAGGGGCAAAAATAAAATATGGGAACGATCGATGGGCTCGGTTTCCGGAAGACGGCCTGGGGCATTTTCCCCATGCTCGCAACGTTGCGGTTGAGTATCGGGCGGCACGGCGCCGCCCGGTCATACACCGGATCGGCCCATAGACGCCAGGATCCTTAAAAGCCAAAAAGAAGAATCGAAGATTGGACACCGCGGAAATCAGCGCCGGCAGTGAACAGGGGGGCAACCAAAGCAAGCTTTGGCTTATCGTGCGGACGATCATAAGTTTGGCCCTTCTGATCGCGATCCTGCAGCATATTGAGAAAGCCCCGGTCCTTCAGTTGATTTTATCTGCCAGGCCAGGCTGGCTGCTGGCGGCGGCCGCCGTTGCTTTTGCAGGGCGTCTGTTTGCCGCTTTCCGGTGGTACATTTTGCTCCGAGGCCGAAATGCCTACGTCACCTTCTTTCGCGTCACCAATATCGTTTTTATTAGCTCTTTTTTGGGGATGTTGTTGCCCGGTGCAATAGGTGTCGAGGTGTTGCGCGTTTACGGCATGTCGAAAACCACTGCTGACACCGCTCTCGCAATTTCCTCCGTTCTGGTGGAGCGGTTGCTGGCCATTTTTATCCTCACGCTTTTTTCAATTGCGGG
>JASJBQ010000339.1 GCA_030066455.1 Desulfobacterales bacterium
CCCATCTTGCCGCACAGAAACGATTCCCACAGGCGGTGGCTGCGAATCAGCCGACGGCCCTGCGCCAGCCCCTCCGCGGTCAGGCGGAATCCGTTGGCCTGGCGCTCGATCCAGCGGCGGCGCACCAGGTGCCACAGGGCCGGGCGGATGGCCCATCCCTGCTTGAGGGCCTGGCGAAAATCCTGGGCCTGCATGAGGGGCGCCTCGGCCGGCGCCATTTCATGAAAGCGGTAGAGCAGGCCCAGGATGTCGTCGCCCACGATCCTGAGCGCCAGCCGGGCCTGCTGGTAAAACCGGCTCAGAACCCCGTAGCGCGGCGCAAGCAGAAACACCAGCAGGAAGAGGACGCCGGTCATGACGGCCATCATGCCGGCCGTGCTCGTGTCGCGGAAACCGAACCAGGTCGGTACCGTAATCGCCCCCAGATGCCCCAGGGCCGCCGATAGAGCGGCCAGCACCAGGCTCAGAGCCAGCATGATCCCCATCCGGTCGGTCAGCAGGTGGGCCGTCGCCCCTGGGACGATGAGCATGGCGATCACGAGGATGCTGCCGACGCTTTCAAAAGCCGCGATGGTGGTGGCCGCCACGAGGGTCATGAGGACGTAGTGCAGCAGATCGGCGTTGATCCCGATGGTCGTGGCCAGCGCCGGATCGAACGAGGTGATCTTGAGTTCTTTAAAAAAGACGAGAACGAAGATCAGGTTGAAGACCAGCATGGCCCCGTTGGTCACGGCCGCCCGCGGGACCTCGAGCCCGCCGATCGCGTAGGTATCCAGGGGCGTCAGCTCGATGGCGCCATAGAGCACGCAGCTCGGGTCCAGGTCCACGTGATCGGCCGCCTGCCGGATCAGGATCAGCCCCAGGGCAAAGAGGGTCGTGAAGATGACCCCCATCGACGCCCCCTTGTCGAGCCCGCTCAGGCGGAAGATGGCCTGGATCAGAAAGGCCGTGACAATTCCGATCAGAATGGCCCCCACCAGCATGGGCAGGCTCCCGCGGCTGCCTGTGACGATAAAGGCGATGGCCAGGCCCGGCAGCACCGCGTGGCTGATGGCATCGCCCATCATGCTCAAGCGTCGCAGCACGAGGTAATTGCCCAGCAGCGCGCAGGCCATGGCGCTCAACATGCCGGTGACCACGATCCAGCTGTCAAACGATGTCCATTCCATCAGGCGGTCTCTCCTTCCAGCGGGAGAATGCGATGGGGGCTGGCCGGCATCGACAACGGCCGTTCCCCGGGCTGCAATTTCTTTTCCAACTCGGCCACCAGGCCGGCGTCGAGCACATGCTCGATGGCGTCCGCCCCCCAATCCACATGGCCCGGGGCCACATCGGCGTGTTCGATCAGGTAGGTTTCCCAGAGGCGGTGTTTACGCACGATGCGGCCGGCTTCCTCGAGGCCTGATGCCGTAAGGGCCCAGCCGCCACCCTCGGTCACCAGCCAGCCGGCCCGCGCGGCCCGCCGCAGCGCGCGGCGCAACTGGCCCGGCGACCATGAACGCCGACGCAGGAGGGCCTCGAAGCCAACTTGTTCCAGACCGCAGTCCATATCGCCGCCGGCCGGATCCCGGCCGCAGACTTCCAGCATCTCGTAAACCTCGCGCAGCAGATTCTCGTGCCGGATGCGCCGGCTTAAACGCAACCGCTCAAGGCCCTGGCGCGCAAGACCGCGGGCCGTTCCACAGACCAGGCTCAAAGTGAAAATCAGAGAGGCCGTGAGCACGATGACGGCACCGGCCGGCAGGTTGGCCATCAACGCGCTGATCCCGGCACCGAAAAGACCGCTCAAGGCCCCGAACAGGCTCGCGATCCAGAGCATGTGCTTCAAGCTGTAGGTCCAGAAACGGGCCGCCGCCGGGGGGATGATGAGCAATGCCACCACCAGGATGAGCCCCACGGCCTGCAGGCCGATCACGGTGACCACCACCACCAGGGTCATCATCAGGAAATCGATCCGGGTGACGGGCCAGCCCTGGGAGGCCGCAAAGTCGGCATCGAAGCAAACCAGCGCAAACTCCTTGAAAAAAAGCAGACCGCAGGCAGCCGCCAGCAGGGCCACCACGGCAATCAGTACGGCGTCGAAGAAAAGCATACTGGCCGTCTTGCCGTAGATGAAGGAAGACAGCCCCGCGGCGTTGCCCGAGCCCATGCGAGTGGCGATGCCCATCAGGGCGATGCCCAGGCCGAAGAAAACGCTCAATACGATGCCCAGAGCCGCATCGTCCTTCAGACGGCTGTAGCGCTGGATCACGATGACGGCCCCGGTGCCCAGGATGCAGAACAGCGCGGCGCCGCTCACCAGGGCCAGGAGGTTCTTGCCCTCCCCGCCCAGGGCCGTGAGCACGATGAACGTCAGCGCAATCCCCGGCAGGCTGGCGTGGCTCAGGGTGTCGCTCAAAAGGGCCCGCTTGCGCAGCAGAAGAAAAGTACCCACCAACCCGGCCGCAAGCCCCAGCAGGGTGGTCCCGACGATGACCACGCGCGTATTGTAGTCTTGCAGGGTCAGCACCCGCAGGAGTTCCTCGACGGAAGGCCAGTCCAGGGGATGCGCGCCCAGGCCGGCGGCCAGCGCCGCCCGGGGGACGAGCAGTGATAGGAAAAACCCGGCGCGCCCGAGCATGGCAGCGGTGCGGGCGCGCCTTGTCCGCCGTCGTGTCACGAGGCCCCTCCCTTGGTGCCGGTGGGCAGGCGGGGATCCTTGGAGTATTCGAACAGGGCCTGGGAGAGCAGGGTCAGCTTGCCGCCGTAGGTCTTTTTGAGATTCTCCTCGGTGAAGACGGCCTCCACCGGTCCGGCTTCCACCACCCGCATGTTGAGCAGCACCACGTGGTCGAAATAGGTCGGTACCGTCTGGAGGTCGTGGTGGACCACCACACAGGTCTTGCCGGCGGCCTTGAGTTCCTTCAATAGAGCAATGATGGCCCGCTCGGTGGCCACGTCCACACCGGCGAAGGGTTCGTCCATGAAGTAGAGTTCGGCGTTCTGGGCCAGGGCCCGCGCCAGGAAGACCCGCTGCTGCTGGCCTCCGGAGAGCTGGCTGATCTGGCGCTGGGCATAGGCGGCCATGCCGACCTTGTCGAGCTCCTCCAGGGCCCGGTGCCGGTGGTCGCGGCCCACGGGCCTGAACCAGCCGATCTTGCCGTAGCGCCCCATGGCCACGACGTCTAAAGCGTTGACCGGAAAATCCCAGTCCACGCTTTCGCGCTGGGGTACGTAGCCCACGAGACGGCGCTGCTTTTCGTAGGGCTGCCCGTAGATGGTCACGCGCCCCGAGGCCCGGGGGATCAAGCCCAGGACGGCTTTGATGAACGTGCTCTTGCCGGCCCCGTTGGGGCCCACGATGGCGATCAGGCGCCCCTCGGGCATGGCCAGATCGATGTCCCAGAGCACCGGCTTGCGGTGGTAGGCCACCGTCAGGTCCTGGACGGCCAGCGGCAGGCTGCGGCGCTGGTCTTCGGTGAGCGCGTGCACGCTCTCGGACGAAGTATATTGGGTTGCATGTAGGGTCATAGACTTCCTCCTGGCATTTCAGATGCGTGAACCCCGGGGGTGAGCCATCTTCTCCGGTGATCGTAAAGTTGTCGGCTAGATGGCTTCTATTCGGCGTGGCGCAGGCTGCCCTGCATGCCCGCGGGCGGTGCCTGCCCGCCCAGGGCGCGGACGATGACGGTCACGTTGTGATCGATCATGCCGATGTAGGTGCCCTCGTAGGTGCCGGTCGGGCCCATGGCGTCGGAGAAGAGCTCCCCGCCGATGATGACCGCGTGGCCACGGCTGGCCGCCCCTTCGATCAGGGCTTTGACGTTTTTATCCGAGACACTGGATTCGACGAATACCGCCGGTATCCGGCGCCGGACCAGGTCGTCCACGATCCGGTTGATGTCTTTCAGGCCGGCCTCCGACTCGGTGGACAGCCCCTGAATTCCCATGACCTCGATCCCGTAGGCCCGGCCCATATAGCCGAAGGCGTCGTGGGCCGTCACCAGAACCCGCTGTTCGGGCGGAATCGAGGCCATGGCCGTGCGGGCGTATTTGTCCAGCGCTTTGAGCTTTTGCAGATAGTCCAGGGCGTTGGTGCGGTAGGTATCGGCATTGGCGGGGTCGAACTCGGCCAGGGCGTCGGCGACCACTTCCACCGCCTTCATCCAGCCGCCGACATCCATCCACACGTGCGGATCGCTGTACCCGGAATCCGGGTCGTGCATCAGGTATTCGGGCTTCAGCAGCTCGGTGACCGCGTACACCGGCCTTTTGCGGGAGACCTTGACGAGGATATCGGCCATCTGCCCTTCCAGCAGCAGCCCGGCGTAAAAGATGATGTCCGAGCGCAGGAGCACGGCCACGTCGCTGCGGGTGGGGTTGTAGACGTGGGGATCGACCCCGGCGCCGATAATAAAGGTCACTTCGCCCCTGTCCCCGGCCACGGCCCGGGCGATGTCACCCACCATGCCGACGGTGGCCCCTATTTGGTAGGGATAGCCTCCCTCGTAGGCCGCCCGGGAAACGCCGGTCAACATGCCCCCGATCAGCAGCAGCGCGCCTAACAGCAAAATCACGGGCCTGCCGGAAACTGTCGTTCTGCTTGAGATCGCCGTCATCGTTGATCCTCCCCATCGGTTGGGAATTGGTAGCCCTCATTGGCGCACCGCTGGCGGCTTACCGATTGATATTGGGCAAACGATAAGACAGAAATTTTTTTGGTCAACCAAATTATATTATTTGATGTATTAAATTAAGGTGGCCCACAGAATTGGTTTGGAGATGCGGCCATCAGGTTGGCCGGGCTTCGATGTCGGCGGCAGCGGCGGCCCCCAGGCTGAAGGTCTGCTGCTTGCGATCGCGCCGGATCTCGAGGCTGATCTGGCCATCCAGCGGCGACTTTTCCACGATGGTAACGACGGCACCGATGCGGATGCCGTTACGGGCCAGGTATTGCAAGGCTTCTTGATCCTGAAGCCGCACCCGTGTGATCTTCAGCCGCTGCCCGGCAGAACATTCGCTGAGCGGGCGCCCCGCTTGATTCTGGATTTCACCCTCGC
>JASJBQ010000340.1 GCA_030066455.1 Desulfobacterales bacterium
GCCGGCGTCATTGCCGAAGCCGCCCACGTATTCGTGGAAACCGTCACCCTGGAGGGCATTCACGCTACGGTCGACGCTTTCGAGCATGGCGGGCTTAAGGACCAGTTGGACCGCTATCATGGCACGCGCACCCGGGAGATGTTTTACCACTGGGCCGACGTATGGCGGTCCGGAGCGTTCCGGAGCTGGAATATCGAGGCGTGTCTGCCACATATCCGTTGCGAGGTTCTGGTGATCCAGGGCCTTGACGATGGCTACGGTACGGTCCGGCAGGTCGAGGCGATCGCCGGCGGTATCGGCTCACGGGCGCGCCGATGCCTGATCCCCTCGTGCGGCCACGCGCCCCATCGGGAGGCGCCCCGGCGCACCTTGGCGGCGATGCACCGCTTCATTCTAAAAGACGGCAGGGCGCACCTCCCCGCAGCGGCGGACAGGAGCGATCCGTGCTGAGCCATTTGGCCCATCGTTCCCGTCTTAGCGGTCTTCCGGAACGCCGGCTGCGTCCCTACGGCGGGGGACACCAACTGGAGTGGATGCAGATGCGCACGCGCCGGCCCCGGGGCACCGTCTTCGCCCCCCCGCTGGTGGGCGGCGACGGTCTCCTGGTCCTGAGGCACCTGCGTCCCCTCCGATCGAAGGGCTACAACCTCCTCTCCTTCAACTACTCCGGCCACGGCCTCTCCAGCCGCCCGTTTTCGATCCGCCAGAGCTTCCGCGACACGCGATGCCTGCTGGCCTTTGTACGGCGCCATCCCATGCGCTTCGCCGAGCCGCACTACGGAGTGGGCATCTGTTATGCCGCCATACCGCTCGTGAATGCGCTCCATCGATTCGGCGAGCCGTTGGCGCGCATCGTTCTGATCAACGCCATTCCCCGGCTGTTTTCCCGCAACCTGTTGCATTCCTTCTGGGATTTTCGCCGCGACCTTGGCACCGAGGCCTGGCCGGCGGCCAATCTGGCCACCCAGATGCACCGCTATGCCGAATTTCTTCTGCCGGGCATAACGATCAATCGAAGACAATTCGGGCTGCTGGCCCTCAGGCGTATGCGCATGCTGCAGACGCTGGTGGACTGGCTGGCCTCCAGGCAGCTGCGTGCCGTGCGTCTTGCGAAGACGTCCGTTCTCTGTCTATATTCGAGCGACGATCGACTCTTCCGGGCATTTCGCTATTTTGACGCCCCCCGCGATTACGAGGCCGCCCTGCGGCAGGTCTGCCCGACGGCCGAATTCATTCGTCTGGAGGGTGATCATTTCCTGTCGAATAGGCTGGACAGACAGCATGCGCTGACCGCTGTGACAGCCTTCTTGAACGCTAACCACCGGAGGCGATACGCCTGAAACGGGTGTGATCGCTGAATCGGCATCGTCACACGGCGACCATGGACTCTGCCAAAAGATGCAAATCGACCTGAGCTGGCACGGACTGACCCAACCCGGGAGCGGACAGGACTATTTCGGGATCGATCCGCTGCCGCGCTTCGATCCCGACCGGGTCGCATTCGACCCGGCCAATGCGTTCTGGCTCAGTGAAATCTGCCGACTGTTCTACCGGCGCAATCCGGACGAATCCTCTTATCGCAACGGTGCGAAGGCGCGTGATGTCATCCTGGCCGAGGCGGCCTGCGAAGAAATCCATTTCATCGGCCGCCAGGAAATCCAATGCGCGCTGATGCAATCCCAGGCCGGCCCGAAACCCTTTGCCGTACTTGTCTTTCGTGGCACCACCGGTTTTCGCAACTGGCTGCTCGACCTGGATGTCCGTCCCGAAAAGATGGGGCCACGGGCAACCGTCCATCGGGGGTTCATCGAATCCCTGGAGCAGATTTGGGAGCGTCTGCAACCTGCGCTGGAAGGCCTGGCGATACCCTGTTTCTTCACGGGGCACAGCATGGGAGGGGCCCTGGCCCAATTGGCGGCCACGCGCTTTCGGCCGCAAGCCGTCTACTGCTTCGGCGCCCCCCGCGTGGGTGATGCCGGCTATGCGCAATTGATGCACCCGATCCCCGTCTATCGGGTCGTCAACAACCGTGACATCGTGGCCGTTCTGCCACCAGCCAGCCCGATCCTCGCGTTCCAGCCCGCCGGCCAGCTTGTCCATATTTGTGCCCGTGGTTTCCTGCGTCAGATCGATGACGAAGCCGCTACCCTGGACTGCGCCGACGAAGAAACGCCCGCCGCGGCATCGGAGGAAAGCCGCTGGTATGATCCGCCCCGCTTTCTGGCGGACCACGCGCCCATCAACTATTCCGCCCGCATCGGGCAGTATCTTCTGGGCGTTCCCGGCACCGTCTGCGACAACGACGTTTGCCCCCCGCTCATGGTGGCGGCCGCCGCCGGCCCCTAAACGACGGGGCTCAGCCCGGCAAACCACCGCGGGTGTTGCGCGCCGCCCATTCCTGGACATATTTTTTGACCGTACGCCGATCAAGTCCGGTGCGGCGGGCAACTTCCTCATAGGTGCCGAAACGCGTGTGGAGATGAAAGCAGTAGCCGATGACGAGACTGTGGGCGTCGATCGCACCATTGTCGATGCCGGCGCTCAGGAAAGCGGGCACCGACGGTGCGGGCCCATCTGCCGGACGCCCGACGTATTCACGCTTCAGGATGACGCGGCGGACACACTGCTCGAGTTCGCGCACATTGCCCGGCCAGGCATAGTCCGGCCCCAATTGAGAATCGATCACCTCGCGCACCATGGCCGCAAGTTCCGGCGAAGCGCGGCCCACCATGCGCTGGACCGTGAAATCCAGCAGGTCGTCCATCTCGCCCGGGTCCTCCCGAATGCGTTGTCGCAGCGGCGGCACCGTGATGATATCCGAACACAGACGATAGTAAAAATCGTCGCGAAAAATTTTCCGGGTGTGGATTTCTTCCAGCGATCGGTTGGTGGCCGCGATCACGCGGCCTTCGAAGCGGTTTTCCTGATGGCTGCCCACCGGGGCGAACTTGCGGTCCTGGAGCACCTGGAGAAGCTTGATCTGAATCGGAATGGAGAGTTCCCCGATTTCGTCCAGCAGGATGGCGCCGTACGGACTGCAATGATCGAATACACCGCGGTGGTCTTTCACGGCCCCGGTAAAGGCCCCTTTCTTGTGTCCGAAAAGCTCGGACTCCACCAGTGTGTCGGGGAACTGCGAAAGATTGAGGGACACAAACGAGCGCGTGAAGCTCTCGACGAAGACATTGCCCTCCGGGTTGAAGGGAATAAATCCGGAACGGCCGATGGCCATGGCCGCGGTTCCCTTGCCGGTGCCCGTCTCCCCCAGCAGAAGGGTTGAAAAATCCTCCATCTGATTCCAGAGGTAGCGGTCGTAAAGCTCGATGTTATGGGTGAAGACGTTATGCCACAGGTCCTGGCGCAGCTTTTTCATACAGGGGCTGCGTCCGACCAGTGTCCGGTAGAGGAAGAAATAGGCCCGCCGCAATTGATAGCTGAGCGCAAAATACCGCAGGGCATCCTCCAGCTTGAAGCCGCGGTCCTGAAGCCGGGCGAGCGCCTCGGCGGCAAACGGGACCTTGATGGGCGTGTCACCCGCGGAAATCTGATGGCGGATGAGCTGATCGAACTGATCGCGGAAATCGTAGAAGAAATCGAACAGGAGGCCGGCCCGGACAAGACCGCGATCGTCGCCGGCGTAATGGTTGAAGTCGATGCGCCCCCCTTTTTCCAGAGCGGCGATGCAGGTTTTGACCTGCTGGATCGCCCGCTCGATGCGCTTGGTCCGGGCGGCTCCGGTCTTACCGGCGATCTGGGTTTCAAGCGCGATCCGATCGTCACTGAACGGGCTTGCCAGGCCGGCCTTGTAGACATGGTAGAAAAAGGTTCTTTCTTCAGGGCTGAGCCGCAGCGGCTTTTTCATCTGGTCTCCTCTCCGCGCCACACCATGCATCTGATGATCATTTGGTGTTCACCCAGTGTATTCAACCCCAGGCGCTTTTTCAATCCATTCCGTTCTTGAGTCTGGTGCGCGGGTGTATACCCGCACTTGCCGGGGCCGCACGGCCCAGCCCCGTTTACCATCACCGTGGAGGTGAACGTGTCTCGCCAAAACCAATTTGCCGCCTTGGCCCGGCGCATCGGGGCCATCCCCGATAAAGGGACGTACATACTTTGCCTGGAACTCAAATCCGAAAAGCGCATTACGGTCGGCAAGCTGGGGCCCATCCGCTTGGCCCCCGGCTGCTATGCCTATGTGGGGCGGGCTTTCGGGCCGGGCGGCCTGGCGGCGCGCCTGGCCCACCACCTGCGCCGGGCGGCGTCGCCCCACTGGCATATCGACTACCTTAGGCTTCACGCCGTTGTCAGCGAAGTCTGGTACGGACGGACAGGCCCCTTCGCCGAACACCGCTGGGCCCGGGCGCTGTCGCTGATACGCGGCGCCGAGATACCGATCCCTGGTTTCGGAAGCTCGGACTGCGGATGCCCGTCCCATCTATTGCGGTTCGTCCGCACCCCTTGTAAATCCACCTTTCGGCGTCGCCTGCAACGGCTGTCGAAGGCCGCCCCTGCCACCATCCATCGGATGACGTTTTGATGAGCAGCCTGCGTGGGCGGAGGGTCTGCCGGACAGCGCAAGATCCGGCCGTGGCCGTGGCGCCCCCGGCGGCGGCGGGCGCGGCACCCGGATCAGATGTCGCCGCAATAGGTCTCAGACAGGACCCACCGGCAAGATGCTAACTGTCGGTGGTGAGAGATTCGATGTAGCTCTTGAGGGTTTCGGGCAGCGTGTCGAACAGGACGCCGGCTTCGAGGGTCTCGCCCCGGCGATACACATTGCGCACCTGCCCCTCGACAATGTAACCGTGCGGCGACTGCGGGGCACGAATCCTGAGCAAGATCCGGTCGGAGGACTCCAGCCGGACCGTTTCGGCTGCTTCGGCCGGCGCTGTGATGCGGCAGCCTTTTTGGTTGATGTCGACGATCTCCATGGCCAGGGTTTTGCGTACGTCCACCCGGGCGGGCAGGGTGCAGTGGATCCGCCGCTGAGAACGACGCTCGATGTTGAGGACTTCGGTGG
>JASJBQ010000004.1 GCA_030066455.1 Desulfobacterales bacterium
CGTCTCCCTCAACGCCACCGACAACGCCACCCGCACCCGGCTGATGCCCATCAACCGCCGGTATCCCCTGGAGTCCCTGCTGGAGGCCTGCCGCCGGTATCCGTTGGGCCCCCAGCGACGCATCACGTTCGAATACATTCTCATCAAAGGCGTCAACGACTCCGCCGCCGATGCCCGCCGCCTGGCCGACCTCCTCCGGCCGATCCGCGCCAAGATCAATCTGATTGCCTTCAACGAACACACCGCCAGCCCCTTCCAGCGCCCATCCGAAGAAACCGTTCTGTCTTTTCAGAAGATTCTGGTCGAGCAGCGCTACACCGCCATTATCCGTCACAGCAAGGGGCGGGAGATATCGGCGGCCTGTGGACAGCTGCGCGCCAGGCCCCTGGATCCCGGCAGACCCGGGGCGGTGCTCAGATAATAAAGGCGCGGGCCTCGTCGGGGGGGATCGATCGCGTTTCGAGGACCTTCTGGCCGTCCGGGCCGCTGATCAGGACCTCGACCACGGGTTCCCCGGAGGCCTTGCTGTAGCCGGCACAGATCGCAGCGGCCTGATGCAGGATCGCTGCTGAGGGGCGGCCCCGAACAGCCACGACGGGTCCGGGAAAGTCCCTGACCTTGAGGGTCGTTTCCCGGTCCGGCAGATGAAGGTCCTGGATTCGCTGGTTGTCCTGCTGGGTGCGGCCCACGATGATTTTGGTGGCGGCATCCAGCCGGAAGTGGCGGCCATGTTTAAGCAGTTCCAGATCTGCGACGGACGTCTCGGCTTGATGGGCGAAGAGATCTTTCAGCCGGCGCGCGTAACCCGGGTCGGTCAACAGGCAGCCGCCGGCCGGGGCCGGGTATTCCTTGATCCCGAATTCGGCGGCCAGCTTGATCTGGGATTTGCGCGAGCGTCCACTGAGATCAAGCAGGCGTTCGCGCTCAACCCAGCCTTCCTTTTCAGGGATGGTCGCGGGCAGGTTGCGCGCGCTCAGGGGGCGCAGAATATAGCCCTCAAAGCCGGAGTGTTTTTCCACGTAGCGCAGCGAGGATTTGGTCTGGCTCATGGGGCGCTGGCCAACGACCTCGCCGCTGAAAAGGAAATCGAATCCCTGGGTGCGCATCCACTCGCCCGCCAGGCGGAACATCAGCGCATGGCAGTCCATGCAGGGATTCATGAAGCGCCCGTAGCCGCAGGGCGGGTTGCGCAGCATTTCGAGATAGGCCGGCGTGATCTCCCGGACGGTTAGCGGGATGCCGGTCTGCCGGGCCGCAGCCCGTGCTTTGCCAGCCGAGAAAAACGGGGTTTCAAAGGTGATCCAGGCCACATCGACATCCTGCTGCTTCAGGACCAGCCCGGCAAGCATACTGTCCAGGCCCCCGGAGCAGAGCCCCAGAGCGCGCACGGCTTTTTTTTCGGATGCGGCCATGATAGATGATCCCGGTTTCAGATACGTCGCGTCGGCACCATGACAGCCACGAGCAGGCGACCCAAAAATATGTTCATGGCGCCTTATGGTTTGAAAATGTAAAGGGTAAATACGTGATGACAACCAGGGAGCAGCTTACCAAGATTAGAAAAATCCTAAGAAGAACCTATCCGGCTGTCAAGACGCAGCTTGACCATGCCAACCCGTTCCAACTCCTCATCGCCACCATCCTCTCGGCCCAGTGCACCGACCGCCAGGTCAACCGGGCCACCGGGCCGCTTTTCCGGGCTTATGGCACGCCGGCGCTGCTGGCCGCCGCACCGTTGAAGCCGATCGAAAACCTGATCCGCTCCACCGGCTTTTTCCGCAACAAGGCACGCCACATCAAACACTGCGCCCAGGCCCTCGTCGAAGTTCACGGCGGCGAAGTGCCCGCGGACCTTGCGGCCCTCACCAACCTGCCCGGCGTGGGCCGCAAGACGGCCAACGTGGTCCTGGGAGCGGCCTTCGGCATCCCGGGTGTGGTGGTCGACACCCATGTGGCGCGTATTTCAGGCCGGCTGGGTCTGACCACCCACACCGACCCGGTCAAAATCGAATTCGATCTGATGGACCTCGTGCCCAAGCGCGACTGGAGCGATTTCTGCCTGCGGCTGATCTATTTCGGCCGCGAGACCTGTAGGGCCCGCAAGCCGAAGTGCCCGTCCTGCCCCATCCGGCGGCATTGTCCCTGGCCCGAAAAAACGCGTGTCCATTCATGAAGGCCATCCTTTGGCCCGGACCGGCGTTCGCGCACTTTTGAAATCCTCGACGGAGTTAGACGATGCCTGCGGCTCCAAAAGCCCGGCGGCCTTGGCCTGAACCAAAATCTGCCATCTCAGAATGGACCCTATCTAAAAATTCAATTTCCGATCTTCAACAACCATTTCTGTTCAGGACTCTGGGGTGCCGCGAACAATCCGATGTGCGCATTTTATTGTTACTTTTCTTAACGGTAAGAAAAGTAACCAAAAGAAACCGCCCGTGCCCCGCTTGCTCCTGCGCGTCGATGTTGCGATCGGCGCGTGCCGGAACGCGCTTCGCTCAGACAGGCCGGCCCGCTTTTTCCGATCGCATCCTCGATGCTCGGCGCGGGACAAAGGGGTTGTAGAACCACGTTTTTTCCGAGCCCATATCTCCCAACTTGAGAGTGACAATAAGGCCAATCATTCTGTGATTATATTCTCACCTACCCCGCGTGATGCGTTAATAAAATATCATTTTCTGATGTAGTGAATTAGGAAAATTGATTTCTCTGACGGACGTGCAATAAGTTTGAGAGCAAGGCTTGCGAGCCCCGAGGAATGAGGCGTACGCCGGTACGCCGCAATGACGAGGGGCGAAGCGTAACGCCGCTATCGGACTTATTGCGCGTCCGTCAGTCGTCGAGTTTGAAGAGCTTGCGCGTGGTGGCCAGCAGAGTGGCCTTGTTGTCGTGGCCTTCGGCCTTTTTGAGAATAGTGGTGGGTTCGTGCAGGATCTTGTTGACCAGGGCCTGGGCCATTTTTTCGAAGGCCGCGGCGTCCTCGCTCGAGAGT
Organism: Desulfobacterales bacterium; assembly: GCA_030066455.1. The sequence continues at coordinate 2,990 of JASJBQ010000004.1, forward strand.
TTGGGGGCCAGCTTCTGCCGGGTACGCTCGGCCTCCGCGCGGATTTTGTCCTCCAGCTGCCGGCGCAGGGCCACGATGGTGGGCACCACGTCCAGGCTCTCGTACCACTGCCGGAACCGGATGACGGCCTCGTCCACGAGGCGCTCGCCCCGCAGGGCCGCTTTCTGCCGGTCCTCGATATTTTCCTCGATGACGCCCTTGAGGTCGTCGATATCGTAAACGTAGGTGTTGTTGAGCCGGTTGATGTCGGGGTCGATGTCCCGCGGAACGGCGATGTCGATGAAGAAAAGCGGCCGACTGCGCCGACCGCGCAGTACCTTTTTGACCTGCCCCCGCGCCACCACGTAGTCCGGCGATCCGGTGGAACTGATGATGATATCGACTTCTTTGAGAGCCTCCGGGATTTCTTCGAACTTTATGGCCCGGCCGCCGAAGCGGGTGGCCAGTTCAACCCCCCGTTCGAAGGTGCGGTTGGCCACGAAAATGTCGCCGGCGCGGTGCCGGATCAGATGCTCCACCGCCAGCTCGGCCATTTCCCCGGCGCCGATGAGCAGCACCCGGCGGCCCTCGAGGGCACCAAAGATCTTGCGGGCCAGCTCGATGGCGGCGTAGCTGATGGAAACGGCGTGATCACCGATGCCGGTTTCGGTCCGAATCCTTTTGGCCACGAAGAACGTCTTGTGCAGCAGCCGATTGAGAATGACCCCCGAGGTTTTTTTGAGCGTGGCCTGGTAGTAGGCGCTCTTGATCTGTCCGAGAATCTGGGGTTCGCCGACCACCATGGAGTCCAGGCTGGCGGCCACCCGGAAGATGTGCCGCACCGCATCCTCGCCGATGTGGACGTAGAGCTTGTCCTTGAAGTCCGCCACCGGAATACGGTTGTCCTCGGCCAGAAAGGCGATGACCGCCTCGACGGCCGTCTCGGTGGCCGTGCTGGTCAGCAGCACCTCCACCCGGTTGCAGGTGGACACCAGCAGCACTTCGTTAACGGCCTCCAGGGCGTTCAGTCTCTCGAGGGCCGTGTCCTGATCGTCGCCGCTGAAACCCAGACACTCGCGGATTTCGACCGAAGCCGTCTTGTGGTTGAGTCCGATCAGAATAATGTCGAGTTTCGCGGTCATATCCCCACGGTCGCGATGGGCCGCTCGCGTCGTTCCCTGTGGTTTTCGCATCGGTGCTGCCATCAGCCGGTAAAAGCGCCGTGGTGGCCGCTCATGAACAGGTTGACGCCCAGAAAAGTAAACAGCACGGTGGCAAAACCGACGATGGCCATGATGGCGGCGCGCCGGCCGCGCCAGCCCAGGGCCAGGCGTTCGTGAATCAGGACGGCGTAGAGCAGCCAGGTGATGCCCGACCAGACCTCCTTGGGATCCCAACTCCAGAATCGCCCCCAGATGGCCTTGGCATAAATCAGTCCCGTGGCCAGCCCCAACGTCATCAGCACGAAGCCGGCCAGGATGCAGGTCTGGCCGGCCGAGTCCAGCAGGTCCAGCGAGGGCAGGCGCCGGAAGAAAAAACCGGGCTTGCGGGACTTGATGGCACGCTCCTGCACCAGATAAAGGATGCCCAGGCCGCAGGCCAGGGCCAGACTGGCCTCCCCCATGAAGATGAAGGTCACGTGGGCCACCAGCCAGATACTTTTAAGAATCGGCTGGGCCGGAGTCGACGTTGCGGGCATCAGGGCCACGACAACCATGGTGGCGGCCGCCAGCGGGGCCGCAAACACGCCCAGAACCCTCAGCCGGTAGCGGTATTGAAACCCAAGGAAGACACCGGCCACACACATGGCCCCGAAAGAGAGGGTGTCGCGCAGGGTGTTCACCGGCAGGTGACCGGAGTGGAGTGTTCCGGCCAGGACCAGGACGAGATGGATCCCGAATCCGGCCGAGAGCAACGCCACGCCGGTGCGGTAAGAGGATTTTCGCTGGCGCACCAGAAAGACGGTGTAGGCGGCGGTACTGGCGCCGTAGCACACAATAGTCAGCAGAATTCCGATTTCCATAGGCCGATAGCGGACGCTCCGTTCAACGGGCTGCGCAACGAGTTCTCACGCATGTCATCGAGCGGTCGGCGTCGTCTGTGCCGCGCAGCTCCCATTGCACGGCGGATCCTATTTCTCCTTGCGGGTCAAACCTTTCCAGTTTATCCCGGGGCCGAAATGCGTTTCTAGAAGCCGGTCGATCCGTTCCACGTCGCCGTTGCGGATAAAGCCCAGCAGGTCGCTGTCGAGCAGGGCATCAAACTTCTGCTTGTGGCCGCGAGGGTCGTGCCCCTGGTTCAGTAGTCGTCGCCGCAGGGCCCCCAAAAGATCGATCAGCACAGCATATTCTTCGCCGAACGCGTTTTCAAGTCTGCGGCGGATGCGGCGGGCCAAGGCCGGACTTTTACCTGATGTGGAGATACCAATCAAGAGGTCACCGCGCGCGACCACGGACGGGAGCACGAACTGTCCCCGATCGGGCTGATCGGCGATGTTGCACAGGATGCCCTGCCGCCGGGCATCATCGCTGATCCGGCGATTGAGATCGCGGTCGTCGGTCGTGCCGAACACCAGAAAGACGTCCGCGATGTCACCGGCGCGATAGGCACGCCGGTGGAGGCGGATCCGGCCTTCAACCGCCAGGGTTTTCAGCTCCGCGCTGGCATCGGGGCTGACCACCACCACCCGGGCCCCGGCACGCAGGAGGGTGCGGGTTTTGCGGGTGCCCACGGCGCCGCCGCCCACCACCAGGCAGGACCGGTCCCGGACATCGAGATTGACAGGGAAATAGCGCATGGCGTCAGCTCACTTCAAGATGCATCAGGTCCTGGGCCAAAACGACCGGTCCGTCGTAGGTGCGGCGACACTGGGCCACCAGGTCCACGTCATCGCAATCGGGGTAGAAGTGGGTCAGCATCAGTTTGCGGGCCCCGGCCTCGGAGGCCATGCGCCCGGCCATCGACGGGGTCAGGTGCCCGGCCACCGGTTGCTCGTCCGGCCGGGCCGCTTCGCAGATGAGCAGGTCCGTGTTCCGTGCCAGCTGGACCAGGTTTTCCGAATAATCGGTGTCGCCGGAATAGACCACGGCGGGACCGCCCTCGAGGCTCAGGCGGTAGGCCACGCTCTCGGGATTGTGGCGCACCGGAATGGTTTCCAGATGCCAGCCCCCGGCCGCGTAGTTCAGCCGGCCGTCCGGCGGGGTCTCGATCATTTCGCACATGCCGGCGTCGAGTTTGATCCAGGCGCCGTAGACGCCTTCCAGGCGGGTCAAGAAATCCAGGAAACCGGGTCCGCCCATCAGGGTCAGCGGTTCCCGGCGGAGACTGGCATCAGGGTATTTGTTGGCAAAAAGCAGGGGCGCCAGCTCACCGGTATGGTCGGGGTGAAAATGGGTGATGCACAGATGGGACAGCTCCTGGACACGCACACCGGCCTCGAGCAGCCGACGCATGCTGCCCGGGCCGGCATCGAACAGCAGATGGGAGGCCCCCGCCGTCATCAACGCTGCGCAGGCGCTGCGCGCCAGGGATGGCACGCAGGTGCCCGAGCCCAGAATCGTCACCCCGATGCCCGTCGTACGGTCAATGGTCATTTCACGTCCGTTCTTTTCTGCACCCGATGGATCAACCAGTTCGTAAACTTGCGCGTGTCCGAGGGATCCACGGTTTCCGGCAGCGCCGCCAGCGGCAGCTCGCCGCGGGCCATGGTCCGGTGGCCGCCGGCCGATCCAAACGCGCCGAAGCTTTCATGGGCCACCTGGCCGGCATTGCGGCGTAAACCGTCGTTGCGGAAGACGACGGTGAGGCGTTTTTCGCAGACCCCGGAAACGATGCTCCACTGGACCGTATCGATGCGCATGAAAAATTCAGCCACCAGCACGCACACATCCGGGTTGTGGACCGCCCCCAGGTGCACGAACATCTTCCCCTTGCGCAGGCGGCGTTCATCGATCGCCCGGCTGAAATATTTGAGGAAATTCATCTGCAGGTCGGCCTGTTCGATGTGGCGTGCCAGGGGGATGTTCGCGTAGCGGAAGAGGTATTGAAACGCCACCACATCCTCCATCTGGGTCTGCCGCTCGAAGTTGCGCGTATCCGTCTTGATGCCATGAAAGAGTGCGGTGGCCAGCTTTTTGGACGGCTTGATCCGCGCCGTCCGCAGGTACTCGGTCATCAGGGTGGCGGTGGCGCCGTAGCGCGGCCGAATGTCTTTAAAGGCGGCCGCCGGGGCCGTGTCGGGATGGTGGTCGATGATGACGTCGAACGTCAGCCGGGAGAAGAACTCGTGGTGGTTGGGCTGGGAGTCCACCAGGACGAAACGGTTGTAATCGCTGAGGTGGATGTCATTGACATGGTGCAGATCGATGCCCAACAGACGAATCATGGCCAGGTTGTCCGGTCGTCGAATCACGTTCGTGTGGGCCAGGGTGATCCCGGCAACCTTGCGCCACAGCAGGCGTTTAATCGCCATGGCGCTGGCCATGGCATCCGGATCCGCCGTCATCAGGACCAAGGCGTGATCGCCGCCGATGAACCGGTCGTAAAACAGCTGCAATCTTTCACGGTTGCGCATTTTCATAGGCGCATCCAGTATAAGCGCAGGCCCCGGCGAATTCAACCATAAGCCGTGTTGCCCGCTTCGGGTAGCGGCTCATTACGGCCGGTGCCCCTTGACCGCTTTGACGATGACTGGCAGGTTAAAACCGCTTGGGACGCCTGCGCAACAAGGGGGCCGCCGAGAAAATCGAAACCATCCGGGTTTACCGCCATGAATGCGAGTATGCGGCCCAAGCGGGTGCCACCAGCCAACCTGCCGGCCGAGGAGTCGCCATGAAAATTGTCCGCAGTGTAGAAGACGTTATCAATGCCGACCTGCTGAAGCCTGGAAGCCGAATGTATGCCTCCGGGAATGCGGCCACGCCCCAGGCGCTGTTTCGCCAACTAGCGGCCGACGACCAGATCCGGGATGTCGAGCTTATGGGGGTGCTGTTTCTCGGTGCGGCGGAAGCGTTGTTTTCCGAAGACAGCTGTCGGCGGATCACCCACCGGATCATCTTCAACAGCCACCTCACCCGGGAGGCCGTCAACCAGGGCTGGGCCAAATACCAGCTTATGCACCTGGGCGATATTCCCGCCCAGGTGCGCAGCCACCTGCGGCCCGATGTGGCCTTGATCTCCGTAGCGGGTCCCGACACGGGCGGCAACTACAGCCTGGGCACCACCGTCGAGGGTGTCACGGCGGCCATCGAGTCGGTTCGCGCTCAAGGCGGGATCGTGATTGCCGAACGCAATGCGCGCATGCCGTTCGTGCTGGGCGAGACGGTGCCGGCGGACTGGATCGACTACCGGCTGGACACGGACTACCCCCTGCCGGCCACCCCGGTCAAGCCCACCGACGAAGACACCCGGCGCATCGGCCGGATCATCGCCGAGCGCTTTATCGAGGACGGCGCGACGCTACAGTTCGGAATCGGCCAGGTGCCCGAAGCGGTGACCGATGCGATCCTCGACAAGGGCGTGCGGGACCTGGGGATTCACACGGAGCTCTTCGCCGATGCCATGGGGCGGCTGGTGGAGGCCGGCGCCGTGACCAATCGCTTCACGGCGATACATAGCAAATTCAGTGTCGCCTCCATCTTTCTGGCGGAAGAAGCGGCGGGGTATGACTGGTTGAACTTCAATTCAGCGGTTCAGAGCCGTCCCTCAGACTACACCAACGGCATTCTCACCATTGCCGCCCAGCCCCAAATGGTGGCCATCAATGCGGCCATCGGGGTGGATCTCCACGGCAACATATGGGCCGATTCGATGAAAGCCCGCTGGATCTACAGTGGCGTGGGCGGCCAGAGCGATTTTATCCGCGGTGCCAACCTGTCCCCCGGCGGCGTGCCCATCATTGCCCTCAAGTCGATGACGGCCAGGGGCGTCTCTAAAATCGTGGACATGTGCCCGGAAGGGATTACCACAACCGCCATTGCGGCCGATCCGGTGGTGATTGTCACGGAAAACGGTGCCTTCGATCCCCGGGGGTTGAGTATATCCGAGCGGGCCGTGGGCATCGCCCACCTCGCGGCCCCGGATGTGAAGACCGAACTGCTGAAAAAGATCTACGACAGTCCCGAGTTCCACCATTCGGCGGCCGCCCTGTCCGATAGCGTTCCCAAAGGGTTCGTGCCCTTTGCCGCCGTAGGGTGATGCGCGCCTGCGCTTTGGCAGCCCGTCGACGGCATCGTCATGACCGTCGCGTCCTTCAGGTGTTTGCCAGCATCTGGCCCCCGATTTCCTTCAGCAGTTTGGCCGCCACCTTGGCGGTCATATCATGGACATCACGCCGCGGGTTGAACTCCACGATATCCGCACCGACCAGCGGTGTACGCAAGCGGTGAAGGATGCCCAGGGCTTCGCGCACCGTCAGCCCGCCGGGTTCATCATGCGACACCCCCGGTGCGTACGCCGGATCGAGGGCGTCCAGATCGAAGGACAGATAAACCGGCCCTTCAAACCGGGGGCGAAAGTTTCGGGAATCGAAGCCGTGCATCGGATGGATTTCGATTCCGAAGCGTTCGGCCTGGGCCTTCTGGTGGGCATTCAGGGTGCGGATGCCCACCTGGACCAACCGGCGGGCCAGCCCCTCTTCCATGATGCGGGCAAAGGGGCAGGCGTGGGACAGACGGTTGCCTTCGAACTGGTCGTAGAGATCCGGGTGGGCGTCGACATGCAGGATATTCACCGGCCCGTGACGCGCCGCCACCGCGCGCAGGACCGGATAGGTGACGGCATGGTCGCCGCCCAGCACCAAGGGGCGTGCGCCGTAAGCCAGGATGGGCGCAATCAGATCTTCGATGCCCATGAAGGCCTGCGCGCCCGGGGCAATCTCCCGGTCACCCAGATCAATGAGGTTGGGATGGTCGGCCAGGTCGATGCCCATCTCGGTGGTCAGATTGGTGGCGCCGCTGCGAAGCGCGGCCCGGATGGCGGCCGGCGCCGCGGCGGCGCCCGGCATGAAGCTGGAATTCGTATCGCTGCACAGGCCGATCAGCGCCACGGCGCCGGGCTTCAGTTTGTCGAGCGGCATCGGGCTTTCCCCCTGGTTTTCAGCCGAACACGCAATGGCCCCCTTGCGGTCTTTGATACCGCATTTCGCTATGGATCAATCTGCGATCGTCTTGAACTGTTCCGGGGGCGCGCCGCAGATCGGGCATTTCTTGGGAATTTTCTTGTCCGTCACGTAACCGCAAACCTGGCAGACGTGATAGGCTTGGACCACGTCCTTGATCAGGTTCATGATGGCGCGCTCGTAGAGCTTGGCGTGGTAGGATTCGGCGTCCCGGGCATGGCTGAAGGCCAGGGCGGCGGCCTGCTCGCCCTCGTCCTCGGCGTCCTTGATGAAATCGGGATAGATGTTCTCGCTGACCGACTTCTCGCGCTGGAAGGATTTTTCCAGGTTGGTGTCCGTGTCCTTGACGATCAGGTCTTTGACCAGGCCGAGTTGGCGTGTGGCATGCACTCGCTCGGCTTCGGCGATGGCCCGGAACAGCAGCGCGACCTGGGGCAGTTCTTCTTCCTGCGCCTTTTCGGCGTAGGCCAGCAAACGGAAATAGGCCTTGGCCTCGCCGATGAACGCATTGTGGACATTGGCACGGGTGTTGTCTTTCAAATGAACCTCCAGTTTTTAAGGATGGGGTGGATTTGACCGCCGGCGGTATCGCCCGAACGTATGGAACGGCACCAGGCGATGCTTGGCCGCCACCCGCAGGCAGACGACCGTCGCGGGATTGCCGGCGATCATCAAGATCGGCCGCCGCGAACACCATCTTCCATTTAGCGAGAAACGGTTATCGATGGCAAGCCATCATTCGGCCGGATGACCCGGCAGCAGCCGATTCTTGGATGATCGACGCATGGCAATGCCAAAGGTTCCAGGGGTCAAAGGGTCGAAGATTCCAGGGGTTTTTGGTCGCGATTGTTTTTGATCGGGGTCGGTATCGCTATCGCCATCGGGTTTCGAATTGGTGAACGCCCTTGAATCGTTTCAATTCCGATAGCGATCCCGATGCCGGCCCCGATGGTTCAGGTCACGCCGCAGTGAAGACGATCGCATCCCCATCCAGGTCGGCGCGGATGTGGGCGCCATCACCGAAGCGGCCCTTGAGGATGGCCATGGCCAGCGGGTTTTCGATGGTCTGCTGGATGGCGCGTTTCAGGGGGCGGGCGCCGTAAACCCGGTCGTAACCCTTGTGGGCCAGGAAATCCCTGGCGCCGTCGCTCAGTTCGAGCGTCATTTGATGCTCGGCCAGTCGCCGGGCCAGGTGCTGCATCTGGATGTCCACGATGGCCGCGATCTGCTCGGGCGCCAGGCTCAGGAAGATGATGGTCTCGTCGATGCGGTTTAAAAATTCCGGCTTGAAGCCGGCGCGCAGGGCTTCCATGACGCGGCGCTCCATTTCGGCCTGATCGCCGCCGGCCAGCGCCTGGATCATCTGGCTGCCCACGTTGGAGGTCATGATGATGATCGTGTTCTTGAAATCCACCGTGCGTCCCTGACCGTCGGTCATGCGGCCGTCATCCAGGATCTGGAGCAGCACGTTGAAGACGTCCGGGTGGGCCTTCTCGATTTCGTCGAAGAGCACGACCGAATAGGGGCGCCGCCGCACGGCCTCGGTAAGGTAGCCGCCCTCGTCGTAGCCGACGTAGCCCGGGGGGGCCCCGATCATGCGGGCCACGGCGTGTTTTTCCATGTACTCGGACATGTCGATACGCACCATGGCCTGATCGCTGTCGAAGAGGAAGGCGGCCAGGGCCTTGGCCAGCTCGGTCTTGCCGACACCGGTGGGGCCCATGAAGATGAAGGAGCCGATGGGCCTTTCGGGGTCCTGGAGGCCGGAGCGCGCCCGGCGCACGGCGTTGGAAACAGCGGCGATAGCGGCCTCCTGACCGATCACCCGGCGGCTGAGGCGCTCCTCCATCTGCACCAGCTTCTCGCGTTCGCCCTCGAGCATCTTGCTTACCGGGATGCCGGTCCAGCGGGAGACCACCTCGGCGATGTCCTCGTCTTCGACTTCCTCCTTGAGCATCTTTTTATCGCCCTGCAGCGCGGCCAATTTCTGCTGGATGGCCAGCATGCGCTGCTCCAGTTCGCTCGATTGGCCATAGCGGATCTCGGCCACCCGGGCCAGGTCGCCGTCACGCTGGGCCTGCTCGGCCTCGAGCCCGAGCTGCTCCTGCTGCTCCTTAATTTCACGGATCTGCTGGATGAGCTCCTTTTCGTGCTGCCAGTGAACTTTCATTTCGCGAATGGCAGACTTGAGGTTTTCGATCTCACCCTCCAGTTTTTCGAGACGCTCCCGCGAGGCCGGGTCGGATTCTTTCTTCAGGGCTTGGCGTTCGATCTCGGCCTGGGTAAGCCGGCGCTGGATTTCGTCGATTTCCACGGGCAGACTGTCGATTTCGATCCGCAGTTTGGAAGCGCATTCGTCGATCAGGTCGATGGCCTTGTCGGGCAGGAAGCGGTCAGTAATATAACGCTGGGAAAGACTCGCCGCCGCCACAATGGCCGAATCCTTGATGCGCACCCCATGATGCACCTCGTATTTTTCCTTGAGGCCCCGCAGGATCGAAATGGTGTCCGCCACGCTGGGTTCGGCCACCAGCACGGGCTGGAAGCGCCGCTCCAACGCGGCGTCCTTCTCGATATACTTGCGGTATTCGTTCAGGGTGGTGGCGCCCACGCAGCGCAGGGTGCCACGCGCCAGGGCCGGCTTGAGCATGTTGGAGGCGTCCATGGCGCCCTCGCTGGCGCCGGCGCCCACCAGGGTGTGCAGCTCGTCGATGAACAGGATCACTTCGCCCTCGGCGGACTCGATCTCCTTGAGCACGGCCTTGAGGCGGTCTTCGAACTCGCCGCGATATTTGGCACCCGCGATCAGGGCCCCCATGTCCAGGGCCACCAGGCGGCGGTCTTTGAGGCTTTCGGAAACGTCGCCCTCCACGATGCGGCGGGCCAGCCCCTCGACGATGGCGGTCTTGCCCACCCCGGGCTCGCCGATCAGCACCGGATTGTTCTTGGTGCGACGGGAGAGCACCTGAACGATGCGCCGGATTTCGTCGTCGCGGCCGATGACCGGGTCGAGCTTGCCCTGGCGGGCCAGTTCGGTGAGGTCGCGGCTGAACTTCTCCAGGGCCTGGTATTTTTCTTCGGGATTGGGGTCGCTGATGCGCTGGGAGCCGCGAATTTCCATGAGCACCCTGAGCAGGCTTTCGCGGTTGATCCCGTGGCGTGCCAGGATGGCGGCGGCCTCGCCGCCTTTGCGGTCGGCGATGACCAGCAGGATGTGCTCGATGCTGACGTATTCGTCTTTCATTTTGGCGGCTTCGTCAAAGGCCCCCTCCAGGACGGCCCGGACGTCGGCGGACAGGTAGACGTCCACACCGCCGCTCACCTTGGGCTTGCGCTCCACCACGGCCCGGATCTCGTCGCGCACGCTATCGGGCGAGGCCCCCAGCTTGTGCAGCACAGAGCGGGCCATACCTTCCCTTTCCTCCAGCATGGCCAGGAGCAGGTGCTCGATGTCGATCTGCGGGTTGTTGGCGCGTGAAGCCAGGGACTGGGCATTCTGGACCAGCTCCTGGGATTTGATGGTCAGCTTGTCGAAACGCATTGAATCCTCCCGATGGTCGCGGTGACCCGTTTTATAGACAAGCTAAATAGTAGACATTTATGATGACATGTCAATATTATTACTTATAGTAATTTATATCTTAAAATAATGATCGGCCGGCCATTCGTGGGCCGGTGGGTTCGGGCGCAGGCTCTCGTAGAGGGCAATGCCCACGGCCGTGGACAGGTTCAGGCTGCGGATGGTCCCCGCAATCGGGATGTGGTAGAGCGCCTCCGGAAAACGGTCCCTGAGAGCGGCAGGCAAGCCACGCGTTTCCGAGCCGAAAACCAGAAACAAGCGCCGGCGCGCAGGCAGGGTCCAGAACGAGCGCGTCCCGGTTTTGGAGAACAGGCAGACCTCCCCCGGCTTCGGGGCCGTTTCGGCCAGGAAGATATCGATGTTCTCCCAGACCGCCAGCCGCACCTTGGGCCAGTAGTCCAGGCCGGCCCGTTTGAGGTGTCGATCCTCCAGGGAAAAGCCCAGCGGCCGGATCAGGTGGAGTGAGGCCCCGGCCCCGAGGCAGGTGCGGCCGATATTGCCCGTGTTCCAGTGAACATCCGGGGTCACCAGGACCACGTGGCGTTCGAGGGGCGAGCCGTTATCGTTGGTTGACGAGGGCGCTTGATGATTTTCTGCGGGCGTGGTTTTCATCGGTTACCCTCGTTGTCCCTTATCGGGGTCGAGATCGCTACCGGACATTCATTTTAAAAATCAAAAATCTCGCGGCTTACAGATGATTTCACGGATTTTAAGATCGAAAATCATGGCGGCGTGGGCGGGTTTCAACACCAGCGCCGTGTCCGCGCCCTTGGATGAGCCGCCCACGGCGATGACGTCGCGCCCGCTGAGTGCGCCTGCGTCGGCAGCCATCACCGCCACTTCCACCGCCACTTTGGTGCCCTGGCCGAAAAGCTTGAGCGTGTCGGCCATCAGCAGCACCGGATAGGGGCCCGGGTGTTTTTTGGAAAGACCGCGTTCGACACCGGAGAGGGCATGCGTGGCGGTAACCACCCGGACGCCCCGGGAGGTAAGATCGCGGTGTACATCGGCGGGCAGGACCGCCTCAAAAGGTGTCTTGAAGCCGCAGTGGTAGGTGACGGCTGTCAGCTTGAATCCCGCGCACCGTTCAAGGGCGCAGTAGGCCGTATCCCCCAAGGTGGTGGCCAGCACGATTTCGTCCAGCCCCAGGGCCCGGGCGCGTTCGGCGGCGGCCTGAAGGGTGGAGGACGTGTTGGTTTTACCGGGCTGATCAAAAAGCATGTTTAGCCTTCCCCTTGGCAGAATGGTCGTCCTGAGGTACACAAAGCGGGCCGGCCGACGCCATTCGACAGCGACGGCCCGATTCACCGGGCTGTTAAGCACTCCCCGGCGTGCTTGTCAATTTTAATCGATCGTTTCCGACGGAAGGACCAGAGGCCAGAAAAATATGCTGATCGACTGCCACACGCATCTGTTTCCGCCCGAAATTCGAAAGACCCGTGAGCTTTTTTTCTCCGAAGAATCGGCATTCGAGCTCCTTTATGGCGATCCGCGCTCCCGGATGATCGGCACCCGAGAGTTGATCGCGGCCATGGATGCCGCGAGGGTCGACCGGGCCGTGGTGTTCGGTTTTCCCTGGCGTCAGGCCAGGCTCTTCAGACGCCACAACGACTACATCATGGAGGCCGTGGCGGCATATCCGCAGCGCCTGATCGGGCTGGCCTGCTTTGACGCGGCGCATCCCGAGGCCGTCGAAGAAACCCGTCGCTGTATAGACGGCGGCCTGAAAGGCGCGGGTGAGCTGGCCTTCTACGAGGAGGGCATTACCGCGGCCAGCCTGGAAAAACTGGCGCCGACCATGGATATCTGCCGGGAACGGGGACTGCCTGTGATGCTGCACACCAACGAGCCGGTGGGCCATCAGTACCCGGGCAAAGCCCCCAATACCCTGCGCCAGATCTACGATCTGGTGCGCCGCTTCCCGGACAACTTGATCATCCTGGCCCATTGGGGCGGCGGCATTTTCTTCTACCAACTTCTCAAGAAGGAAGTGAAGGACGTTCTCAAGAACGTCTATTACGATACGGCCGCCACACCCTATCTCTACGATTCGGCCATCTGGACCACGGCCTGCGCGATCGTTGGCGCCGACCGCATCCTCTTCGGCACCGACTTCCCCCTGCTCAACCCTGACCGCTACCTTCGGGAAATCGAAGCCGCCGGTGTCAGCTCCGAGGAACGGCAGCAGATCATGGGGGCGAATGCCGCCCGACTGTGGGGGCTGGCGTCAAAAGGATAGGAAGGGAGTAGGTGGTTGTACTTGGAGATGGTGGAAACGTTAAGGGAAAGGCTAAATGGCTGCAAGGGAGCGTGTCGCATTTGCAATCCGATTTCAACCGACAAGTGAGTACTCAACTAAGAAATCAGGGCCTCTACGACTTAATCGGTACCATATTTCGGTAGGCAATTTAATATCGCTTGTTGCCCAATCTGAATAGCCAGAGTTTGTTACTACACTGCCGAGTCGAGAGAAATCATCATTCTCAAACTCAATTGATGGGGTTTTTGTAAAAACTAAAACTCCGTGACAAGCGAACGATTGGATCCGCTGGGGCGGTGGTGTTATGGCGGCCGGCTGTTGGTGGAGATTGCCGAACAAACTAACAGGAAAGAAATGTCGTTTCAACCGCCAGCCCGCAGGAGGGCCTAAACGCCGCCCGCTTGAATATGGGTCATGAGGGTACAATTTGCAGATACCCGCGCGAAACACCCTCCCGAAATTTTTGCGTAGCGGTAGAGCGTTAACCGGCTTCGGCGGCCAGGGCGCGAATGGCCTGCAGGAGGGGCTGGACCCTTTCCATGTGTTCGGGGGGGATCATCAGGGCCCTCGTGGGTTGGTTGGCGATGAGGCCGGCGGCTTCGCAGTCCGGGGCGGGCGGGTCTTCCGCCGCGGTCAGTCCCCAGTCATCCAGGGCCAGCAGCACGTCGCTGAAGTTGCCGAAACATCCCGGGCAGTCCAGTTGTTCGATGGTCTGCAAAAAGACGGTATTGGCGGTAAGGACCCATTCGTCGACGTCCGCATACCCGTGGTCGCCGCAGCGCTTTCGCGACACGAAGCAGCGGCAGCCGAACGGGCGGCGGTCATATACGGGGCAGGCTTTTTCTTCCAACAGCGGGCAGGGCGCGGCATCCGCGGGCGGGTTTTCCTCCGGGGGCTCGCGGCCTTCGATGCAGTAGCGGGCTAACGTGTTCGTCGTGATGCTGGGGCGGTAGCGCGGCCGGCTGGCCGCTGCCCGCACGCCCTGCAGAAGCCGCCGGCGCTCTTCGGGCCAAAGGCCGTCGAGCAGGAAGCGGCCCTCAAGGGTAGTCATGGTCACGTTGCGCGTGCAGCAGGTGTCGCAGTGCAGCCCGCAGGCGAGGAAATCGATACCCGCCGTGAAGCGGTCATGAATGGCGTAAAGGCCTTCGAGCAGCCGCAGGCGCCGAGCCAGGTCCAATTCAGGGACCCGGTCTTTTCAGCGCCCCCAGCAGAACATCGGGCGGGATGACGGGGTGCATACCCAGGGCGCCGTTCATGTATTCCAGAAACACGACGGCTTCGAGCTGCGGCCGGCTCAATTGATCGACGTAGTTGCCTGCGACGACATGTTTTTTAAACCAGCTGCGAGGAAACTCGCCTTTCTTGCCGTAGCTTTTGTCGAGCGCCATCAGGTAGTCCCGGTTAAACCGTCGCAAAGCTTCCATATCCAGATCCGCGATGCGCTGCTGGACGGCTTTTATTTCCGAGGCGGGCGGCAGGTTGGGATTTTCCAGAATCTGGCGGAGAATTTCCCCGTAGCGCTCGAGACCGTCGCGGATATGCTTGTATTTCACGAAATTCATGCCGTTCCACCCGGCGCGCAGCCATTTGAAGATGGCGATCTTGACCTGGTCGGGCTTGGCATCGGACTGGATGAAGATATTGCACGAGAATCCCTCGTACATGAAAGAATCCACCCAGCCCAGGCCCAGCTTGCGGATGCCCTTCTCGCCGCTGTAGATGTAATGCCAGGCGTTGTTTTCATCCAGGACATACCCTTTGCGGCCCACGTCGGATTGATCGTATTGGCGCGACATGGACACCCAGAAAGTATGCGCAGCATGCCGAAATCCGACCAGGGTGCGTCGCAGATCATAGCTGTAATAGGCGCCGGATTCAGCGTCCGGGGCAATCTCCTCGTGCTCGAGGCCGCGGATGATGATGGGGGTCTCCGGGTTGCCCATGCGCGCGGCGACGTCGGGCAGATCGGGATAACGCTCTTCGAATGCCTTCCATCTGGCGTGGCGTACGGTTCCCAGAGTGAGTATCTGCAGCGGGATCCCGGGATTGTGCGCATATTCAAGAATGAACGGCAGGGGGCGCTTCACCGTGAACTCATGAAAGGCCAGCGGGTCCAGAAAAGCCCCTGAGCGGCCCTTGCTGGAAGCGCCGTCGGCCCTGGACTTCAGCAGGAAGGTGATCAATTTTTCCAGACGCGGGACTTCGAACGGCGTGGTCGTCTGCGGATCCGCAAATTCGTACAGGTAGCCCAGACCACTGTCGATGTCGGCCGGCAGCTTGTCCGAGCCGGCACGCGCCCCGGTGACGATCACCAGTGTGACCGTCAGGAAGGCTAAAGCAAAGAAAAGAAGTGATGGGCTGGTTTGACGCCGGAATCGCATTGTGATCTACATTCTCCGATAAGCTTTATGTTTGGCCGTTGAGCCCAATAGGACCACGACAAGTATTCAAGGTGGCATACACGAAGCCCTTCCTTAACCACTTGCTGCCCGCGAATCAAGCCCTAACCTCTTCATGTCCGGACTCGCCGTGGTCAAGGGCCTGCGGTCAAGGCTGTTATCTTGGTGGAAGTATCATGATTTATACGGCAATTCGTTTGTCGAATGTTAGGACGGGAAAATGGGCGAGGCAACGCCGGGTATCACCGATGGGCGGGTTCGGACGGTAGCGCCAGAAACGGCGCTGCAGTGCATCGAGCCCGGTATGAGTATCTTTCTGGGCACGGGCGTGGCCGAGCCGCTGACCCTGGTCCGGGCGCTGATGGCTTCAACGGCCCCCAACCTTCAGGACCTGGTCCTGACCCAGCTGGTGAGCTTCGGCGATGCCATTTCGTTAGAGGAACTGCAGTCCAACAAATACCGTCTAAGAACTTTTTACGCGGGCTGGATTGCCAGCGAAGCCATCAATTCGGGGCGGGTCGATCTGATTCCGAGCCGATTCGCCAATATCCCCGATCTGATCGAGAGGGGCCTGATCAGCTTCGACGCCGCCTTTGTCCAGATTACGCCGCCGAACGAAGCCGGGTATTGCAGCCTGGGCATGGCCGTGGATGCCGCCCGGCAGGCCATCGACAGTGCGGATCTGGTGATCGGCGAGATCAACCCCGCGGTTCCCTTCACTCACGGGGACACCTTTGTGGCGGTTTCCGAGTTCGATTTCCTGGTCGAAGCCACAGAACCCCCGATCTACCTGCCGCGTTTTCCGGTGGACGAAGTGTTTGACCGCGTGGCCGCCAATGTGGCGTCGGTCGTGGAGGACGGCAGCTGCCTGGCCTTTCCGCCGGGGCCGGTCTATGAAGCCCTGGGACGGCACCTGGCGCACAAGCGCAACCTGGGTATCCATACGCCCTTTTTCACCGACGCGGCCATGGCCCTCGTCAAATGCGGGGCCGTAACCAACCGCAAAAAAGCGCTCTTCAGGGGCAGGTCCGTGGCATCCTACGCCTTTGGCAGCCAGGAGCTGATGAAATGGCTCGACCGCAACCCGCTGATCGAGTTCCAGGGTCTGGACCGGGTCTTCAATCCCGTGCGCATCGGCAGCAACCCGCGGGTCGTTTCCATCCTCCAGGCCCGCAAGGTCGATCTCTCGGGGCGCATCGCCCTGCATGCCGACCGGGGCAACGTGGGGGCCGGCCCGAGCGAAGCGGCGGACTTCGTCAACGGTGCCGATCTTTCCGCCGGGGGCAAATCCGTCTTTGCGCTGCCGAGCCGCAACCTCAAGGGTGAGCCCACCATCCGGCTTTCGGTCGAGCAGTTCCCCAATCAGTTCAACCTGCGCGAGTCCGTCGACATGGTGGCCACCGAGCACGGGGTGGCCCAACTGCGCGGGCGCACCGTTCGTGAGCGGGCCCTGGCCCTAATCGAAATTGCCCACCCCGATGACCGTCAGGACCTGGTGGACCAGGCCAAGGCGGCCAACATCATTTACCGCGATCAGATCTTCCTGGTGGAAAGCGCCCGTCTCTACCCGGCCGATATCGCCATCAGCCACGTTTTCAAAAACGATTTGGGAGTGGATTTCCGGGCGATCAAGCCGTCGGATGTCGAGGACATGCGCCGGCTGTTCTACCGTTTTTCAGACACGGCCGTCTACTACCGCTATTTCAGCCCGATCAAGACCATGCCCCATGCCAAGATGCAGGAATATGTCAACGTGGATTACGGCCGCTGCCTGTCGATCGTGGGCCTGGTCGAAGAATTGGGGGAAGGGCGGATCATTGCCGAGGGCCGCTTCGTGCGCGACCTTCACCGTCCGTATGCCGAGGTGGCCTTCGTCGTGGACGAAGCCTATCAGGGCCGCGGGATTGCCACCTTTATGCTGAAGATGCTGATCCGCCTGGCCAAGGAGCGCGGGCTCAAGGGGTTCACGGCCGAGGTGCTGAGTTCCAACAAGTCGATGCTGAAGGTTTTTGAAAAGGGCGGCCTGCCCGTTGAGGCCCGCGTGGTCGAAGGCATCTACGAAGTGACCATCCCATTCGGAAAAAACGTCGGGAACGTTTGATCCCGGCAGGGCGTTCAGGTCTTTTTCTTGGCCGCCAAGGCGGCTTGCAACTTGGCGGCCAGATCCCCCATGGGCGCGTCCCCGGCTGCGGGGCTGAACTGCTCCCAGTTCTTGTCTTCGGCCCGGTCCCCGGGGCCCAATGAAATTCGCCGTTGGGCGGTGTCGATCTTATCGACGGAAACGGCAAGTTTCTCGCCGGGTTTCGTTCTCTCGAGGCGGCCGGGCTTTTCGGCCTCTCCGAAGCGCGCCTGGGGCAGGAGTCCGGTAATGCCGGGCGCCAGGGTCACCAGCAGGCCGAAACCGGCCCGCTTTTCAACCACGCCCTCGACGATCTGGCCCACCTTATAGTTGTCGGTGACGCTCTGCCAGGGGTCGCCGGCCACATCCTTGAGACTCAAGGCTATCTTGCGGTTTTCACGGTCGATGGACTTGATCAGCACCCGCACCGACTCGCCGGGCGAGACGACGTCTTCGGGTTGGCGTACCCGCTGGGTAAAGCTGAGCGCACTGATGTGAATCAATCCCTCGATGCCCGGGGTCAATTCGGCAAAAGCCCCGAATGGCAGGCAACGCGTGATGCGGGCCGAAACCACCGTGTCGGGCTTGAAACGCTCGATCATTGTCTGCCAGGGGTCGCCCTGGGCCTGCTTGAGGGACAGGCTGATTTTCTTGCGGCCGGGTTTGTCCCCTTCTTCGATGGAAAGGATTTTGACCGTCACGGTTTGCCCCTCGCTCACCGCGTCCCGGGGATCCTCGACCCGCGACCAGGCCAGCTCGGAAATATGGGCCAGCCCCTCAAGACCGGGGGCCAGTTCGATGAAGGCGCCGAAAGGGGCCAGGCGGGTTACCCGCCCGTCGCAGAGCGCTCCGGGTGCGGTCGCCTCCAGGAAGGCCTTCTGGGCTTCGGCCTGTTCCATCTCCAGGAGCCGGCGCCGCGAAACCACGATGTTGCGGCCTCCGTCCTCGAACCGTGTGATCAGAAAGAGATGCGCCTGTCCGACGTAGTCCTCCGGGTTTTCGACGTACTGGACGTCCATCTGGCTGACCGGGCAGAAGGCCCGGCGCTGGACCACGCGAACCTCGAATCCGCCTTTGCAGGTGGCCTGCACCTTGCCCTCGACGGGGATCTGGTTCTGGTGGGCCTCACGGAGCAGGTCGAGCCCGCCGGCCCCGGCCAGCGCTTTGGAAAGCTGGATTTCACTTTCACTCATGTCGACGACGTAGAGATCGAGCCGGTCGCCGGCGGAAACGATCAACGTGCCGTTGTCATCGGTCAACTCGGCCCGGTCCACCGTGCCGTCGACTTTCGTGCCCGTATCCACAAATACAGCGTCCTTGCCGATGGCGATGACCTTGACGGTTACCTTCTCGCCAATCTGCAGCGTGTCTGACCGGCCCTCGTCGTAGGCCGCCAGCATGTCGGCAAAGCTCATTTCTTCCTCGGATGGGTTGTGTTCGTCTTCCGCCGCCATCTCAAGCCCTCTTTCGTATAAGCAATTGTTTTCGCGTCCTGCCACCGGGGCACGCACGACCTCAATACATGCCTCCGGAGTGGATATCAAGTTGCCTTTTGGCGATGAATTCCTACTTTATTCCAAAATAAAAATGTGTACGTCAATTTCAATTGTGAAGGAGAATTTTCATGGGCAATCAGTTCAAGACGGCTCTGCTGCTGGCCGCCATGACGGCGTTCATCATCTGGATCGGTGGCATGCTGGGAGGGCGCCAGGGTATCGTGATTGCTTTCCTGCTCGCGGGCGGGATGAATTTTTTCAGCTACTGGTATTCGGACAAACTGGTCCTCAAGATGTACCGGGCCCAGGAGGTCAGCGCCACCCAGTCGCCCGACCTGCATGCGATGGTCGCCGGATTGAGCCGCAATGCCGGCCTGCCCATGCCCCGGGTCTATATCATCCCGCAGGACACCCCCAATGCCTTTGCCACCGGCCGCAACCCGGAAAATGCCGTTGTGGCGGTGACCCAGGGGCTGCTCAACCTGATGAACCGTGAAGAGATCGAAGGCGTTCTGGCCCATGAACTCGGCCACGTCAAAAACCGTGACATCCTGATTGGCACCGTGGCGGCCACCATGGCGGGCGCCGTCATGATGCTGGCTTCCATGGCCCGCTGGTCGGCCATCTTCGGCGGCGGCCACAACGACGAGGAAGGCGGCCTGGGGGGAATCGGCCTTCTGATCATGTCGATCCTGGCGCCGATCGGGGCCATGATCATCCAGATGGCGGTTTCCCGATCGCGGGAATACCTGGCGGATGCTACGGGGGCTGCCATCGCCGGTCGTCCGGACGGTCTGGCCAGCGCCCTGGAAAAACTGGGCGCCTATTCGCGCCGCATCCCGATGGATGCGAATCCCTCCACCGCCCACATGTTCATCGTCAATCCCCTGAGCGGTGGCAGTTTCCGCAACCTGTTCAGCACCCATCCTCCCGTCGAGGAGCGGGTGGCCCGTTTGAGCGGCACCCGGCCGCAGTCCCCTCGGGCCCCCCGTGCGGGCGGTGCTTCCGGATCCGATAGCGGCAAGGCGTTTTGGGATCGGATGGCCGGTAAATAGCCAGTGCCTGCCCATAAAAGGCATCTTTCAGCCCAAGACGGCGTTCTCGCCTCCTGCCGGTCCTCGGCTTAAGCGGGCTACGCCTGCAAGCTTCGGTCGGCTGCGGCCTTGTCATTAACAGAAATTTGCCATTTCTGGACAGGCACCCGGATCGCGCCATCTGCAAGGCAACGGATAAGGTATTCCGTGGTGGGCAGCGGTCTTGAGAACGATCAATTTTCCCCTACCGTTGATTTGTCTGCCGTTTCAGGATGCCTACGCTTTCTTTTTCCTGCAGGGGTGCGCACCGTCGGCCGCCCGGTTCGCACATTCACTTCGACAGATCCGGCAGCGCTCCGCGCCGCACATCTGGCATTTAAAGCAATCCGGGCAGGTGTGTTTTTTGCGGGTGGGCGGTTCCTCTTCCGGAATAAAGATCCGGCCGGGGATGTTGGGGGCCGGTTTGAATCCCATCCGTGGCTTTCCTTCGTCCTTGTCCGGGACAGGTTAACCCTCCCCCGTCCGTGCCACAGGATCCTTTAGGATGCCTTGCGGCGACGGCATGCCTCGCGGTTGAAGCGCCTGTAGTGCACCTGGTAGGGGGCGATATCCAGGACGCCTTCGTCCGGCGTCGCCTGGGGTGACGGTGCCAGGTGATCGACAGCATCGCCGAACAGGCTGCGCAGGAGCATGCCCAATCGTTCCCGCAAAATCGTGTAAGAATAATGCCTTCGGGCAATGGCGTAATTGCGGTCGACCATGGCGTTGCGCCGATCCGGATTGGCGAGGATTTCCTTTACGAGCTGAACGGTCTTCTTGGACAAATAACCATCCATCAGGGCCAGATC
Source organism: Desulfobacterales bacterium (assembly GCA_030066455.1). The sequence goes on from JASJBQ010000004.1 coordinate 23,822, forward strand.
AAATCCCAGGGGTTCGATATCGCGCACAAAAATGGCGTAGCGGTTGACCATCATGGGCTTGCGGAAATAGATCGCTTCGAGGAACGCGTTACCGAATCCCTCTTGGAGGCTGGGGTAGGTGATGAAATCGGCGAAGGGATAGACGTCCCACAGCGACGGGGCCTGGCTGTCCGCCTGGGCCACCCGCAGGGGATCGCTGATTCGAGTGTTGACCAGACGCAGGTCGACTTGATGTTCGCAGGCGTATTCCTTGAGCCATTCGGCGTACTCAAACCCCTCGTCACCGGCCTCGTGTGAAATCACGAGTTTGCAGCGCGGGTCGTCGAGCGCCTTGACCAGTTCGATGGCATGCTCGATGCCCTTGCGCTGGACAATCCGGGTGGGCTGCAGAATGATGCGGTCGTCTTCCCGCAGGCCGATGGAGTGTCGGAAGCGAAGGGGGCCTTCGGCGGCAATATAGGGTGGGTGCGCGAAATCGAGCACGTTGGGCACGATGGTGGAGGCGATGCCGGTGCGCAGGGCCAGCTGTTCACGGGCCTCGGAGTTGATGACCACGTGCTGGATAGTGGGCAGGTTGGGAGGGAAGGCCATGCGCAGGTAGTCGCTCACGGCATTGACCGTGAAGCGCACCCGCTCCCAGAAGAAATCGTGATGGTGGCAGATGGTCGGGATCTGGGTTTCGGCGATGGTTTCGGTCAGCGCCAGGCCCAGCGGTACCTGCATGGGGATCGTCAATGCATTTTCGACCACCAGCAGGTCGATGGCGAACCTTTTGATGAAGCGGTGCAGGTGGGCCTTGAGGGAGGCGCGCTGGTCGTGAATGGTCTGGGTGACGTTGGGCTTGCGCTCCCGGCGCCCGATCACGCGTTCATTGATCCAGATATTGGCGTCACTCTGGAAATGCGCCTCCGGCATGAGGTAGCTGTGATCCGCATCGTGATCGAGCTCGCCGGCAAACCAGAAACAGTGGTGGTCGTTGCCCTCGAGGACTTCCGCCCACTTGCTGGCCTCCAGCGTCACGCCGTCGGTTCCGGCAAATCGGGTTGAAACAAAACCGATATTCAGTTTCATACCGGACCCCTCATCATCCGTTGTCAGATAATCCATCAATCGTCCATTTCACTACATTCAAATCGTGTTATCGTTCTAGGCTTAAATCAGCCTGTTACATTAAGTCGCTTCGGCTCAAGAGCAAGGTATTTCCGGCCCGCTGGGGAACGCCAAGTCGCTGGTTTGGGGCGCCGGGGTTGGGACTGGTTTGCGGCATGCGAGGGAGGTTGGGTGAATCCAGCGCGGTTGCAGGCGCGGATGGGTTGCCGGTGACGTTTGCACCCATTGGGGTTCAACGCGAAATCCTGCTTCTGGGTTGAGGTTTCGGTGGCCAGACGACCCGCCGATCGTTTGCAGCATGCCGTTGCACTGCCGCACCACCTCGACGTGCGGCGCGAATCGTCACTTCTGCAGGCATCTACACGATATGGGGGTTAAAGTCAATTAAAACTTCCATATGTTGTGTTTGGCTGCAGGGAGGCCATCAATCAATTGGCTTAATCAGCGTATCGGCGATCAGCGCGCATTCAATACCGAACGGTAGATATCCCGCATATCCCAGAAGCGGCATCTCGAAGATGTGGAAGCGGTCGACCCAGGGCACCGAGTAGGCCCACCGGGCCAGGCTATGGTAATTCCACATTTCCCAGAAAAAGCCGCAAACCAGCCCGGACAGGGCTGCCGCGGCCCAGACCGGCCAGCGGCCGTTACCCAGCGTCGCCAACAGGTGGCCGCCGGGGCCGATGATTTGCAGCGCCAGCAGGTTGACCAGGGGGGCGGTCCACAGAAGGGGAAAGAGGTAGTCGGGCCACAGCCCCACGCCGGCGAGTCCCGCCGTAGCGATGATCAGCAGGCCCAGGGCGGCCCAGCGGGCGCCGGGCCCGGTGAGCCACGCGGGGGGTTGATACCGGCGCTGGAAGGGGGCGAATGAAAGGAGCCATTCGCGGACCGAGACGGCGGCCGGAAGGACGGTGGCAAACGAGAGTGAGGCCAGCATGAAGTAGGTCAGGGGGGGATAGTCAGCGCCGGTGTAGTACCAGTTTTGGACGAACCGATTCAGATATTCGAAAAGCCACCAGAAGACGGCGCTGGCCGGAAACAGCAGGGCAAAGCGCACGGGCTGGGCCAGCATCGGGCAGATGCCCCGGCGCCGGTGGCACAGGGCGTTGACCACCAGGATGAAGTTGCCCCAGAGCATCGGGAAGGTGTGCGCCTGCAGTGGGGCAAACCATTCCCAGCGGTTCCAGGCCAGCAGCCAGCTTGCCGCGCCGCCCGCGATTCCGGCCCATCCCCACCAGGGAAAGGCCTGTCGGCGGATGCCGGGGGCTGTTTTCCCGGATGCGCCGGCGGCCAGCCGGCCCAGCGGCCAGGTGCAGACGCATACGAGCAGGACGATAAGCGCAAAGGCCGTCCACGAAAACGGGGCGTGGGTGACGAAACGGGTTTGGGGCGGGAACTCCAGGTACGGCTGGACGGGCCGGCCGGCCGCCACCAGGCCGATCAGGGGGGCGCCGATCACAAGCAGGGCCGTCAGGGCGACCTGCAAAGCGTTTTGAAGGGACGGCTTCATGGCCACGGGTCACACGGAAGCAATCTCGCCGAATCGGCGCCCAATCCTGCAGGCTCGCGTTCGGACCGGGCCCGCGCCGGAAGCGGTGGTCGCGCCGGTTACCTTAGTTGGCGGATTCCTCCAGGAGTTCGGCGGGTATCGCGCAGGCGTCCGGTGAGTTGCTTTTCTGGGTCTCGACATAATGGGCGGCGGCCAGTGCGGCCGTGCTGCCGTCGGCGGCCGAGATCACGATCTGACGGGCGTATTTCTCACGCAGGTCCCCGATGGCGAACAGGCCCTTGATGGCGGTTTCGCATTTTTCATCGGTCATCACGTAACCGTCGGCGTTCATGCGGACGCCGGCCGGAACGACCTGATTGTTGGGCTCGAACCCGATGAAGATGAAAACACCGTCGGTGGGCAGCTCGCGCGTTTCGCCCGAAACGGTATCCTCGAGGGTGACGGCCTCGACGCCGTCGCTACCCGCCTTGATGGCCGTGGTCACCGTATTCCACAGAATTTCGATCTTGCAGTCTTCCATGACGCGTTTCTGCAGAATCTTGCTCGCGCGCAGTTCGTCGCGGCGGTGGACCAGATAGACCTTGGCGGCCAGTTTGGCCAGGTAGAGCGCCTCCTCTGTGGCGGTGTCGCCGCCGCCCACCACGACCACGGTCTTGTTGCGGAAGAAAAAGCCGTCGCACACCGCACAGTAGGAAACCCCGCGACCGTAGTATTCGTCCTCGCCCGGGATTTCCAGTTTGCGCGGGCTGCCGCCGGTGGCCAAAACGACGGCGTGCGTATCCAGGGTGCTGCCGTCGGCCAAGTGGACGTGGTGGTGGTTGAGGCCGGGTTCGACCTCGGTAACTTCCTGCGAGAGGATTTCCAGACCGTAGGACTGGGCGTGCTCGAGAAATTTCATGGCCAGTTCGGCGCCGCTGGTGTGTTCGAAGCCCGGATAGTTTTCGACCTCGTCCGACATGACGACCTGACCTCCGGTGACCCCCTTCTCCACCATAACCGTTTTCATGGCGGCCCGCATGGCGTAGATGCCGGCCGACAGGCCGCCCGGGCCGCCGCCGATGATTACCAAATCGTATGCTTGATCGGTCGTCATGGCGTTCCTCCTGATTGGTGCGCGGTTAGGCGCAATTCGTAGCTTCGCATCGTCAGGCCGTCCCCCGGGGTTGGCCGTGATCTTGGGTGTGGGCTTCCAGTGCGGCGATGAGACGGCGTGTGCGCGGGCCCGGCCGGCCCTCGGCAATCACCGTGTCGTCGACCCGGACCACCGGAACGATTCCCTTGTTGGTGCCGGTGATGAAAATTTCGTCCGCCGCGACGAGTTCTTTGAACGGCAGGTCCCGAACCTCAGTTGTGAACAGTGCTTCCGCCATTTGCAGGACCACGCCGCGGGTGATGCCGGCCAGGATGCGACGTCCCGGCGTCACCAGCCGATCGCCGCTGAAGGCGAAGATGTTGCTGGTGGTGCATTCGTATACCAGACCGTCGCGGTCCACATAGGCGGATTCGACGGCACCTTTGGCGCGTGCCTTCTGAAGCGCGATGGTCGCCGAGAGATAGTTGATGCTCTTGGCCCCGGGCAGGATACGCCGGCTCCGCATGGTGGTGATCTTGACCCCTTCGGTGTACCACTCCCCAGGTTGCTGGGGCATTTCCGAAACCAGCACGAGCAGTCGGGGTTGTCCCTGATGGGTCATGAAGTCGGGGCTGGAACCACCGGTCACGATGATGCGGATGTTGACTTCCTCCGGCCGCCGATTGCGCGCCAGCGTGTCGAGCACCACCTGCCGGATGCGCTCGATATCGCCCGGCAGCGGCAGGCCGATCTTTCCGGCCGATGTGGCCAGTCGTTTCAAGTGCTCATCCAGCGCGAAGGGACGGCCGCCGTAGGTTCGCAGGAGCTCAAAAGCCCCCAACCCCCTGAGGACCGCCAGGTCGTTCACCGGAATGAGCGCCTGATCGGCCGGGACAAATTCACCGTCGACGTAATAGGTATCCATAAAATCGCTGGACCGGGCTCGAAGTTGCTTCCGGCAGCTAAGCGCCGATTGGCGGTTGCCGGAGGATATCCGCCGCGCATTGTGGCTTTCCCATATCAGGATGATCATTTGTTTGCAATCTGTCCATCGGCGGTAACGCGATGCGCATTCCCGCCGCCTGGCGGTTGGGGCGGCGGTGGGCGGTGCTTTAGGATTGGACAGCGCCGGCCGATCTGGGGTAGGTAACGGCTATCCGACCGCTATCCACCTTGAAGGGAGCCTTGCCGTGAGTGCACTTCAGTTCTACCGGGTCGAAAAGGACCCGCCGCTGGCGCGGGTGGTTCTCAACCGTCCGGCCAAGAAGAACGCTATGAACCCGCCGGCCTGGGAGGAGACGCAACCGATTTTCAGCGACCTCGATCAAGATCCCGAAATCCGTGCCGTGATTTTGAGCGGCGCGGGTGACTGTTTTTCCGTGGGTATCGATCTGGTGGAAATGTCCGGCGCCATCGTCGAAATCACGACCCAAAACCAGACGGGCGGCGTGAAGTGGCGCCTGCTCGAAAAAATCGGGCGCCTGCAGGCCGCCATGACCTGCATCGAAACGTGCCGCAAGCCGGTGATCGCCGCCATTCACGGCCACTGTCTGGGGGCAGGGCTGGACATGGCAACCGCCTGCGATATCCGCCTGTGCAGCCGGGATGCCGTTTTTGCCCTCAAGGAGGCGGCCGTGGGGTTCGTGGCCGATGTGGGGGTGCTGCAGCGGCTTCCGCTGATCGTCGGCCAGGGGGTCGCACGCGAGATGGCCTTTACGGCCGGTAGCGTCGACGCGGAGCGCGCCCTGGAAATGCGGCTGGTCAATGAGGTCCTGGCGGAGCGCGAAGCGCTCGCCCGGCGCGCGGAACAACTGGCCCGTGACATCGCCGCCAACGCACCGCTGGCGGTTCAGGCCAGCAAGGCCGTGCTCAACTACGGGATCGGCAAAACCGTCGAGGAGGGGCTCGCGTACAACGCGTCGCTGAGTGCGAACATCATTCCCTCCGAAGATCTGTTCGAAGCCTTTACGGCTTTCATGGAAAAGCGTCCGCCCCGCTTCACAGGCGAGTGAGGCGTTTCGGCGGCCGGGTCGCTGGCCCCTGTTACCAGTTCCACATGACCGGGTCGTCGTCCAGGTGATCGGTCACCTGGCGGCCGATTCGATCCATGGCGGCCAGGTCTGCGGAGGACAGTTCGATACGGGCGGCAGCGGCGTTCTGCGCCGCCTGCTCCGCGTTCCGGGCCCCGGCGATGGCGCAGGTGTTGGGCTGGGCCATGACCCAGGCCAGGGCCAGCTGCCCCAGGGTGATCCCGTGGCGGCGGGCGATGGGTGCCAGTTCATCCAGGGCGGCCTGGGCGCGTTGGCGATTGTCCGGCTGGAACAGGCGATTCTTGGCGCGGTGGTCGCCGCGTTTGAAGCGGTGGTCCGGGCCGAACTTGCCGGTCAGCAATCCCTGGGCCATGGGGGAGTAGGCCAGAACCGCCAGTCCGCGCTCGAGGCACAGGGGGCGTGCGTCCGTTTCCACCTGGCGCCAGAAAAGCGAGTAGGGGGGCTGGAGGCTGACGATGTCACCCCAGGCCAACGCCTCGGCCAACTGCGCGGCCGAGAAGTTGGACACGCCGATCGCCCGGATCTTGCCCTGCTCCCTGAGCCGCACCAGGGCCCCCATGGTTTCCTCGATCGGCACCCGATCGCTGCCGAAAGCCCCGGAGGGCCAGTGGATCTGGTAAAGATCGATGTAGTCCGTGGCCAGGTTGGTCAGCGAGCGCTCACAGGCGGTCATGACCTGTGCGAATTTCATTTCATTGGCGAACACCTTGGTGGCGATCACCACCCGGCTGCGATCCGCGCCCACCGCGCGGGCCACGATGCGTTCGGAATGCCCTTCGCCGTAGACGGATGCGGTGTCGATCGTGGTGACGCCGTGATCGAGGGCACTGCGGATCGCACGGACGGAGTCGGCGTCGTCGATGTCCGCCCACATCTGGCGGCCGGCTTGCCAGGTGCCCATGATCAGCGCGGATACGGCCAGCGTGCTGGATCCCAATTGGCGCAGTTGCATGTCGCCCTCCCATTTTCAGGTTGACCTGCTGTGTTAGATAATCCATAGAACGCAGGGGTGCAAGCCAATCGACAACCGTACACAGGAGCAGCGCATGCAGGATCCGGTTGCCCGGTTTTGGAACCTTCGCCTGGAAGCCGTCAAGGGAACCCTCGAGAAGAACAATTTTGAAGTTCACGTCGCGGCCGACCGGGAAGCGGCCTCGGTGCTGGTATTGGATACGCTGCTGCCTCAGATCGCACCCCGAACCCTTTCCTGGGGCGGATCCAAAACCTTTGTCGACACCGGCCTCTACGATCGCCTCAAGACCCGAACGGGTTTGGTGGTGCTGGACACCTATGACAAGGCCCTTAACGCAGACGAAAAACTGGAGCGGCGGCGCCAATCCCTTCTGGTGGACCTCTTTATCACCGGCACCAATGCCATCACCGCGGGCGGCCACCTGATCAACCTCGACATGATCGGCAACCGGATCGCGGCTTTGACCTTTGGGCCCCGCAGCGTAATCGTCCTTGCCGGGCGCAACAAGGTGGTGGCGGATCTGGAGGCGGCCTGGGAGCGCATCAAGGCTTACGCCGCCCCGGTCAACAGCATGCGGTTGGACAAGAAGACCCCCTGTGCCGCAACCGGTTTGTGTCATGACTGCAAAAGCCCCCAACGTATCTGCAATACATGGACGATCACCGAGAAGAGCTTTCCCCAAGGCCGGGTGCGGGTCGTGTTGATCAACGAAGACCTTGGGTTCTGAAGATCTTTGGGCGATCAGCGCACCCGAAGCCGCCGGGTCTTACCCGCCATCGGCCCCGATAAATCCCGGCCCGCGACAGGCGACGGCACGAGGTTCCTCCCGGTCCGACGCCGTTCGCGAATACCGCATCGGTCCTGCCGCGCCGATTCACGAGGATGATGACGCATGAAAAACCGTACCAAGCTCGTCGGCGTGGATCTCGGCTTCGGGTTCATCAAAGGATTCGACGGTCAGCAGGCGGTTATCATGCCCTCCATTTTAGCGGCGAACGGCCGCCCGATAAAGATGTCGGAGACGGCGCCCACCGCACCCGAGGACGGACTGCATCTGGCCTTCGAGGGTGAGATGCTCTTTGTCGGCCACCGCGCCGAATGCGACTGGCGCTCCCCGGAGCTGCCCCGGCGGCCCGAGCGGCTGTTCAGCGATTATGGCCAGCGCCTGGTGTTGGCGCTTCTGGCAATCTATACCGAGATGGAAAATCCGCTGCACGTGGTGATCGGACTGCCCGTCAGCCATTACCAGCGGCTGAAGGATGACTTCGAGGCGCGTCTGATCGGTTATCACCCAATGGCCTGGATGCGGCCGGACGGCAGCCGAATCCCCAAAAACGTCCACATCCGCAAGATTTATACGGTTCCCAATCCCATGGGCACCTACAGCGGTTTGATCATGGATGCGAACGGGCGGATGCAGGCGGACAAGTTCAAAGATCAGAAAACGGTCGTGGTCGACATCGGCTTTCGCACGACCGATGTGATCGCCATGGACTGCATGCGTTTCAGCAACCGTTACAGCGGCACCATCGATATGGGCGTCAGCCGCGGGTTTGAGCAGATTGCCCGCAAACTGGAGGCCGAGGCCGGCCGAAGCCTCAGCTTCGACCAGCTCTATCAGGCGGTGCGTCTGGGATCGATCCACATCGATATGCAGCGCTACACGATCGAGCGGGTGCGCCGCGAGGCGTTCAGCCGTCTGGCGGAACAGCTGGCCGATAATATTGGGCACCTCTTGTCCGCCGCCTGGGATCTCGACAGCCTGCTGCTCACCGGCGGTGGTTCGCGGGAGCTGGCGGATTACATCGGCCCGCTGTTGCCCGGAGAGGTCGCTCAGATCGAAAATGAGCAGGACGTGCGGCTGAACAACGCCCATGGTCAGCTGCGTCTGGCCCGGTCCATCTGGGGCGCCTCCGGTCTATGAGAGCAAGGGGAGTGCCCCGGCCCCTTTCCGCGGTGCGCCCCCGTACGCACGCCGCTGCCTTCGGGCGGAACGTCGATGGTGACGACCATTTTGAAATCAAGGCGGTTGCCGGTGAATGGTTGGCATGATGCCCCCTTGGTTGCCCGCAGCGGTCCAATGAGAGGGACACCTATGCCCAAGCAAGCCGAAACCTGTCCTGTGCCGCAAGAAACCGAGGCGCACGATGACTTCCGAGCCGCACTGGCGCCCATCCTGCTGTTGACAGGCATCTTTTTCCTGAACTTCATGGCACGGATCATCATGGCCCCGCTTCTGCCCGTCATCCGCGGGGACCTGCAGCTGGATCACAGCGGTGCCGGCCATTTTTTTTTGATGCTTTCCTGCGGCTATTTTCTGGCCCTGCTCGGCTCGGGGCATCTGGCCGGCCGCATGCGCCACCGCCGGGTGATTGCCCTGTCGTGTGCGGGTGTGGGGCTGGCCCTGACGGCCATCGCCTGGGCGCCAAGCATGATCGGGATCAATGGCGGCCTGTTTGCTCTGGGGCTGGCCGCCGGCATCTACTTGCCCTCGGGGATCGCCTCGATCACCGACCGTGTCGCCGCCCGCCACTGGGGCAAGGCCCTGGCCATCCACGAATTGGCACCCAATTCCGCCTTTTTGCTGGCCCCCCTTCTGGTGGAGGCCGCCCTGGGGATCGTGGACTGGCGCACGGGGTTGATGGTATTGGGCCTCATGGCGCTGGCGCTGGGCGGATTTTACCACTGGCGCGGCCAGGGTGCGGAATACTGCGGCGAGATCCCGGATCGCCGGGTAATGGCGTCCATCGCCGCCCGGCCGGCCGTGTGGCTGATGATGCTTTTGTTCGCTATCGGCATTTCCGGCACCCTGGGCCTTTATTCCATGCTGCCGCTCTATCTGGTGAGCGATCACGGAATGGAGCGCCCGATGGCCAACACGCTGCTGGCCCTCTCGCGGGTGGGCGCGCTGGCGGCGGCCGGGGTCGGGGGCTGGGCGTCCGATCGATTCGGGCCGCGCACCACCATTCGGGTGGTATTCCTGGTGTCCGGTTTGCTGATCATGGTTCTCGGGGTGGTGCGGGGGCCAGCCCTGATGGCGGCGGTCTTCGGCCAGCCCGTTTTGGCTGTTTGTTTTTTCCCGGCGGGTTTCAGTCTGCTCTCCAGGATCAGCACCCGCCGCAGCCAAAACATCACGATCGCCGTCACGATTCCGATGGCCTTTTTGATCGGGGGCGGGATCGTCCCCCTCCTTTTGGGTTGGATGGGCGATGCCGGGGCTTTCGGACGGGCCTTTTTGCTGATCGGCATGGCCACCACGCTGGCCTCGATCGCAACGCTCGGGCTCCCCGGGGCCGGAGTTGACACCCCCGAGGGGATTGCCTAATTTCGAGCTGACTCACCATGGGGCGCGTGCAGGCCTTTTGGTAACCGCTGTTTTTCAAACGCGAAGGAGACGCAATGTATGTCGGGACTGTGATGCGGACGGATATAACCACGGTTGCACCGAAGACGACGCTGGTTGCCGCCCAGGAAATCCTGGAGCAAAAAAAAATCAATCACCTCCTGATCGTGGACGGCGGAAACGACCTCCTGGGTATCGTATCCGATCGCGATTTGAAGAAAAGCTGGGCGTCCTCGGCCACAACACTCAGCAAAAACGAGCTGATCTACCTGCTGGACAAGGTCACGGTGGCGGACATCATGACCAAGAAAACCCTGACAATCACCCCGGCCACCACCATCGAACGGGCGGCGCTGCTCATGAACCAGCACCGGATCAACGCCCTGCCGGTACTGGAAGAAGACGAGCTGGTGGGTATCATTACGTCGCGGGACGTCATGCGGGTCCTACTCGAAGCGGTGGGCATCGAAACCGACAGCTCCCGGCTGACCATTCTGGTCAAGGATCGCATCGGGGTGATCTCGGATCTTTCCCAGAGCCTGCGGGCCGAGGGCATCAATATTCGCAGCCTGTTCACCTGGCCCGAAAAAACGCATCCCGGGGTGTACTATCTGGTGGTAAGGGTTCAGGCGGGCGACGGCGACAAGGCGGCGGCCTGTTTGGAAAAGGACGGTTTCAAGGTGCTTACGGCCTACACACGGGATCTGGATCCCTACCTGCCTGCAAGCTGAAGCTGGCGATCGAGGAGGCGTCAACCATGTCGAACGCTGCCGCACCCCGCGTGCTGGTCCCCATCGCCGACGGCACGGAAGAAATCGAAGCCGTCTGTATTATTGACGTCCTGCGCCGCGCGGGCGCGATGGTTACGGTGGCATCGGTTGGGGCGTTGCAGATCACCGCCTCGCGCGGGGTAAAGCTTGTGGCCGACTGCCTGATCGATGAATGCCGAGGGACGCCTTACGATCTGGTGGTTTTGCCCGGCGGCATCCCGGGCGCGGAGAAGCTGCGGGATTCAGCGGCGCTGATCGAGATTCTAAGAAACCAGAAGCAGGCCGGCGGCTGGCTGGGCGCGATTTGTGCGGCGCCGGCCGTGGTCCTCGCCACGCATGCCCTCTTAGAGGGGTGCCGCGCCACCGCGCACCCTGCCTTCGTCGACCGGCTCGAAGATCAGGCCCGCGTCGATGAGCGCGTGGTGGTCGACGGACGCTGCGTAACCAGCCGTGGTCCGGGCACCGCGCTGGAATTCGCGCTTCGCCTGGTGGCCTTGCTTTGCGGCGAGGACAAAGCCCGCGAGGTGGCGGCTCCGATGGTCATGCCCGGATAAGGCTTCATATCCCGGCCGGCCGCAATTCAGCGGCACAAGCCTCTTTCCCGGCACGGGGCCAGAAGTCCCCCGAGCCGGTCTATTGATCCGGGCAGGCGTTGCTTGCCTCGTCATCCTTTAAAAAATCATACAACAGGCCGCGGTAGGTGCAGCGTTCGGCGGCCATCAGTTTACGCGAGACAAAGGCGCTGGTCTTTTCAAACCCGTCCACCTTCAGCCTGAATGCCAAGAAACGCACCAGGCGCTCGTCTTCCCGATGACGCGCCGGCACCAACTTCATCAACCGGCCAAGCGCCTCCTGGTCGACGGCGGCCTTCGTCTCCAGTCGGATGATTTTGTCTTCCATGTGTCATCCCTCCAGCGCCCGGTGTCGGCGGCCGTGAATCCTGCGGGCAGCATGTCCGGATCGGATGCAGACGATCGTTGAGAAAAACACCTCTTTGTGGCATAAAAAATATTTAGCGGTCAACTGCCTGATGGCAGCCACCGCGCATTTATCATCAGGGCGGGAGCGTTATGAGCGACAACAATACCTTCAGCCGCGTCGCGCGCAGCGAAACTCGTCTCTACGGTCCGCGGGCGCTGCTCGTGTGCGGTTTTACCCCGGAGGGGCAGTCCGCCATCCTCGAACGGATCGAAGCGGCCGGGCTGGTTTCGCTGTCTGTGGTTTTCGCAACCACGGAAGACCTCGAAACCGGCTTGGGCGGTCTGTTCACGCGCGACAGCGGTACCGGAAAGGACGAACCCAGCCGTATGCCGGCCGCCGTCATCATGGCGGGGATTTCAGAGTCCGAGCTGCATCTGTTCATGGAGAGCTACCGGGCCGCGGGCATGCCTTGGCCTTTGTGGGCGACCCTGACACCGACGTCGGAAACCTGGACGCTGAGGGCCCTGTTGAAGGAATTGGCCGCGGAGCGGGCCGCCCTGGCGGCCAAGAACAACAGAAAGTAGTCGATGCCATGTGTTTAGCTCTAAACCTGTTCCATAGGCCGGCGAATGAACGTCCAGCGTATCCAGTGCTATCATTATAACGAAGTATTCAAGGTACCTTTCAATTCACCCCAGGCCAACCGTCTTCGTGCGGATTCCGTTATTGTTTACATCGACGGCGGTGCCGATGGATGCGGTTGGGGCGAGAGTGCCCCGCGCCGGTATGTTACCGGAGAAGATACCGATTCGGTCATTGCGCTGATCGCGAATGAGTTCGCACCCTTGATTTCAGCGCGTAACTTCACCACCGTCGAGGATATTGCGGCCTGCATCGACGCGCTCGAAACGCATTGCCGCCAAAACGGCATTGAGTCCTACCATGCGGCTTTGGCCGCCGTTGATCTGGCGCTTTTGAATGCCCTGGAGCAGATTGACCCGGCTTGTGCCGGTGCGCTTTTTCCGGCTGAATACCGCCAGGCGTTGCGGTTTTCGGCGTCCATCCCTCTCCTGCCCCTCCCGATTATCGAAACCTATCTGCCGATCGTAGTGACCCGTCTGGATGTCAAGGTTGTCAAAGTATTGGTTGGAGAGAACTCCGATGAAAATTTCTCTCGTGTCGGTTTGGTGCGCCGGTTGGTCGGGCCGGCGATCGAACTGCGTTTGGAAATGAACGGCAAGCTGCCCCTGGACGCGGTCCATACCGAAATTTCACGGCTTATGGCTTTCGATCCGAGCGCTGTCGAGCAGCCACTGCCGACCGGCGATATTGATAATCTGCGTGGTCTGCGTGAGCGCTACGGTCTGGCCATCGTGGCGGACGAATCGTTGGTCGGACTGGACGATGCCCGGCGACTGATCGATGCGGGGGGATGTGATATCTTCAATTTGAAAATTTCCAAATGCGGCGGCCTGATAAGATCGTCACAAATTGCCCGCATGGCCGCGCAAGCCGGCCTCGATTGTCAGGTCGGCACCCATGTCGGTGAAACAGAGCTGCTGGGGCGCGCGGGGCGGCGCTTTGCCCGCGGCCTTCCCAATTTTGATTGCTATGGCGGCGGGTCCGCCGTACTCTTTTCAGGCGTCGAGCACAGCGCGACCCCCGGGAATAATGCCTCCCCGATCCCTGATTCGGAACCCCAGGCGGGCGCCAGGATGACATCCTCAATCGGCCAAGATTTGGCATCGCGAAGCCGCCTGTGCGCGGATGTTGATCTATCGCGCTGATCGTTCTGCGGAGCAAGACCGACGACACCCTTCCCCGATAAGGTCGAATCGATCATGCCCAGACTGCTTCTGATAAATCCGACCAGCGATAACGTGGTTTTGAGCAATATGAAAGCCACGACCTGGCCGCCGCTGAACCTACCCTATATCGCTGCCGTTACACCGCCGGAATATACGATCGAGGTGATTGACGAGAATATTGAGCCTTTCCGTTTTCGTCCGGCGGACCTCGTGGGCCTGACGGCGATCACATCTTCCGCGGCGCGTGCCTATGAGATTGCCGGAATCTACCGGCAAAAAGGCATCCCTACGGTAATGGGGGGGGTCCACGCCTCAATGCTGCCCGATGAGGCCCTCCAGTTCGTGGACAGCGTTGTCATCGGTGAAGGGGAATCGGTATGGCCGCAGGTCATTCGTGATTTCGAGAGCCGTCGCCTAAAACCGAAATACCATGGCCAATGGATGGAATTGGATGATTTGCCGCTGCCCCGGCGCGACATTTTGAAAAACGACTATTACAAATGGGGTAGTATTCAAACATCACGAGGCTGCCCCATGGATTGTACTTTTTGCTCCGTGACGGCGTTCAACGGCCGGCGCTTTCGCCGAAGACCGCTAACCTCGGTGTTGATGGAATTGCAGCAAATACCTCAGAGAATGGTGCTCTTGAACGATGATAATATTATCGGGCATGGGCCTCGTGACCTCGATTGGACCAAACGGTTTTTCCGGGAAGTTGCTGCCCTGCAGCTAAAAAAGGTCTTTTTCGCCCAGGCCTCGCTCCAGATCGGTGAAGACGCCGAACTGCTGCGGCTGGCCGCCCGTGCAGGGTTGCGAATGGTTCTGATCGGTATGGAATCCCTCAACCCAGAGAGCCTTAGGGCTTTCAGGAAGGGGGTTAATCTGAAACATCTTGAGCAGCGGCGTTATGAAGAATTGATTCGGCGCATTCGCCGGGCGGGCATTGCCATCTTGGGGGCTTTCGTACTGGGCGGCGATCTTGATACCCGGGATGACTTCAACGCGACATTCAATTTTATTCGGCGCAATGGGATTGATGCCATCCAGACGACGAAACCGACGCCATTGCCGGGCACCCGTCTCTGGGAGGAGCTTTTGTCTGCCAACCGTATCATCGATACGGATTTCCCGCGTGCCTGGAAGGATTACCGCCTCTCGCGGCTAGTTTTCGAACCGGCCAAGATGTCCCGTGAAGAAGTCTATCAAGCCTTCACCGAACTGCGCGCCCGGTATTACCATCCTCGGGAGACGATTCGGCGAACCCTCAACACCTTTGTCACGACGCGAAGCCTCTTCACCAGTATTCTCGCCTACCGTATCAATGCCTCCTACCGCAAAGCCTTTTATGCTTCGGAACACTACCGCCGCTACCGCTGAATATGGTGGCCGTGGCCCTCACGTGCGGATATACGCCATCCGGGATACGCTTCAAGACGCTATCGATATCTTTTTGGCCCCGTGCCGTCGCCGATAATAGGCCAGAAAGGCTCCCACGACGCGTTCGTCAAAATGCACCCGGCTTTTTTCGCGCAAGCGCCTGAGGGCCTGATCGGTATACATGGGATTGCGATAATGCCTTTTTGATGTGATGGCCTCGAAAAAATCGGCAACCGCGATGATTTTGGCGCCAAGAGGGATTTGATCGCCCTTGAGCCCCAGGGGATACCCCGACCCGTCAACTTTTTCGTGGTGGGCGCCGGCAACACGGGGAACTTCCGAAAAAATGCCCTCGAAGTTGATTTGTTCGAGGATTTTTTGGGAGTGGACCACGTGTTTTTGTACGGTTTTATATTCCTGGGGTGTCAGCTTACCGGGCTTTTTAAGGATCGCATCGGGGACCCCGATTTTACCATAGTCGTGCAGCAGGGCGGCCACCTGGATCATCTGGCGATATTCGGAGGAAACACCCAATTCTTCACAGATGCCCAATGCATATTCGGTGACTTTTTCCGAGTGCCCTGATGTCATGGGGTCGCGGGCGTCGATCGTGTCGGCCATGACTTGCAGGATGGATCTGAACTGACGTTCTTTGGATTTAAGCAGTTGCGCGTTGCGGATGCTTACCCCCAGGATCGAGGCGATACCCATCAGCAGGCTCATGTCGCTTTGGACCAGCGGGCGTTTTCCGACGATATTGTCCACCGCCAGGATCCCGATCGATTCGCCATCGCAGATAATCGGGCAGCAAATAAACGATTCAGCGCCTGTAAGGCGTGCGAACTCACGGCTGCGTGGTGAGAGATCCTCCTCGATATCGTCGATATTGTTTACCAGAAAAGGCTTCTGCTGCCGGAAGGAAACCACAAAAACGCCTCGGGATTCGAGGTTGTCCAGCCGGAAATTGATATTCTTTACGAGCGCCAACAACTCGTCGGAGTACCCATAACCGGCCCGGTAATTCAATACGGTCCGGTCTTCATCGGCCAACAAGACGATGCCGCGGTCATAGTCGAGCCGGTTTTCGAAGATTTCGATTACTTTGCTTAGAATTTCGTCGGTGTTGGTTTTTTTGGTGACAGCCAAGCCGATTTCATTGGTCAACAAACTGTTGTTGTAATTTATATTGATTTGGTCGACGAGTGACTCGGTCGAGTTGCGGAGATTGCTAAGCGTGGATATCAGCTCCCTGTTTTCAATACTTGCGGCGCAATAGGAAAGAAGAAAAGTGACTATCGCTGTGAAAGGCAGCATGATTTTAACGGCGAGGTGCTCGTCGTAGATCAGCGTCGCCAAGGTAATTACCGACAAAACAAGCAATAAGACGCTGCGGACGCGCTTGATGATCCCTGAAGCCGTCTTTTCCCAGGAAATCAGATAACGGCAGCAGTTTCCGCCTTTAAAAACGCATTCCGGGTGCTCGATAATTGGCAAACGGTTGCTGAAAGCCAGGGTGACGGATTCAAAAAAGCCAATGCGGTTTTCACACTGAAAAGGCCGCTCTTGAACATTGTCGCGGAAGTTGACCTCAATTTCGACTTTGTTGTGAGACAGGGCGCGTGATGTAAAAACGCTGGAGCGCGTCATTTTCGAGGCCATTTTGCCAATGAGTGCATATGCGCGGGTGGGATCCACCATCGCCATAACGGCTTGGCGGTAGATGCCCAGTGATTCCGGTGAGGCCGAAAATCGTCCTGCCTCCCGGGCAATACTTTCATTGCCCGTCAGTTGGGATAACTTTTCATGAAAGCGATTAATCTGGTATTGGCTGAACCAGTGGCCTTGGTCAGCAACTTCATAGGAGGTCATCCCCGCGAATTTCAACAGTGCGTTGATATCGATATGGTTATAGCGCTTTTTGATCAGCTTGACATAATTGTCTACAATCCGGCTGTTGTAGAGGGGCACATTGGCCATCATTTGGGGATCAAGTTTTCGACGCCCGAATCCGATGGCCGCGGCTTCCGGTCCGCCATGGTCATCCATGGCCACCTTTTTGTCGCCGGGCAAGGAATTGGTGCTGCGGTGAAAGAAGGGACTCAACATCATTCGCGTACCAGTTTGAACATTTTGCTCAGGAAGCCGAAATACTTGTCAGAGTGGCGTGTATTCAGAATCCAGAGGCTGTAGTTCTTTTCCACCGGAATGGCGGTCTGCTCGGCAAAATCGCTGGGAAAAAGGAGCGTCGGCGTATCCAGGTTGAGGGCATGTCTGTGGTACAGGAGCCGGAGACTTTTCAGAAGAATCTTGCGGCTCAGATGGCGCCTGTCGATCAGCAGGACCTTCACACAATTGGTGAGGTCCGACAAATTGAGACCGATGTCTGTACAGTGGATGACGATGCAGGCTTGAACGCGGTTTTTGCGGCGCAGGCACAGCACCTGCCGTTCTTTGACAAAACCGTGGCGCCGGTATTCTGCGGCCAGCTCTTCCGAGGCAAACATCTGCGCGTCCAGATCGAGACAATCCAGCATCAGCCCACCGATATGGTGCCGGTACCAGTGCCCGATTTCCTCCATGTCCGAAGCGTTGCAGTGGTCGAGTTTCCAGCCGTCGGGCAGGTTGCCATCGGCCGCTTCGAAGGCCGGCAGGTGAAAGTAGGCAAAATTGTGCATCGAACAGCAGGAGCGGTCGTTGATATAACGGGCAAAACCACCGAAGACGCTGTGGGGAAAATTATTTTCGGGCTGAAAATAGCACATCAGATATTTCATGTGCATCGAATACAGTCGGTGGGAGTCATAGATGAAGTGGCCGATCTGATTGAGGACGGATAGGCCGGCGGGCACCAGAGTGCGCTTGCGGGCGGCATGGTGGTGGATCAGCCAGGCGTTCTCGTACAGGCGCACCATGCCCATGTGGGCCATGATGCGCCCCTGGGTCTGGTAGATGAAGTGGCGCGCGATGGTCGGGTTCTGGGTGTACAGTTTCCAGTAGGTCTCCTTGATTTTCTCCTTGTTGGCCTGGATGAAAGCGTATTTTTTAGGGTAGATGAAACCGGTTTCGAAAAAGAAGTCCCAGAGGGCATCCAACTCGATGCGTGTATTGATATAGGCATCCTGGTTCTCGGCCCGCTGCAGCAGACTGAGTAGTTTGAGGTGGTCGCTGCTGGACATGTCGATGATGGCCAGGCCGTTGACCACTTCACCGTCGTCTTCCTGTTTTTGGGGGTTGCGGTACAGCACCTGGGCCTTGAAAAGCAGTGCGAGACTGTCGGCAAAAAGGAGTTCGACCTCGTTCAGCATCATGCCGGGAAGCAGCAGCGAATGCCCGGCGCCCTCGGCCACCGAAAGCCCGGAGCCGGACAGGTCGAGAACTTTCAAGTTGGCTGTCTGGCCGGTGAGGGGGTGCCGGAAGACGATGTTGGGGGCCGGCTTCAACTCGATTCGCTTGCTGCGGTAGACCTTGGCGTTGTAGCGTTGGATGGCCTTGATTTCCGGCTTGAGGACAAATTCCCGCTCGCGGCGCCCGTCTCCGATTTTGAAAATGGTGAAGTCGCCCGTGAAAACGAGTTCTTCGCCGTCAAAGACGATCAGGCTCAGGGGCTTGGCGTGGTCCAGGCACTGGAAGGTCTGAGGCGGCGAGACCGTTAGCGCGATGCGGAACGCGCGGGTGCTGAACTCAAGGAGCACCCCCCGGAACAGCATGCTGTTCTGAATCACCTGGACGGGAATCCGATCGCAGGCATAACGCACGTCGCGCCGGTTGGCCACCTCGCGGCATTCATCCGGCAGCTCGAGTTCAATGCCCTTTGCGTCCATGCGCACGACCCGGGGAACAACTTCCAGTGCGTGGCGGCCGTCGTTGACGAACAGGGAACTGAAACGATAATTTTCAAGCAGCGCGGCTGCCGCTTCGGGTTCCGACCAGCGGCAAATCAGGCGTCGGCCCTCGCAGGGCTGGGGGCTGGCAGGACAGATGGTGGTTTGGTCGTAGCGGCGGTGGGTCAGCACCGCCTGGATGGTGCCGTTCTGAAAATTGATGTAATTGAGCTTGTTGATCAGATACGAACGACCATAGCCCGGTCGTTTCGTCTGGCTCTGCGCTGGCGTCGAATCCGGGACAGGTTCCGGATTTGGTTCGTTATCATCCGTCGTTTCCGCAGGCGGCAGTGGTTCATAGCTGTCGCGATAAGCCCGCTCCGTCATCCAAGCCTTCCCTTCCACCGGTCGATCAGTGCGATGTCGAGTTCATTATTGGGCGGCCCCGTAACGATCAGACGACGCATTTATATAGGCGGTCGTAATTTGAAACGGTAGCATAGAAACACCGGCAGTTCAACCGGCCGGGCCTCGTGACTTGCTGAATTTGTTTGGAAATTGTTTTTAAAACGGCTTCGCATCCCTTCTGTTGTGGCCTGTCAAAATCGTTGACACTATATGTGGACCAAAGGGTAGGAGATCCATTTAAAATATTTTGGTGCGAATTTCAGTTATGTTGGGAATGGAGATAAAAAACGGGGCTGCTGTGGTCCTGGCAGGCGATGTGGACGGGAATGGCGGTCGCGTTCAGGGCCTGCTGGACGGTTTGGCGGGCGATCCGGGGCGAGTTGTTGGTTTCGCTCAAATGCCCGAGAACGATCTGGCGCAGATTCGGGTGGGCGATGCGGGCCAGCAGTTCGCCTGCGGCCACATTGGACAGGTGTCCGTGACGGCTGCGGATGCGCTGTTTCAGGTGCCAGGGATAGGGGCCGTCGACCAGCATTTCCATGTCGTGGTTGGCTTCGATCAACAGCAGGTCACAGCCCTTGAGGCGTTCTTCCACCAGGCCGGTCACCCGTCCCAGATCGGTGGCCAATCCGATGCGCAGACCATTGCAGGTAAAAGTGAAACCGACCGGGTCCGCGGCGTCGTGGGATAACGTAAACGGGTGAACGTTAAAATCCGCGAGGTGGAACGCCGTGCCGGGCTGAAAATGGTGGCAGGCGGGTAAACGGCCGAGGCTGTCACCGACCGCCGCGTGGGTCGCGGCGCTCATGTGCACCGGGAGATTGAAGCGCCGTGCCAGGACACCGACCCCGCGAATATGATCCAAGTGTTCATGGGTGACGAGGATGGCCGTAAGCCGGCGGGGGTCGAGGTCCTGCTGGCGGAGCCGCTTTTCGATTTCGCGGCCTGAAAGCCCGGCGTCGACCAACAGGGCCTTCTCGCCGGCAGCCAGGTAGATGGCGTTGCCGCGGCTGCCGCTGGCCAGCGCGCAGAAGGCGATGTCGTGGTCGTTCGCGCTCATCGACGCCTTGTTTGCCGCAGGTTGCTTTGCGCGTTTCGGCCTTGGCTCATTGGATCAGCGCACACCCGTATGGCCGAAGCCTCCGGTGTCGCGGGACGTCGCATCCAGAGCCTCGACGACCTGCAGTTGGACGCGGTAGACTTTCTGGATCACCATCTGGGCGATGCGGTCTCCGCGTCGGACTGTATAGGGCGTATCCCCGAGGTTGATGAGCGGGATCCGGACTTCTCCGCGGTAGTCGCTGTCGATCGTGCCGGGCGAATTGATCAGGCCGATGCCGTGTTTTACGGCCAGCCCGCTACGGGGTCGAATCTGGCCCTCGAAGCCCGGCGGCAGGGCCATGGCGAAGCCGGTCGGAATCAGGGCAATGCGGCCGGGAGCAATGCGAACGGGTGTGCCGACGGCGGCATGCAGGTCCATTCCGGCCGCCTGGGGGGTCATGTAGCGGGGCAGCGGGATGTCGTTGTCGATTTCGGGGCGCAGCCGCTGGAAGGACAAGGTCGGCAAATGCGTTTTCGTCGGCATCGGATCGTACACCTTGCAGCATGGTTAGGAAACGAGCGTCGTAAAGGCGTCTTTGTCGGTTAACGGACCCAGCACCGTCAATACAAACGGATCGTTTTGGAAAAGGGTTGTCGCCAGGTCCTGGATGTCCTCTACGCTTACGGCCTCGATCCGCTCGACCACGTCGGCCAGAGGAATGTGGCGTCCGAAATTGATTTCGCCCTGCGCCAGCCGCACCATTTGATTGTCGGTATTTTCGGCGGCCAGCAGCATGCTGCCCTTGGTATATTCTTGGGCGTCCCGCAACTCTGCCGGACTGACCGGCTCGTTTTCCAGACGGCGCAGACCGGCCATGATCAGGGCGGTGACCTCCAGGGCTTTGGCCGGTTCGACGCCGGCATAGGCGCCGAACATGCCCGTATCCTCGAAAGAGCTGATGTAGGAGTAGACCGAGTAGGCCAAGCCCCGTTTCTCGCGAATTTCCTGAAAGAGCCGTGAGCTCATATTCCCGCCGAAAATCGTGTTCATCAGCGAAAAGGCGTAGCGGCGCGGGTCGGTGGTGGCAATGCCGGGTGTGGACAGACAGATGTGGGCCTGCTCGAGCTGGCGATGGCAGACATCCACCAGCGGACGCGGTTCGGGGGTGGTCCGCTCCGGAAAACCGTTGCCCGGCACGACGCTTTCAAACGCCGGGCTGATCAGGTCGACCATCGCCTGGTGCTCCACGCGCCCGGCCGCGGCCACCACGATGCGCTCGGGCTGGTAGCAGCGCTGGAAGAAGCCGCGCACCGCCGCGGCATCGAAGCGGACGATGTTCTCAGGCGATCCCAGAATGGAGCGGCCCAAGGGGTTATCGCCCCAGAAGTTGCGACCGCTCAGAATGTGGACGTACTCCTCGGGGCTGTCCTCCACCATACCGATTTCCTGGAGAATCACCGGTCGCTCGCGTTCCACCTCCCGGGCGTCGAAGACCGAATTGAGGAAGATGTCCGTCAGGATGTCCACCATGGTGGCCAGGTGGGTTTCAAGCACCCGGGCATGGTAGCAGGTGTTCTCCATGGCGGTGAAGGCATTGGTCTGCCCGCCGATGGCATCGAACTCTTTGGCGATCTGATAGGCACTGCGTTTGCGGGTGCCCTTGAAGATCATGTGCTCGATCAAGTGGGACAGGCCGTTCTCGCGTTGCGCTTCGTCGCGTGCGCCGACATTGACCCATACCCCCATGGAAACGGAATGCACATGCGGCATGCGTTTCGTCAGGATCTTGATCCCGTTGGGCAGAACCGTCTTATTTACGGCGGTGGCCATGGGAGCGCTTGCCTTCCTCTGCGAGAATCGCTTTGTGGCTCAGCCGGATCTTGCCGTCCCGGTTGATTTCAAGCACCTTGACCCGAAGGCTGTCTCCCTCCTTGACGATGTCGGAAACGTTGTTGACCCGGTGGGTGGCCAGCTGGGAAATGTGACAGAGGCCGTCCGTGCCGGGCAGGATCTGCACGAAGGCGCCGAAATCCATCACCTTGACCACGGTACCCTCGTAGATTTTACCGACTTCGGGCTCCTGGGTGATTTCCTCGACCATCTTGATGGCCGCGTCGCCGTCCTCTTTGGATACGGCGGCAATCTTGACGATGCCGGCGTCATCGATTTCAACCCGGGTATTGGTTTCGGTCTGGATCGCGCGGATGGTCTTCCCGCCGGGGCCGATGATTTCCCGGATCTTGTCGGGGTGCACTTCCATCGTCAGGATGGCCGGAGCGTAAGGGGAAATCTTGTCACGCGGCACCGCGATGGCCTCGTTCATTTTGCCCAGGATATGCAGCCGTCCGACGCGGGCCTGCTCCAGGGCTTTTTCCATGATGTCGCGCGAGAGCTCAAGAATCTTGATGTCCATCTGCAGCGCGGTCACCCCCTCGGCCGTGCCGGCAACCTTGAAGTCCATGTCGCCCGTGTGGTCTTCGTCGCCCAGAATGTCGGAAAGGATCACGACATTGTCGTCCTCCTTGACCAGGCCCATGGCGATGCCGGCCACCGGGGCCTTGATCGGCACGCCGCCGTCCATGAGGGCCATGGTGCCCGAGCAGACCGTGCCCATCGAAGATGAACCGTTGGATTCGAGGACTTCCGAAACCAGGCGGATGGTGTAATCAAAGTCTTCCTTGTCGGGTAAAATGCGTTCCAGCGCCCGGGTGGAGAGACCGCCGTGGCCGATATCCCGCCGGCTGGGGCCACCGATGCGCCGCACCTCGCCCACTGAATAGGGCGGGAAATTGTAGTGCAGCATGAACGGACGGAATTCTTCTCCGCTGAGGGTTTCGACCCGCTGTTCGTCCTGGCCGGAGCCCAGGGTCAGCACGCCGAGCACCTGGGTTTCGCCGCGGGTGAACAGGGCGCTGCCGTGGGGGCGGGGCAGGAGGCCGACCTCGCAATTGATCGGGCGGACCTCGTCGAAACGGCGTCCGTCCAGTCGGCGGCCCTCTTCCAGGATGATCTTGCGGCAGATCTTTTTCTGGAGATCGCCCAGGATCTCGAAGACCTCGCCCCGGCGTTCGGCCAGATCGTCACCCAGCTCTTCGAAAACCGCGTGCTTGACGGCCCGCAGGGCGTTGTTGCGCTCGACCTTGGTGGGCACCAGAGCGGCTGCGTGCAGGCGCTCGGCGGCCTTGGTGGCAAGCAGGGCGGCGAGCTCCTCATCCTTTTCCGGCGGGGCAAATTCGCGCTTGGCCTGCCCGCACTCGGCCTGCATTGCCTCCTGCATGTCGATGATCGGCTGCATGGCCTGATGACCGAAAAAGATGGCTTCGAGCATGTCGGCTTCGCTCACGATGTTGCCGCCGCCTTCGACCATAACGAT
>JASJBQ010000051.1 GCA_030066455.1 Desulfobacterales bacterium
CGATCAACAGGCCGACGGCGATCAGGATGCATATGTTTTTCATAACAGAACTCCTGAATGGTTATTTATAATTAATTCCCTCTGCGAAGCGGAATTAGTAGACAATAATTATGGCCGCGGCCAAGGGCAAATCTCTGGTCGCAGCGCAAGCCTTGCTGATTCAGGGATAACCGTCTGCCGTCTGAATGGCGGCCTCCACCCCCCGCTCTTACCCAGGCGCAGTGGCCCTTCCCGCATCCATTCGGCCACCGGTTTTTGCCCGGTACCGGTATTCCCCCGCGGGGCGCGCTCTTGAAACCAAGCCGCTAAAATGGGATGGTGGCCTCAAGCCATCGGCCCGCCGTGAACATGCCGGTGGCGCGATCGAACAATTCGTCGCGGGGCCGTCGTATTCGGGTTGAATCCTCGCAGGGTACCGAAACCGCCCGCGCTGCGGCACCGTATCTTTCAGGCGCAATTTTCAGGAGCACGCATGGATTGGTTTTATCGCTTGCACGGAGAGGAAACCGGGCCGGTGGGCCCCGCCGATCTCAAGGCGCTGTTCAGGGCCGGCACGATCAGCGCCGATACCGAGGTGCGCCGCCACGACATGGCGGACTGGCGCCCGCTGCGGCATTTCGTCAAAGGCGCACCGCAGCCGAAACCGGCCGCCGATGCACCGCCGGAATCCGAAGCGGATGAATCCCCGCGTGAATGGGACATGCCCGCTGCGACCGAAACCGGGGCACCGGCGGATGCCACCTGCTCCGAATGCGGCCGCGCCTTCAAACCGGGCGATTTGATCCGCATCGACGACGCCCGCATCTGTGGCGACTGCAAGCCGTCTTTTATCCAGAAGCTGCGCCAGAGCGCCGGCGACCGGGGGAGCCTGGTGTACGCCGGTTTCTGGATTCGATTCGGCGCCAAGCTGATCGACGGGCTGGTGCTCCTGGTCGTCAATTTGGTGGTTGGTCTGGGGCTCTTGCTGGCTGCGGGCGGATCGGCCTTTTCCGGCGAAGCGGCGGCTGGTAATCTGTTTTTGCAAATCGTCTATCACGCCGTCGGTTTGGTCTACACGACCTTTTTTCTGGGCCGGTTCGGGGCCACCCCGGGCAAGATGGCCTGCGGCCTCAAGGTGGTCTTCCCCGACGGCCGCCCGATCGGCTACGCGCGGGCCCTGGGGCGCCAGCTGGCCGAATACCTGAGCGGCATGCTCCTGATGCTCGGCTATCTCATGGCCGTTTTCGACGACGAAAAGCGGACGTTGCACGACCGCATTTGCACCACTCGGGTGGTGCGATCCTGACGGCCACCCGCGCTTGTTACCGTTGGCAACCTTTGCTAAAACCGAACCTTGAAAATGATCTGAGTGCCCCCGGCGGGGTCATGTGCCGGTTCGATAGGCTCAGACAGGGCGTGTAATCGCCGCATTCCCGACGCCGCACGCCCGGTCAGGAACCCTTATCCAATTTTTTTTGGGGTTCTACCCGCTTGGTTCCCTGCCGCCGGACGGCGGCCAATTCCATGACACCGATCGCAAGGACCAAGACCATGTTCACACCGGCAAGCGCCCAAGGCTACGAGGACGTCATCGACAAGATCCGGATGAAAACCACCGTATACGGTGCGCATACGCTCATGGCGGAATTCCGTCTCCAGGCGGGCGCCGATCTGCCGGTGCACCGGCATCCACACGAGCAGACCGGTTATCTGGTGTCCGGCCGGATCGATCTGACCATCGGCGATCGGACTTACGCCGTCCGGCCGGGCGACAGCTGGTGCATCCCCGGTGAAGAGGACCACGGCGCCTACGCCCACGAGGATTCGGTCGCCGTGGAGGTGTTCACACCCGTCCGGGAGGACTACCTGCCGGGCGACGCCTAACGTTTAGCCGTCCGGCGCCGCCCGGACCCCGATTCCCCAGCCACGATGGAGACCATCCCATGATTACCCTGCTGGCCTGTCCGCAGATGAGTGCCCTGGCCGAGCGCATCGCCGAGGCACACGCGCCGATTCGAACCGCGTCCATCCGCTGGGATGCATTTGCGGACGGTTTCCCCAATCTGCTGGTCGAAAACATCGAGATCATCCGCAATCATCACCTGGCCTTCCTGGCCGCCTTCGAGAGGCCGGGGGATGTCTTCACCCAGCTTTCGGCCATCTACGAGATCCCCCGCTACGCGGTGCGCTCCTTCAAGGTGGTGCTGCCGTATTATCCCACCGGGACGATGGAGCGGGTCGACCGGGACGGTCAGATTGCCACCGCGGCCACTCTGGCCAAGATGATTTCCGGGGTGCCCATGACCCTTTCGGGGCCCACCCAGATAATCATTTTCGATATCCACGCCCTGCAGGAACGCTTTTATTTTTCGGATCAGGTCATTCCGCGCCTGGAATCCGGTGTTCCCCTGCTGCGCGCCCGGCTGGCCGACATCGATAACCTGGCGATCGCTTTCCCGGATGAAGGCGCCCGGAAGCGCTTCGGGCGGTGGTTCGAGGGCTACCCCCAGATCGTCTGCCACAAGGTCCGCGACGGCGGCCGCCGCGAGATCAGCATCCGCGAAGGGGATCCGGCCGGCCGGCACGTGGTGATCGTCGACGACCTGGCCATGAGCGGCGGGACCCTGCTGGAGTGCCGGCGGGCGCTGACGGCTCGCCGCGCAGCGGCCGTGAGCGCTTATGTCACCCACGGCGTCTTTCCTCAGGCGGCCTGGAAGCCGTTTCTGGGGGCCGGTTTCGAACATTTTTGGATCACGGACTCGGTGCCGCGAACGGCGGCCGAACTGCAGGGCCGGCCACCGTTCGAGGTCCTCTCTCTGGGCGATGCCATTGGCCGCTTGTTGCTGGAAGACGGGCAGGGATTATTATAATCCATGGTACGCCATTCCACGACCGCAGGCCTGATTGACAGGCTCCTGCAGCATACCCACGACCATTTCAGCTGGTTCCTGCCGGCGCGGATGGGGCGGCTGCCGGCGGTCCTGCTCCGGCTCCTGTTCTCCCATGTCTCCATCGAGGCGGACCAGACCGAAACCCTGCGTCGTCTGCCCCCGGATGCCATCGTCATCTACGTCACCAAGCACAAGAGCCGACTGGAGCGGCTTTTTTTTCACGCGTTCTACCAGCGGGCCGGTCTGCCTTGCCCCGAAATCGGCTTCTACTACCGCTCCTACTGCTTTCAACCCCTGAAACGCCTGGGGCGGATTCTTATGGCCCATGCGGATCTGCTCCTGCGACGCTTCCGCCGACCGGACCCCTTTGCCGGGGGCTATCTCGAGCGCGAGCTGCGCGGCGGGCGGGCGGCCATGCTCTCGCTGGTGGAAAGCAACGAATTCTACCGGCGCTACGTCCAGTCCCAACCCGACCCGCTGGCTTTCCTGATCGCCTTGCAGAAAAAGATCGATCGCCCCATCTGGCTGGTACCCCAGCTGATCTTCTACACCACCGCGCCGATCACGACCCACAAGACGCTCTTCATGGGGTCGGATCCCAACCCCGGTCTCTGGCGCCGCTTGTGGAAAATTGTCTTCGCCCCCGAAAAAATCCTGGTCGAGATTTCCGAACCGATCAATCTCAGGGCTTTTCTTGAACAGATGGACGCGCGCGGGCAGGGACGCGCCCGCGACGCCCTTGTTCTGCGCCACCGGCTGCTCGACCGCATCACCCGCCACCGCCAGAGCATCACCGGCCCGATCCTCAAACCCGCCGAGGAAATCCGGCAGCACATCCTGACCAACGAACGCCTGCAGCAGTTCATGCAGGCCTATGCCCGGCGGCGCAAAAAGACCATCCCCGAGGTCCACCGGGAAGCGTTGAAATATGTGGACGAGATCGCCGCCCGGCCCACCCCCTGGGTGGTGCAGATGGGTTTGGGGCTGGTGCATGCCCTGCTGAACGCCATGTTCGACGGGCTCTCCTTCAACAGCGACGGCTTCAACGCCGTCCGCCGGGCATCGCGCGAGGGGCCGCTGATCCTGATTCCGTGTCACAAGAGCCACATCGACTACCTGGTGCTCTCCTATCTCATGGGCCGCAACAACATGCCCTGTCCGCATATCTTTGCCGGCAACAATCTGGCCTTCTGGCCGGTGGGGCCTTTTTTCCGCCGGGTGGGCGCTTTCTTCGTGCGCCGCTCCTTCTCGGGGGCCCTGTTTTACGCCAAGGTCTTCTCCGAATACATCCGCATGCTCCTGGGGCAAGGCTTCAATGTCGAGGTTTTCATCGAGGGGACCCGCAGCCGTAACGGCAAGCTCCTGCTTCCCAAACTGGGGATGCTCTCGATCATCCTCAACGCGGTCAAGGAAGGGGCTTGCGAACAGCTGACCTTCGTGCCCATTTACGTGGGCTACGACCGGGTGCCCGAGGAAGGGGCCTACATCCATGAGATCCAGGGCGGGCAGAAGGCGCCGGAGTCCTTCGTGCAGTTTGTCCGTGCCCGGCGTCTGCTCAAAAAACGTTTCGGACGCATCTATATCCAGTTCTGCGATCCCATCCGCCTGCGGGAGCTGGAGAACGCTTACGGCGCGCGCGTGCGCGACATGCGCAGCAAAGAGCTGCGTACCCTGACCCGCGACCTGGGCAACCGGGTCTTGCAGGCCATCGACCGCCAGACCGTGGTCACCCCGCAGGCCCTCGTGGCAGCGGCCCTTTTGAACCGCCCGCACAAAATTATCAGCCGCGAGCAGATCGACGCCCATGTGGATACGTTTATGAACTACCTCGACGCCCGGGAGGTCGCGCGCGCAGAAACCCTGACCTACGACGTGCCCAATGCCGTGGCGCGCATCCTGAAGCACTTCGTGCAGCAGAAGTACATCAAGCCCTACCGGCCCAGGGACCAGGAGAACGACGCCGGTGGGCACTACCAGGTCTACCCGTCCAAACGCAGCGCCCTGGATTACTACAAGAACAATTGCATCGCGCCTTTCGTGCCCGCGGCGCTGACCGCCATCGCGATTCTGGCCGCCGACGCCTTTCAGTTCAGCACGAGGGACCTGCGAGCCCGGTTCGATTTCCTGCAGACGCTGTTTCAGAACGAGTTCAGCCTGGGGGAGGGCGCGCTGCCCGATGCCGTCACGCGCAAGACGCTCAAAGCCTTCATGGGGGACGCCATCGTCGTGCCTCATGCCTCCCTGCCGGAAGCGTACAACCTGACCTCGGAAGGCTACCGCAAGCTCAAGTGCTTCGCCGGTTTTCTTTCGCCGCTGTTCGAATCCTACCAGGTGGTGTTCCGTTATTTCCAGAAGACAGCGGCCGACAAACATGATCCGCCCCAGCGGCTCAAGCAGATCCAGAGCCTGGGGGTCCGGTTGTACAAGCGGCAGGAAATTGTCTACAAAGAATCCCTGTCCAAGATCAACTACCTCAACGCGGTGGATTACTGCCTCAAAAACGGCATTCGCGGTCGGGAAGACATGGACCGCCTGGAAGTGCATGTGGACGGCGTGCAGGCCTGCATGAAACACTTGCCGCTCTGACACCGGCGGCTCTCTGCAGGCAACGTCCTTTATCATTGGCCAGCGCAGCATGAAAGGAGACATCCCCATGAAAAAACTGGTTTTGATCGGCTGTGCCCTCGTGGTGGTCGTGGCCGCGGTCGTTTTTTTCGGATTGTCCAATCTGGGACCGATCATCAAAAAGGCCGTCAACACCTACGGTCCCGAAATCACCCAGACCCAGGTGAGCCTGGGCGATGCCGGGGTCTCGCTTTTTTCCGGCGAGGCCAAGCTGAGTGCTTTCCAGCTGGGCAACCCCAAGGGATTCAATACCCCTCAGGCCATGACCGTTGGCAGCATCTACGTCAACGTGGATGAGAAGTCGTTGACCGGCAACCCCATCGTCATCGACAAAATCGAGATCGTGGCGCCGGAGATCACCTACGAGCGTTCCGGCCGGGACGACAACTTCAATGCCCTGCTGCGCAATGTGAAACAGCGCACCGGTGCCGGCAAGTCCGGCGGCGGCGCCCCGAAGTCCGGCGAGGCCGGAGCCAGCGGCGGCAAGAAGCTGCTGATCCGGAGCGTGGTGATCAAGGATGGGCGCATCAATCTGACGGCCAAGGTTCTGGCGGGTAAAACGGTCTCCGCCGAGCTGCCTTACATCGAGCTGAAGGATGTCGGCGGCAAGAAGGACGGCGTCACGCCGGCCAGGGCCATGAACCTGATTCTGGCCGAGCTCTACACACAGATGCAGTCGCCCGATGTCACCGCCGCCCTGGGCAAGGGACTCGAGGAGCTGGGCGTCACGGTCAAGGGTTTTTCGGTGAAGGGTCTCGACGATAAAAGCAAGAAGCAGGTGGAAAGCCTCAAGGGCAAGGTGAAGGGTATTCTGGGCGACTAGCGCGCCGTTCGCATGCAAGCCTTCCAATCGGTACATCCCTTCCAGAGGGCGCCCCATAAGACGCTGGTACGACTCGCGCTGCCTGTCCTGGTTTCCCTGGCGGCGGAGCCCGTGACAGATGCCATCGACACGGCGTTTGTCGCTCGGCTGGGGGCACCGTCGCTGGCGGCGCTGGGCGTCGGTGCCACCCTGCTCAGCGGTTTTTTCTGGATCATCACCGGGGGCTGGGTGACGCTGCGGGCCCTGTACGGCATTGTGCGCTCTGGCCCGGCGTCGGCCGCAGTCCCCTGATTGTTGAAGACACCCCCCGGGAGAAGGGATGATGGGCGTGGGGGTGTCTTCTCCCGGCGTATGGCCGGCGGCTCGACTTCACCAAGAATCCGTGATAGGCAAATCGTTACGGGTAGAAAAAAACTCTGGCCGGGGTTTCGCAGCCGTCTGCGGACGGGCTTTCAGGGAGGCCCTGGCGCCGGAGACGGTTTTTTGCGCTGTGCGTGTCGATACCACCGAAGCGATGGGAAAACAGGATGCTGACGATTGATCTTCAGGGCCAACACGCGTTGGTGGCCGGCGTTGCCGACGACAAGGGTTACGGTTTCGCCATCGCCAAGGCGCTTGCCGAAGCCGGGGCCCGGGTGAGTGCCGGCACCTGGCCGCCGACCTGGAATATCTTCAAAATGCTTCTGGACCGCGGCAAACTCGACGCCTCCCGGCGTCTCCACAGCGGCGAACTTCTCGAATTTGAACACATCTATCCGCTGGATGCCGCCTTCGATAGCATGGAAGATGTGCCCGAGGAGATCCAAACCAACAAGCGCTACAGGGATGTCGGCGACTACACCCTGGAAGGGCTGGCCCGCCGACTGCAGCGGGATGAGGGTGAAAAGCCGCTGGATATCGTGGTGCATTCGCTGGCCAACGGGCCCGAGGTGCAGAAGCCGCTCATCGAGACCACCCGCAGCGGCTATCTCGCGGCCGTCAACGTGAGCGCCTATTCGCTGGTGGCGATGGTGCGTCGTTTGGCTCCGCTGATGGCCCCGGGCGGCAGCTTCCTGGCCCTGAGCTATCTGGCCGGCCGGCGGGTCATCCCCGGTTACGGCGGAGGAATGAGTTCCGCCAAAGCCGCCCTGGAGAGCGATGTGCGTGTTCTGGCCCACGAAGCCGGCCGCCGCCATCAGGTGCGGATCAACTGCATCTCGGCCGGTCCCCTGGCCTCGCGGGCGGCCTCCGCCATCGGCGCGATTGATCGTATGGTGGCCTATGTCTCTCAGAATGCGCCCCTGGGCGATGAGCTGTCCGCCGACGAGGTTGGTCAGGCGGCCGCTTTTCTCTGCAGCCCGCTGGCCAGCGGCATCACCGGAACGGTCGTCTACGTGGACAAGGGCTATCATGCCATGGGAATGCCGCGCGACCAGTCGCTGCTTTGATACCGGTTAGCGCCCCATGCAAACGCGCGCACCAGGACCAACCGAAGTATTCCGCTCTTGCGGGCGGCAAAATATTATCCCAATCCGAGTGATCAAGAAAGGAGCTGCCGATGCGATCTTCTCCTGGGACCCGACGGCTGCTGCTGACCGTGGGGCTGAGTGTCGTGCTGGTTTTGACGGTCCTCGCCGCCGGTGCGGCGGCTCAGAACGCCCCGTTCAGCGTCGAGCGCCTGGTGGTTGGCACCGATGTCGACCAGCGCGAGCCCGCGGGGGTCACCGACGTATTCCCGGCGGGGACGGAAACCGTCTTCTGCTTTCTGGAGGCCCGCGACATTACCCGGCCGGTCGAGGTTCAAATGGTCTGGTATTTCGACGACGAAGAGGTGGCCCGGGTGCCGCTGTCACTGGGCGCCGGTCCCCGCTGGCGGACTTTTGCCAGCAAAGAGATTGGAGACCGCCAGGGCAACTGGAAAGTCTATCTGCAGGACGATGCCGACCAGGTGCTGGGCTCGGTCCAGTTCGTGGTTGAGCCATAACGGCCAATATGCGTGATTTGACCGAAGGGCAGCAGAAGCTGGTCATCCTGGTTATCGGAGCGACATCGGCTGGTGTGGTGGCCGTTCTGGACTACCTGGCCGGGAGCGCCTATTCGCTGGCGGCGGTCTATCTGCTGCCCCTGTACTTCGTGACGCTTCAGGCCGGACGCGGCCCGGGCCTGCTTCTCGCACTGTTCTGTGCGGGTTTTCAATGGACGGCCGACCATTACGCCGGGCCGCAACCGCGCGCGCTGGTCGAGGTCCTGTGGCGGTGTGGCTCGTGGGCGACCGTATACGTCCTGAGCGTCATTCTGCTGGCCCGCCTTCAACGGGCCCTTTCCCGCACCCGGGCGCTTTCCCTGACCGATTTCCTGACCGGCGCGCTGAACAGCCGGGCGCTCTACAACCTGGTGGAGAACGAATACCTCAAGACCCAGCGCTACGGGCGCCCGATGACCCTGGCCTATATCGGGATTGATGCCTTCAAGGCGATCAACAACCGCCTGGGGCACACCGTGGGCGATACCCTATTGCGCAAAGTCGCACGGACCATGATGCGCTATCTGCGGGCCACGGACCGGGTGGCGCGTTTGGGCGGCGACGAATACGTCGTGCTGCTGCCCGAGACCGATCAGGATGCGGCCAAGGTGGTCATTCCCAAGATCCGCGACCGCCTCACCGAAGTGATGGCGGATAACGGCTGGCGGGTGACCTTCAGCGTCGGCGTGGTCACCTTTTTCTCGGCGCCCAGGACGCCGCGCGAGATGATCCGGGCTTCCGAGCGGTTGATGTGGGCGGTGAAAAAGGCGGGTAAGAACAGGATCCGCTATGCCTCATTCCACGGATAGCCCGCCCGCAGAAGCGGTCTGGGCGGCTTCAACCCCGGCAACTTACTCCCGGCCCAATAACACGGCGCCCCTTTGGTGCCCGCAGCGCCGATGACGCCGACCAGGCCTCTGGTCAGCGCGGAGAAAAAACCCGGGCCATCAACCCCCCTGGCTTTCTGGACGCGGCCGGCCGCTCCTGCGGCCTGACGATGCGCAAACCCACCCGGGGACTGCGGCGCGTGGGGGCGCTCAGGCTGCGGATGGCGCAGCGGCAGTACCAGGCTTCGGAGCCCCAATCCCCGCCGCGCAGGCACCGGGCCACGCCCTTGCGCGGTCCGCGCGGGTTTTCACCGGGGCTGCGGGCGTAGTAGTTGCGGTCGAACCAGTCGGCGCACCATTCGTGCACGTTGCCGTGCATGTCGTAAAGCCCCCAGGCGTTGGGCGCCAACCGGCCGACGGGATGGGTGCGGCGGTCGCTGTTTCTTTGAAACCAGGCGTATTCCGGCAGTTTGGCTGTTTGCGGCCCGAAGCCGTAGGTACTCGTTGATCCGGCCCGGGCGGCGTACTCCCATTCGGCCTCGGTGGGCAGGCGGTATCCCGGGTTGTCTTCGCTGCTGTTCAGCCGCTCCAGGAACGCGGCCGCATCCTCGTAGGAAACCGTTTCCACCGGGTGCTCCCCCCCCTGGAATTCGCTCGGATTGTCACCCATGACCGCTTCCCATTGGGCTTGCGTTACCGGCGTGCGACCGATGTAGAAGGGGCGTTTGAACGCGACCTCGTGCTGCGGCAGTTCGTTTTCGTCGGCCTGCTCGGCATCCCAGTCCCCACCCATGAGAAATCTTCCGGCCGGTAGAAGGACGAGCTCCATGCCGATGCTGTTGGTGATTGATTCGACCAAGGCATTCTCCTGGTATCCGTGGCAAACTAAACCCGGCGGTAATAGGTCTGTGGGCCTTCAGCGGATTTTACGGGCCGCTTCCCCCATTTGCAGTTCCGTGACGTTATCATCCGCGTCGCAGGCATGCCCGTCCTTGTAGACTTCACGCCCCTGATTGGCGGGGAAATAACCGGCGTTTAAAACCTGGCGCATCAAGTTCGAAGCGCTGCTCGGTGACCGTGGTACCCCATTGCGTGCCGTTCTGCTGGTGGATGAGCCTGAATCCCAGGGATTCGTAAAGGTGGCGCGCCGCATCCAGGCCCTCGAAGGTCCAGAGAAAGACGCGAGCGTATTTCTTCTGCCGGCAGTAAGCGATGGCCGCTTCGAGCAGCTGCCGACCCGCCCCTTTGCCGCGCAGGGCTTCAGACACGATAAACCATCGCAGGTGGGCGCCCTCGGTGGCGGCGTGGATGCCGTCGATCACAACGGCCCCCTCGATCCGGCCGTTCTTCACCGCGCACCAGAGCCCGTCGCGCATTTCGTCGTAGCGCCGAAGAAACGCAGACAGTTCGGTGGCCACCTTGGCCTCGAAATAGAGGCCAAAATGCCAGTGCGCATGGTAGTAGCTGCCGTGGAGTTCGGCGATCCGGCCGATGCAGCCCGGAAGGTAGCCGGAGCGAAGCGTATATGTGATTGGTGGCGACATGGTATGCGGTCGTTTGGCAGCAGACTGTCAAGCCTGGGGTGTACCGTAACAGACTCATCCGGGGGATACAATGCCAGCCGCGCTTCAGCCAGCGCAATGCGGGCCTATCGGCCGTCACCAGATGGCGTCGAACATGGCGGCCAGCCTTCCGTCTGCGGCCATAAGGGCAGCGTAGGTTCCCGCTTCGGCCACCTTTCCATTTTCGAGAATGACGATCCGGTCCAGTTCGGCTAGGCCCACCGGCCGGTGGGTGACGATAAGCAGGGTGCGTCCTTCGCTCAGTGCCCGGATCGTGCGGATAAGTGCTTGTTCGTTTTCCGCATCCAGACCTTCCGTGGGCTCGTCCAACAGCCAGATGGGGGCGTCACGCAGCACGGCCTGGGCCACGGCCAGCCGGCGGGCCTCGCCGCCCGAGATTAGCTGGCCGAGTTCCCCGGTCCAGGTGTCCAGCCCCTGTGGCAGCGCGGCGACGAAATCCTTGAGGCGGGCCTTGTCCAGGGCCGCCCAGAGATCCGGCTCCCGGGCTTCCGGCTTGGCCCAGAGCAGGTTTTCACGAATGCTGGCGTTGAACAGGTGGGCCTGCTGAGGAACGACGGCCAGGGCCTGTCGCAGCTGGGTCTCGGGCCATTGCTTGAGGTCCACGCCGCCGATCCGGATGCGCCCTTTCTCAGAATCGCCGAAGCGGCACAGCAGGTTGATGAGCGTCGACTTGCCCGCACCGGTGGGGCCCATGACCGCCACATGCTCACCCGGCGCGACGCGCAAATCGAAATCCTCCAGCACCGGGGGTGCCTCCGGGTCGTAGCGGAAGGACACCTTTTCGAAGACGATCCCGGCATTATCGGGTGTGACGGGGGCGGATGGGAAGGAGACCGGTAGCGGCCGGTTGACGATCTCGTTCAGACGCCGGGCCGCCTGCCGGGTCTGTCCCAGATATTGGTAGGCGGCGGCCAGGGGCGCCACGGCCTCGAACGCCGCCAGGATTGCAAAGGTCATCAATGCCAGGTGGGCGCCGTCCAGCGTGCCCGTGGCCACCAGGTCGGCCCCGATGTAAAGCACGCTCCAGATGGCGCCGCCCGCGAGCAGGGTGGTGCCGGCCGCGCCGGCGCCGTTGATCCGACTCATGCGTTCCTGGCCCGCGACCAGCGCCCGATGGGCGGACCATATGCGCTCGATCTGGTGGCGGCCGGCGTCGAAAGCCAGGAGGTCGGCCATGCCCTGCAGGGCTTCCACGAGATGGGTGCGCAGCCGGCTGCTGTGGTGCGTGAGGCTGCGGCCGGTGTCCGCCCCCCAGCGTTGAGTGCCGGCCGGCACCGCCAGGCCGGCGGCCACCAGGAAAACGAGCAGCGCGCCGGCTGCGGCCGGCGAATAGGCGGCCAGCAGGAGAGGAACGGCGATCGTGACGGCACCCGCTACGATCGAGGGCGTCATCACCCGGATAAAGAGGTTGTCCAGGGCATCGACATCGGCGACGATGCGGTTTAAAAGATCACCCTGGCGAAAGCCGGCCAGCCCGGAAGGGGCCAGCGGCACGATCCGGGCGTACACCCAGGTGCGCAGAGAGGTCAGAATCCTGAACGTGGTGTTGTGGTTGACGACGCGTTCGCCGTAGCGGGCCAGGGTGCGCAGGATGGCGAAAAAGCGGACGGCCACGCTGGGGTGCAGCATGTTGAATGCATGGGCCGTCACCGGGGTGAGGCCCGCAAAGGCGGCGGCCGCGATGAACCAGCCGGACACGGCCAGAAGACCCACCACGGCGCCGGCGGCCGCCACGGCCGGCAGCAGGCCGATGAACATCCCGGCCCGGTGGGGCTTGAGCAGGTGCAGAAAAGGACGCATTGACTGGTTTCCGTCAGGCAAGATCGAAGGTCCTTTCCGTGCGGGCGATCATGGCATACAGACGGCCGCGGGCGGCCAACAATTCATCGTAGCGGCCTGCCTCGACGATTTGCCCCCCGTTTATCACCAGCACGCGGTCGGCCGCCCGGATGCTGGCCAGGCGGTGGCTTACCGTGAGCACCGTCCGATTGCGGCACAGGGCTTGTAGGGCTTCCAGTACCAGCTGCTCGTTTTGCAGGTCCAGGCCGGCCGTGGGTTCGTCCAGGAGCAGCAGGGGGGCGTCCTTCAGGAAGGCCCGGGCCAGGGCCACCCGCTGGGCCTGGCCGCGCGAGAGATTACTGGCCATCTCGCCGATGCGGGTGTCCAGCCCGTCCGGCAGCCGGCGGCTGAATTCCGTGACGCGGGCCGTCCGGGCGGCGGCCTCGACGGCATCGTCGCCCGCCCGGGGGCGGCCCAGGCGGATGTTCTCCCGCAGCGTGCCGTGAAACAGGGCCGGCTGCTGACCGATCCAGGCCAGCTGCCGGCGCCAAGCCTCGATGTCCAGCCCGGCGAGGGACCGGCCGCCAACCAGGATCTCGCCGCCGTCCGGCTGCTCAAATCCGAGAAGCAGGTTGAGAATCGTGGTTTTACCGGCACCGCTGGGGCCGACGAGAGCGACCTGTTCGCCGGGGCGCAGTGTGAAATCAACCCCCGCGAGCACATTTTTTCCCCGGGCCTCAAACTCCAGCCGGACGTCGCGAAACTGGATTTCCACTGGCGGCGTCAATTCTCTGGGCGCCTCGGTCGGCAGGGTCGCCGGCGGCGGCCAATCCAGCACCTTGAGAATTTCTTCGGCGGCCCCGGCCGCCTCGGCCCGGGCATGGTAGTGGGTGCCCAGTTCGCGCAGGGGGAAAAAATAGTCCGGCGCCAGTATCAGGATGAACAGGCCGTCGGCCAGGCTGAGCGGGGTCCCGTAGGTGCCGAAATTGAGATAACCCAGGTAGGAGGTGCCCAGATAGACCGCCACCAGCGCGATGGACACCGAGCTGAAAAATTCGAGGACGGCCGAGGAGAGGAAGGCCACCCGCAGCACCTGCATGGTGTGACGGCGGTAGTCTTCGGAAACGGCGGCCACCTTGGCGGTTGCGTCCCGGCCGCGGTCGAAGCGTCGCAGGCTGGGCAAACCCCGCAGCAGGTCCAGAAACTGGGCGCTCAGGCGCGAGAGGGCCTGGAAATTCTTCTGGCTGATGCTCTCGGCCCCCATCCCCACGAGAATCATGAAAAGCGGGATCAGCGGTGCGGTGAACAGGAGGATGGCACCGGCGGTCCAGCTGATGGGAAAGACGGCGACAAGGATGGCCGACGGTACCAGGACGGCCAGCACCAACTGCGGGAGGTAGAAAGCGTAAAAGTTATGCAGCGCCTCCACCTGCTCCATGACGCTGCTTGACAACGCCCCGCCGGCATGCTTGCGGGTCAGGCCGGGCCCGGCGCTGAACAGCCGCTCCACCAGCGCGCGCCGGATGGCGCTGCGGACCCGGGCGCCGGCCTTGAATCCGGCGACCTCGCGCCCCCAGGCCAGAAGCGCGCGCAGGCCGACCACGGCGATCAGCATCCCGAAACGGCTGCCCAACTGGGCGCGGGGCATGCCCGCAATAAAGACACCGTGGATGATGCCTGCCACCAGGGCGGCCTGGACGATCAGCAGGAGCCCGGCCGCCACCCCCTGGGCAGCCGTGAGCGCCACCCAGCCGCGGGCGTGGCCGGCCTGCTGGAAGAGCCAGCGCCGGGCGGTTTTGCTGCTATGCGCGGGTTCGGTGTCCATCATGAAACCATTTGACAGTCGTAAAACGGTTATAATAGAGATCTTTCGTTGAAATGTCATCCCGGCCCTGAAAATCCAGCTGGCCCCGGCTTCTGCCGCCTACGCCGCCCGCGGCGGTCGCCCGCGGTTTTCAGGCCATCGCCTTCATGAATGCTTCGGCAGCCCACAAGGAGTTCGCCCATGCTACCGAGTGACACATTGATCGAGCTGTCGCGCTGGCAGTTCGCCCTGACGGCCATGTATCACTTCCTTTTCGTCCCCCTCACCCTGGGGCTTTCCTGGATTCTGTTCATCATGGAATCGGTCTACGTGATGACCGGCAAGGTCATTTATCGCGACATGACGAAATTCTGGGGCAAGCTCTTCGGGATCAATTTCGCGTTAGGGGTAACCACCGGCCTGACCATGGAATTCCAGTTCGGTACCAACTGGGCCTACTACTCCCACTACGTGGGCGACATCTTCGGCGCCCCCCTGGCCATTGAAGGCCTCATGGCCTTTTTCCTGGAATCGACCTTCGTGGGGCTTTTTTTCTTTGGCTGGGAGCGGCTCAGCAAGCGGGCCCATCTGACAGTGACCTTTCTGGTGGCCCTGGGCTCCAATCTGTCCGCCCTGTGGATCCTGGTGGCCAACGGCTGGATGGGTTTTCCGGCGGGCGCCGAATTCAACTACGAAACCATGCGCATGGAGCTGACCAGTTTTACCGAGTTGTTCTTCAACCCGGTGGCCCAGGTGAAATTCGTACACACGGTCGGATCGGGCTATGTCGCCGCCACCATGTTCGTACTGGCGGTGAGTTCCTACTACCTGTTGCGTGGCCGCGACCTGGCCTTTGCCCGGCGTTCGTTTGCCGTGGCCACGGGTTTCGGACTGGCCTCGATTCTCTCGGTCATCGTGCTGGGAGATGAGAGCGGTGTCGTCACCGGCCAGGTCCAGAAGGTCAAACTGGCGGCCATGGAGGCCCACTGGGAAACCGACGAGGCGCCAAGTTCACTGACCGTTTTCGGCTTCCCCAACCAGGAAAGGCAGGAAACCGACATGGCAATCAAGGTCCCCTGGGTGGGCGGGCTGATTATCACCCGTTCGATCGATACGCCGATCCCGGGGATCAAGGACCTGATCGCCGAAAACGAAGTGCGCGTGCGCAACGGTATGCAAGCCTACGGCCTGCTGGAAAAGCTGCGGGCGGGCGAGCGCTCCGAGACCGTGGTGCAGGCCTTCGAGGCCAAGAAAGCGGATCTGGGCTACGGTCTGCTGCTCAAGCGCTACACGCCCAAGGTGGTGGACGCCACCGACGAGCAGATCCGCCAGGCCGCCAATGATACCATCCCCCGGGTGGCCCCCATGTATTGGGCTTTCCGCATCATGGTGGGGCTGGGTTTCGCCATGCTGGCCCTGATCGCGGTGGCCTTCTACTACTGCTGCACCCGCGTGTTCGAGCAGAAGAGGTGGCTGCTGAAGACACTGGTCGTGGCCTTGCCGGCCCCCTGGATCGCGATTCAGATGGGGTGGTTCGTGGCTGAATACGGGCGACAGCCCTGGACCATCGGTGACGTGCTGCCGACCTTTCTGTCCACCTCGATGCTGACGGTCGGCGACCTGATCGGCAGCATCGCCGGTTTCATGGTCCTGTATACGCTGCTGCTGGTGGTGGAAGTCTATCTGATGGTGAAATTCGTCCGGATCGGGCCCAGCAGCCTGCATACCGGCCGTTATCATTTCGAACACGAAGTCGCCGCCTGATGTCGGGCGCGTCAAAGTACAGGTAAGGAGAGCGGTGCCATGTTTATCGATTATCTGACCCTCAAACTCATCTGGTGGCTTTTCGTGATCGTCCTGCTGGTGGGCTTCGTGCTCCTGGGCGGCTTCGATCTCGGGGTGGGGGCCCTGTTGCCCTTCGTGGGCCGCTCCGACACCCAGCGACGGGTGCTGCTGAATGCCATCGGGCCCACCTGGGAAGGCAACCAGGTCTGGTTCATCACCGCCGGCGGAGCCCTTTTCGCGGCCTGGCCGGTGGCCTACGCCACGGCTTTCTCCGGATTTTACTGGGCCATGCTGCTGGTGCTATTCGCACTCTTCTTCCGACCGGTGGGTTTCGACTACCGCAGCAAGGTCGAGGACCCGCGCTGGCGCAACGCCTGGGACTGGGGGCTTTTTGCGGGCGGGGCCGTACCGGCCCTGGTGTTCGGGGTGGCCTTCGGCAACCTGCTGCAGGGCGTGCCCTTCCATTACGACGAATTCATGCGGCCGTTCTACACGGGCAGTTTCTGGGGTCTGCTCAACCCCTTTGCGCTCCTGGCCGGTGTGGTCAGCCTGAGCATGCTCGTCATGCACGGGGCGGTGCTGATCCAGATGCGCACCGAAGGGGAGCTCTACGCCCGCGCCCGCAGCTGCGTAACCCTTTGCGGCCTTGTTTTTCTCGCCGCCTTCAGCCTGGCCGGCGTCTGGCAGGCTTTCGGGATCGAGGGTTACCGGGTGGTTTCCATGGCGGATCCCGCGACCGTCATCACACCGCTGGACAAGCAGGTCGAAATCGCCGCCGGGGCCTGGCTTGGCAATTTCAAGACCTACCCGGCCATGATGCTGGCACCGGTCAGCGTCTACCTGGGTGTTCTGGCGGCCATTTATCTCTGCCGCGCGGGAAGACCGGGGATCGGTTTCGTCTTCAGCGGGGTTTCACTGGCCGGGGTGATCCTGACGGCGGGACTGGCCATGTTCCCGTTTATCATGCCTTCCAGCACCCAACCGGATCACAGCCTGACGCTCTACGATGCCACCTCCAGCCACCGGACCCTCATGCTCATGTTCGGCGCTGTGGTGGTCTTTCTGCCCATCGTGCTGGCCTACACCAGCTGGGTCTACCGGGTGATGCGCGGCAAGGTGACAGAGGAGCAGATTGAGAAGGACACGCATTCAGCCTACTAGGAGCTGTTTCTAAATTGTCTTTTGGCCCAATCTCGGCGTTGGGCGTGAGGTTTCAATCCTCGAAATACCTGGGTATTCCTCCGGTTGAAACCTCACGGCCGCCTTGAGCTTGAACCAAAATCCTAATTTAGAAACAGCCCTTATAACATTCGATACATTGTGAACGAGCTGCTAAGGAGAAAATATATGTGGTATTTTGCCTGGATCCTGGGCGTTTTGCTGGCCTGCGCTTTCGGGATTATCAATGTGATGTGGATGGAAACCGAAGAAATCCTGGGCTCGGAGGAAGAAAACCCCTGATCCTTATCGCCGACGCCCATGTCAGCAAGGCCCGGGGCAACGCCCCCGCTTTTTTCAAGTTGCTGGACGCCCTGGCCCGGTTCGACGACGACCTGGTCTTCCTGGGGGACATCTTCGATCTCTGGGTGGCCCTGCCCCGCTACGAGAACGAACTGCACCGACGCTTTCTGAGCTGGTGCCGCCAGCAGAAGCAGCGACGTGCTATCGGCTTCCTGGAGGGCAACCGCGAATTCTTCCTGACCACCAGCCACGCCGATGCCTTCAGCTGGTGCGTTACCGGCCCCTGGCATCAGGATCAAAGTGAAAATCTTTTCTGTCACGGCGACCAGATCAACCGGCTGGATTGGCGCTATCTTTCCTTTCACCGACTCAGCAAGAACCGTCTGTCCCGTCTGCTCTTGCAGGGGCTTCCCCTGGGCCCCGCCCTGGCGGAGCACCTCAAGCGCCGCCTCAAGCACACCAACCCGGCTTTTCGCCGCCGCCTGCCCATCGACCAGATCGAGGTCTTTGCCGAAGCCCGATTCCGCGAGGGCGCCCGGACCATTTTTGCGGGGCATTTCCACCGACCCTACACCTACTATAGCCCCGGAGGAGGGCAATTACACGCCCTGCCCGCCTGGATGTCGAGCGGCTGCGTGTCACGCTACCATCCTGCCGAGCGCCGCCTGGAAACTTTCGTCCCGGGCTAAATCCAAAACCGATGTAAATCTTGTTTGACCCTTCCCAGGTTTCATAGTAAAAATATTTAACGCTACAGGGTTTTCGGTATTAACGGATCAAGCCGGCGGATTGATGCCTGCGGGCGTAAACTTTCGATGGAAAACGTGACGGGCGGTTGCCAGCGACCGCTGCATTGGGTCCGAACCATTTGACGGAGATCGATACGATGCATCTGCGCAAGACGAATCGGCTGACGG
Organism: Desulfobacterales bacterium; assembly: GCA_030066455.1. The sequence goes on from JASJBQ010000051.1 coordinate 18,477, forward strand.
CAGCCTGGCGATTTGATTATTATTTTGGTCATGGAGGCCTTTTCGTTTTGGTGGCACTGGTCTTCCTGGCGGTCAATGTCGCTGACGCCGGTGTCTATAAATACAAGGGCGCCAACGGGGTTTGGTATTTTACGGATACGCCCGACCACCCGGAGGAGGACCCTGCGGCGGGTGACGATCGCGACCCGAACGCCGATGAAGCGGACTCCAACTTCGGCAAGGATCTCGGTAAACAGTTAGCCCAAAAGATGCCGCCGCAAAACAGGATCGAGGAGGCGCGCAACGCCACCGTGTCCATCGCGCGCGCGGCCGGTTCGGGATCGGGTTTTTTCATCTCGGCGAACGGCTACATCGTCACCAACCGTCATGTGATCGACAGCTCGGAAGCCATTGAGCAAAACGGCTCGGCGCTCGCCCGGATAAAAAAGGAATTGGACATGCGCCGCAACGTGATCGATTTGGAATACCAACAGCTTAAAGACAATGAGACGCAGCTGGCCCGCTCGAAGGACGGGATGTCGTCGGCCGAATACCGCAAGTGGCGACGCTACATCGAACAGACACGTCAATCGCTGCGGCAGCGGGAGGCCGTCTATGCCGAGATGCTTGCCCAGTACGAGGATCGCTACGATCAGTTCCGGGCACAGCGTTTCGAGGAACTGGCCCAGGAAGGCTTCGAGGTCATCCTGGCCGATCAATCCCGACTGCGGGCCGAGAAGGTCGCGGTCAGCGAAACGCTCGACCTGGCCCTCCTGAAGGTCTCGGGGTACAAAACGCCGATCATCCCGCAGGGCGCCAGCTCCCGTCTCGCCCACGGACAGCCGCTGTTTGCCATCGGCAATTCGTTGAACATGGGGCACACGGTCACCTCGGGCGTATTCTCAGGCTACCGCAACGGCTTGATCCAGACCAATGCCCAGATCAATCCCGGCAACAGCGGCGGCCCCCTTGTGACCGACAGCGGCCAGATCGTCGGGGTCAACACCCAGAAAGTCGTGCATCAATCGGTCGAAGGGGTCGGCTTTGCCATCCCCATCGAAAAAGTCTACCAGGAGTTTTCTTCCTACGTCAGGCGCTGAACGGCGTATGTCCCGCCGACGGTTTCCGCCACCTGATGAGGACCATTGGGATGGCGCGATTGTCGTAAGTGCCGGCGGTCGTCGCTTCGTCGGTTACCTTTCGTCTCATCCCTCATGACACCGCCGTATGCGGACGGCCGTCTGATTGCGGCCGCCGCTCGGGGCTTGACCTGTGCGCACGGGTCCATTAAAGCTTCATTTGATCACACGGCCGTCTGCCCGGAGGCCTTGTGACACGATCAACCGTCGGCCGAACATCTGAACGGAAATCCCATCAAGCTGCATTTGTTGACAGGAGGGCGGAATGCGCTACAGACTTTTAGGGCACAGCGGACTGCGCGTATCGGAGCTCTGCCTGGGTGCCATGACTTTCGGCGACGACCGGGGCTGGGGCGCTTCCCCGGCCGAGAGTCGCCGCATCTTCGACGCTTTCGCCGAAGCCGGCGGCAATTTTATCGACACCGCCGACATCTACACGGCTGGCACCAGCGAAAAGCTTGTGGGCGAATTCGTTGCCGGCGACCGGGAGCGGTTTGTCCTGGCCACGAAGTACAGCAACAGCGCCCCGGTGGGCGACCCCAATGCCGCGGGCAATCACCGCAAGAACATGGTCCAGTCACTGGAAGCCAGTCTCAAAAGGATGCAACTGGACTACATCGACCTCTACTGGCTGCACGCCTGGGACTTCATGACGCCGGTGGAGGAGGTGATGCGGGCTTTTGACGATCTCGTGCGTGCCGGAAAAATCCTGTACGCGGGCATATCCGACACACCCGCCTGGATCGTTTCCCGGGCGGACGCCCTGGCCGATTTTCGCGGCTGGAGCCGGTTCGTGGCCATCCAGGTGGAGTACAGCCTGGTGGAACGCACCGTCGAGCGCGAACTGTTGCCCATGGCGAAGGCTCTGGACCTGGGGGTCACGGCCTGGTCGCCCCTGG
>JASJBQ010000057.1 GCA_030066455.1 Desulfobacterales bacterium
TTACGGCCCTCCAGCGAATCCGCCGCACTGTCCGGCCCGAACATGGGATGGGTCCCCAGGATGTGGACCTGCGGCGGGAGATAATCACGCATCCATTGCATGGGGTGGATCTTCACCGAGCATACGTCGATGACCACGGAGTTGGGTTTAAGCAACGGCGCGATCTGTTGCAGGGTTCGGGGCATGGCTGAAATGGGGACCGACAAAACGACGAAGGCCTGCCGGCAGACCGCCTCGAGCGACGCAGACTCGGCCCCCACATCCGCGATCACGTCGGCCGGCCGGCTGCGTGAATAAACAAAAACCGGAAAATCCCGGGCCAGATAGCCGGCCGTCAGCGCACCGAAGCGTCCGAAACCGATAAGGCCGATCATACGCTCAACACCTCCTGCAGACGACGAAACCCATCTTCCAGCATTTCGCCGTCCACGGCAAACGAAATGCGGACATGCCCGGGGGCAAAAAAGTGTTCGCCGGGGACGACGGCCACGTGGGCGTTTTCAAGCAAATGGGCGGCCAGCTCGATGCCGCTTTGAAAACGTTCGGCATAGCGTTCAATCCCCGGCAGGAGGTAAAACGCGCCCGCCGGTCGTCGGCAGCCGAACAAGGATTCGGTCAGCTCGAAGGCCCGGTCCCGTCTCCGCATGTAGTGCCGGCGCTGCGTCTCGATGGTTTCGTTCGGCAGGTCCAGCGCTGCGAGCGCCCCGTGCTGCGCGAAGGTGCACACATTGCCGCTAAGGTGGCTCTGCAGACGGCTCAGGGCGTCGATGACGGAAGCCGGCCCCACGGCATAGCCGACCCTGAAGCCGGTCATGCCGTAGGTCTTGGAGAAACTGCGGACGACGATGAGCCGCTCCCGTATCGAACGAATGCCAAAAGGACTGAAAACTACATCCCGATCGAAGTCGAAAGCCTGGTAGGCCTCGTCGGATATGAGCCAAATCCCCTTGTTTTGGCAAATCCGGCCCACAGCTTCGATGGCTTCAGGCGGATAGACGGCACCGGTGGGGTTGTTGGGCGAGTTGATCAACACGGCCACCGTTCGCGGCCCGATGGCGTTTGCGATCGCCTCGATGTCAAGCTGGTGGTTGCGCGTGGGCACCAGAATCGGCCGTCCGCCGGCCAGTTTCACCTGGTGGCTGAAGCTGACCCAGCAGGGCTTCGGAAGGACGACCTCTGCGCCTTTCTCGCACAACACCTGAAACAGCATGTAAAGGGCCTGCTTGGCGCCATTGGTGACGATGATGTCGCTTGCTTCACAGCCTTCGAAGTCTTCGGCGATGCGGCTTCTCAGGGCGGGCAGCCCCCCGACGGGACCGTAGCGTGAAAGGCCTTGGTCCAACGCTCTCGATGTCGCCGCGACGATTGCCGGATGGACAGCAAAGTCAGGCTCTCCCACGGCCATGTCGATCACGTCGAGACCCCGGGCCCGCAGATCCTGCAGAATCGCTGTCAGCTGGACCGTTCCGGACGGTTCGATGCGGTTGATGCGGTTGGTCAGTGGTGTGGTCATGGTTGGACTTCGTGCACTCCAATGCCTAGGTCAAGCGCATGCGCTGGCGCAGCAGCAGATCACCAAGGGTCAACGCGGTCATGGCCTCCACGATGGGGACCGCCCGCGGCACGACACAGGGATCATGCCGACCCTTGGCTTCCAGCACGGCCGGCCGACCGTCGAAATCGGCGGTTTCCTGTGGTTGCTTGATCGTGGCTGGCGGCTTGAAGGCCACCCGGAAAACGATCGGCTCCCCATTGCTGATCCCGCCGAGCGTACCCCCACTGTTGTTCGTTACCGTTCCGAGGCGCGCCCCCTTCTGAACGAAGGGATCGTTGTGCTCCGATCCCTGCATACGGGCACCGGCAAAGCCGCTGCCGATCTCAAAGCCTTTGGTGGCCGGGATGGACAGCATGGCCTGCGCCAGTTTGGCCTCGAGCTTGTCGAAAATGGGTTCGCCCAAGCCGACCGGAACATTGCGCGCCACACAGCTGACGATCCCGCCGATGCTGTCGCCCTCATCTTTTAACCGGGCGATGCGGGCCGCCATCTGTTCGGCGGCATTCGGATCCGGGCAGCGGACTGCGGTCTGGTCGACCGCGGCCTGGTCGATGGTTTCAACATTCACCGGGCCGGCTTCGATGCGGCCCACCGCGCTGACCCAGGCCACGATGTCAATGCCGTGACGTTCGCCCAGATATTTCTCGGCGATCGCGCCGGCCGCCACCCGACCGATGGTCTCCCGGGCGCTCGACCGCCCGCCCCCGCTGGCCGCGCGGACCCCGTATTTCATCTGATAGGTGAAATCCGCGTGCGAGGGCCTGGGGATCGCCTGCATGGATTTGTAATCGCCCGGGATATGGTCTTTGTTGGCCACGAAAAGCCCGATCGGCGTCCCCAGGGTCAGCCCGTTTTCCACCCCCGAAAGAATGGTGACGCGGTCGTCCTCCTGCCGATCGGTGGAAAGCGCGCTCTGCCCCGGGCGACGGCGGTCGAGTTGCACTTGGATGTCGGCTTCGCAAAGCGAGAGCCTGGGGGGGCATCCGTCGAGAACGGCGCCCACGCCTTTGCAATGCGATTCGCCGAATGTGGTGACCCGCAACAGCTTGCCAAAAGAGCTGGACATGGCATTATCCTTGATCGTTTGAGCCCTTGGCCCCAGGGCCGCCGGCCGTCGAAGTTCTTTCGATTCGGCACCGTAATCGACGCCAATCCTCAATTCCGGCCCCTTATTCCGGCAACCGCTACGGTTTTAAACCCAACGGGCGCAACCGGGTCAGGAGGGTTTCGACCAGTAGGGGAATCGATCCCCGATCGGTATTCACGGCGATTTGGCTGGCTGCGTGGTAAAGAGGCGCCCTTTTTTCCAGCACGCTTTCGATCTCGTTGTCGGCATCACAGTTCGTGAGGGCCGGCCGCTGGTCGGCCGTACGAGCGTCGCCGCGCATGCGTTCCCGAATGACCTCGGCGGATGCCGTGAGCCAGACGACGACGCCGGAGGCTTGCATGGCTTTGACATTGCGGGGGTCGGTCACCACCCCGCCGCCCGTGGCCACCACCTGGTCCTTCCGACCGGCGATGCGCGCCATGCAGTCACGCTCCATCTTCCGGAATGCGTCCCAGCCATGGGAATTGACGATGGCGGCGATTGTCTGGCCGGCCCCTGAGACCAACCATTCGTCCGTATCCACAAAAGACCACCCCAGACGCACAGCCAATAGGCGTCCCAGCGACGATTTGCCGCAGCAGCGATATCCGACCAAATAGATGTTGGTCACGCGGTCACCTGCGCGAACACCTGCCAGAATCCGGGAAAGGATTTGTCTACGCAGCGCTCATTGCGGATACGGGTGCCCATCGCCATGAGACCGGCAACGGCGAAACTCATGGCGATCCGGTGGTCGTCGTAGGTCTCGATCTCCGCCCCGTGGGGTTTCCCGCCGACGATGGTCAAATCGTTGCCATCGCTGCGGGTTTCAATGCCCATCCGCCCGAGTTCGGTCATTACGGCGGCCAGGCGGTCGCACTCCTTGGCCTTGAGGTGGGCCACGTTACGAATCACGGTGGTTCCCCGGGCAAAAGCGGCCACGACGGCCAGCGTGGGCACCATGTCGGGCATATTCCCCATGTCCGTGTCGATGCCGCGGAGCTCGCCGCCCTGAACGCCCAACGCTTCCTTGCTGCGGGTTATCCGGCAACCCATCCGTTCAAGGCGTTCGACGATGCCCAGATCGCCCTGAAGGGAGCTTTGGCGGATACCTTCGACCGTGATGCGGCGACCGCTGATCGCGCCGATCGCCCAGAAATAAGAGGCATTGGATGCATCCGACTCGACCGTATAGCGCCCCGGGTTGAATGTCTGTCCGCCGGCAACCATAAAACGTTCGTAGCCCTTGCGCTCGACCTGGACGCCGAAACGGTCCAGGATTTCGATCGTCATGTCGATATACGGTCTGGAAACCGCCGTGCCAATCACACGGATGTCCAATCCGCGCTTCAAACCGGGTGCCGCCAGAAGAAGCGAGGAGAGGAACTGACTGCTCAGCGAGCAGTCGATGGCGACTTCGCCCCCAGTGGCATCACCGCCATGAATCCTCACCGGCGGGCATCCGGTGCCGTTGATGCATTCCGCCCGGACGCCCGCCTGCCCCAGCGCGTCCACGAGGGGCTGGACGGGCCGCTCCTGCATTCGCGGTGTACCGGTGAGCAGGTAGTCCCCCTCCCCCAGGCAGGCGGTGGACATCAGCAGGCGCATGGAGGTGCCGGAATTGCCCAGATAGATCGGATCGGCCGTCGGGTGAAACCGTCCGGCGCAGCCGACCATGTCGATGGTGTCGCCGCGTTCGACAATGTCGGCCCCCATCTGGCGGAGGGCGCCCAGCGTCAAATCGGTATCTTCGCTGCGCAGGGCATTGAGAAGGGTGCATTTGCCGGAAGACATGGCGGCGGCAATCAGAACGCGGTGGGTATAGCTTTTCGACCCGGGAACCCTTACGGCGCAGTTGCGGATGGGGCGTGTTTCAATGGCGATCATCGGCAGGGTCTCTCTGGAACGCAGCGGTTGACGGTTCGGGTTGACCCGACAGGGCCGCCTTGACCGCCTGGTGCATGGCGGATAGGGGCGCCTCCTTGCCGGTCCACAGCTTGAATTGCAGTGCGCCCTGGTGGACGAACATGGGAACGCCGTTCAAGACCTGACAGCCCATGTCGGCAGCTTCCCGGAGCAGGCGGCTTCGCGATGGATTGTAGATGATGTCCATGACCATCATGTCCGGTCGCAGGTGTTTTAGCGGTAACGGCAGCGCATCGACATGCGGCCACATGCCCACCGGGGTGGTATTGATCAATATGCTTCCCTTCGCCGGCCGGAAGGCATTGGGTGAACGATAATCGGCACCCAGTTTGTCCGCGAGCGCTTTACCGGTGGTCGCCGTACGGTTAACGATCACCAGCGGCACGTTCTCGCCGGCAAGTCCGAAGCCCACGGCACGGGCCGCGCCGCCGGCACCGATGATGGCGACCTCGCGGCCGGCGGGGTTGACCATTTCCTTTAACGCCCGGATGGCGCCATGCGCATCCGTGTTGTAGCCGCAGAGGTGACCGTTCTGGTTGACGATGGTGTTGACGGCGCCGATTTCCGCGGCCAGGGGATCAATCTGGTCCAGCCATGCCATCACCGCCGTCTTGTGAGGCACCGTTACGGATACCCCTTGGATGGAAAGGCAGCGGATGGCGGCAACGGACGTCTCGATGTCCCTGATGCGCATGGCCACGTAAACCCCGTTGTAGCCAACCTGCCGGAAGGCGCGGTTATGCATGACCGGGCTCAAGCTGTGGCCCACGGGGTCGCCAAAAACCGCAAACAGGCGGGTGTTGGCATCAATTTCCGGATATTGCTTCATGATCCGCACACACGCATCGGCCAAAGCCGCTGATTCGGGGAAACGCGTATAAAAAAAGCCGCGGGCCAATCCGCCCACGGCTTCGGTACGTCAGAAATGCGTCAGTCAGGCCGAAGGCGACTTCGAATGTCCCTTCGGAAACGATAGCGGCAACCAAAAATTCCAGAGCGGAGATGATTCAAACGTAACGTAGCTCCTGTTCGGCCATGGATGACAAGACTTCTTTGCTTAAAGGCTATCCACTTCATTGTCAAGCGCTATGTCTGCAGGCGGCGGTGCCAACAGCGCCTGTCCCTCACCCGGGTAGATCCGAAAGAGATCGCGCCAGAAACGAATGGTGGCGTCCATATCGCCGGTGACCATGGCCAGGTGATTGATGCCGGTGTAGCGTATCTTTGGTCTCATGGGGTTTGTCCCTTGTGATCCTGTGAATGGGCTCAGGCGTCGGGCAGCGGAACGGCGGCGCGAAAAATCCTCCCCGCCCCCCGGAGCGAATAGCCGTCCAGGCAGGCCGGCACCATGACGGCGTCCCCTTTCTTGAGGGCCAGTTCCGTCTTCTGGCTTTCGGTGCTCAGGATGAGTTCGCCTTCGACCACCAGCAGGATTTCCATGCCGCGCTTCACGGCCGAAACGAAGGCGCTTTCGGCGACCAGTTCGATTTGCGCCAGAGCGAACTCTTCCACGTCGGTGGCATAAACCTTTTCCGTCGCTGCGTCGGCCTGTGGGTCAATGATTTCGGGTTCGACCGCGTTGAACCGCAGGACGCGTTTCAACTCGGGCACATCGATATGCTTGGGCGTCAGCCCGCCCCTGAGGACGTTGTCCGAATTGGCCATCAGCTCGATGCCGACCCCCTCGAGATAGGCGTGCAGCTGCCCGGCCGCCAGAAACATGGCCTGCCCCGGCGACAGACAGACCAAATTGAGAAAAAGCGGTGCCAGAATGCCGATATCCCCCGGATAGGCGTCCTGGAGCCGAAGCACCCAGTCCACGGCGGTCGATGGCGTGCGTTGCGTGCGGGCCGCGGCCGTCACCTCGGCAATGACATCGTCCTTTTGCTTTTGCGGCATTTCCACCAGCGCCGTGAAGAACGCCTTCAGCGCGCGGTCGGCATCGGGCGCATCCAGTCGTGCGGTCAAGGTTTGCAGGGTACGGGGCGCATGGTCGTGCAGATTTTTGGCGATGGTCTCCGGTGCTTGAAACCCGTTCAATCCCCAGAAGGGGGTCAGGGCGCAAATGATTTCGGGTTTGTGGGACGGATCGCGATAGTTGCGATGGGGAGCGTCGAGCGGGATGTCCAGGCGATTTTCGCGCGCAAATCCTTCTCGTGCCTGGCTTTCGTCCGGGTGGGCTTGGATCGACAGGGGTGCGGCCGCCGCCAGGACTTTAAACAGGAAAGGCATGCGACTCCCAAATCGATCGACAGCCGCAGGGCCGAGAATGGCCTCGGGATGGGATCCAATCAGATCGGCCAGAGAAATCCATTCATCCGCGATTCTGACCAGGGAGGGGGCCTTGGGATGGGCGCCCATCCATAACTCGGCCTCGGGCGAATTCGTCGGCGCCGGGTGGCCAAGCAGTTCGGCAATCGCCGTTCGCGAACCCCACGCGTAGTTCTGAATGGGATTTTTTAGATTGAACGGCCGGCAAATGTCCATTTCATATCCCCTTTCAATCGGTATAAATACTGTAAAATTGCAAATAATATTGAAGCCAACATAAATCTCGGGCAATATGCATGTCAAACGCCAACATTCCGGCAAACAGGGAGAGGATTCATTGGCAACCCCTTCAGCCCCCCACCCGACTGCAAACCTTCACCGTTCGGTGACGATGACCTGCGCGCTGACCGGATTCGTGATGGTGCTGGTCTGGTGGGGCTGGCCCGCCCCCCTCGACCCACTGACCCAGCTCCTTGGCCGCATACCCCATTTCAGCCGACTGGCCGCCACCGCCAGCCGGCCGTTCTGGGCCTTCGGCGCCGAGGCGGGCCTGATCATGGGGCTGGCGCTGTTGCCGGCCCTTTTGTGGCGTCGCCTGGCGCCACCCGCTGCCTGGGCCACAACGGGGGGCGTGCTCGCGCTCGTGATGACCGCCGCGGCAACCCTCTGGCAGACCAGCGGTGTCCTGATCCAAATCGGTGCGGCCGTTCTGACCGTTTTTCTGAATGCTTTGCTGGCCACCGTATGGGTGAAAAACCGCAGCCAGGGGGGTAACGGCGATGTCAAAAAGGAATACCATCTCGCGGAAAAAGCCCCCGCCCTCCAACTTGACCATCCGGTCGCCGACGTGCCTCACTCACCGCCTGTGTCGCACGATGAAGACGACGCTGCAGACGAACCAATGTTCCGGAACCGAAATCCTGCCCGTTCCGATCCGCCGGTCGCCCAGCAGCGTCATGCGGAGAAAATCGGGCGCTACGAAATTCTTCGCCTGATCGGCAAAGGGGCCATGGGTGAAGTCTTCCTGGGACGCGATCCGCGGATCAACCGCTTGACCGCCATCAAGACCCTTCGGTTTGAAGACAACTTTGCCGAAGATGAAATCAGCGAAATCAAAGAGAAGTTCTTCCGTGAAGCCGAGAGCGCCGGCACCCTTTCGCACGCCGACATCGTCACCATCTACGATGCCGGCGAAGATCGCGATATGGCTTTCATCGCCATGGAATACCTGGAGGGTGTCACCCTATTGCGGTTCACGCGGGCCAAGCGCCTCCTGCCGGTTCGCAAAACGATTCGCTACGTCACGCGGATTGCCGAAGCCCTGGACTACGCCCACGGCTGCGGCATCGTGCATCGGGATATCAAACCGGCCAATGTCATGGTTTTAAAAACCGGCGCCATCAAGCTGACGGATTTCGGCATCGCACGCATAACGGCTTCTTCCCACACCCAGACCGGGGTCGTAAAGGGCACCCCGTATTATATGTCGCCGGAACAATTCTCGGGCACCAAGGTCGACGGCCGGTCGGATATCTTCTCCCTGGGCACCATGCTGTTTCAGCTGTTGACCGGAAGCCTGCCGTTTTTTTCTGAGAGTCCGGCCGTATTGATGAACCAGATCATGAACTTTCCGCATCCCAACCCGCGCGCCATCAACCCCCGGGTCATGCCGGCGATCATACCGGTTGTCGACCGGGCACTTGAAAAACAGGCCGACCGACGTTATGCGCGGGCCGGCCAGATGGCTGCGGATCTGGCGCATCTTGACCAACGCATTAAATCCTATCTGAGACGCAAAGCTCTGGTGGTCACGGCGGATTGAGAAGCTCTGCTGACCCCAGCGTCGTTCGCTTGACTTGAATTCCTTATCTAGCTATATTTGAGGTCTATATAAACCGTCGAACTGTTTGTAATTTCTAAATTTTCATACTCTCGCCGTCATCTGGGGAGCGCGCAAGAGCGAAATCGGAACCTATCCGTCATGGTAATGATTGATTCGGCCGGTTTATCGGACGTCGGTCGCAAGCGAAAAGAAAATCAAGATTGCTTTTGTGTGGAAGACAATCTGAATCTCTATGTCGTGGCGGACGGTATGGGGGGCCATCTTGCCGGCGAAGTGGCCGGGCGGATGGTGGTCGATTCGATTCGAAACTATTTTGCCGCCCTCCAAGACAATCGCAATCATCCGCCTCAGTCCAAGCATGAAGCCTCCCTGTCTTCGGAGGCCAACCACCTCTTAAACGCCGTTGCCTATGCCAATTCACAAGTCTACCAGGCCTCCATGGAGCAACCGGACTACCGTGGCATGGGCTCGACCGTGGCGGCGCTCCTGTTCACCCCCGACACCTTCGTGGCCGCCAATGTGGGAGACAGTTCAATCTATTTGATTCATGAAAGCAAAATCGAGCAATTATCCGTTCCTCACACCGTGGTCGCCCAGACCGACCTGGCCACCGAAAACCAGCAGGTATACGGCCCCGATCTTAAGCACCTGCTGACGCGCGGTATCGGCATCGAGAACGAGGTTAAGCCGGATTTCTGCGAATCCCCATATTTTGAGGGCGATCGTTTCATCATCTGCTCCGACGGCTTGAGCGATAAAGTCAGCCCGGATGAAATCCTGGACATTGCGTCGGTAGGCGGGCCACGCAAAACCTGCCGCACCCTGGTGGACCTGGCCAATGACCGCGGTGGGGATGACAACACCACCGTGATTGCACTGGCCGTCGGGAAGAAAATGGGACTTTGGTTTCGATTCCGGCACATGATCGAGGAATTTTGGCGGTAAGTGGCGGCGTGCTGCGTTCTGCCCTCCGGTGCAGGCCCGGCACGTCACCCCCATCAGTAAAGAGGAGAAAAGATGCCTAAAGTCATTCTCAAGTTCAAGCATAATCCCATTCAAAGCTACGATCTGGCCTCGGGGCAATCCGTCACCATCGGCCGTTTGGAGGACAATGATATTGTCATCGAAAACCTCGCCGTTTCCGGTCATCATGCCAAAATTGATTCGGTGGGCGATGGTTTTCTGCTCACGGATCTGCAAAGTAAGAACGGGTGCTTTGTCAACGAGAAAATGGTGGCTTCGCACTGGTTGAGCGATGGGGATATCGTCAGTGTCGGCAAACACACGCTGGAATTCAGTCTCAAGGAGGGCGAAAAACAGGCGGCCGCGTCCCAGGGCGGTCAGCGGGATCAAACCATGGTCATGGATACAGGCCGCTATCGCGATCTGATGGACAAGAGCCGGGCGACGGACCAAGCGGGGCCGGCATCCGGCAAGCCTGTGGGCATGCTTTCCTACCTTGCCGGCGGCGAGGGAGAAGTGGAACTCGCGCGCAAATTGATCAAGATCGGCAAGGATGCCGCCAGCGACATCGTGGTTAGCGGGCTGACGGTAGGCGCTACGTCCGCCACCATCAGCAAACGGCCTGAGAATTATGTATTGAGCTACGTGTCCGGTCTTTCGAAACCCAAAGTCAATGGCAAGGCGGTTAAACAATCGGTAGCCCTCAACGAATTCGATGTGATTGAAATCGGTTCGGTAAAGCTCCAGTTTTTCACCAAGGACTAACATTCCGGTAAGGGCCGGAACGGCTATTCGAGCCGCACGAATCACCCGCCGCATTGGGTGGGGAAGCATCTGATTGCACTTGAAGATTGCTTATCTACACTTTCACCTCAAGCCCGGCGGGGTAACGACGGTTATCCGCCGTCAGGTACAACACCGGCCGCGCGGAACGGGATCCGTGGTGTTGTGTGGCGAACCGTTATCCACTTCTTTTCCGGCCCCCGTCGTCACTGTGCCGGGAATCGGCTACGATGGATCCCCGGGCACGGATAAGCCAGCGGCTTCCATCGCGGCCATGCTCGACAAAGCCATCAAACGCGCTTTTGGCGAAGGCCAAAAATGCGATTTGATCCATATTCACAATCCGATTCTGGCCAAAAACCGTCAATTTTTAGAAATTATCCATCGGTTGCAGTCGATGGGTTACCCGCTGCTGCTCCAGATCCACGATTTTGCCGAGGACGGCCGCCCCGGCGTCTATTTCCGCCACGAAGAATACCCTTCCGACTGCCACTACAGTGTCATCAATCGTCGCGACTATCGGTATTTACTGGAATGTGGACTCAAACCCGAAGGCTTGCACTACCTGCCCAACAGCGTGGCCGCTGCAGGGCCGGCGGCACATGCGGCCAAACCATCTGATTACGTCCTGTATCCGGTGCGCGCCATTCGACGTAAAAATATCGGCGAAGCCTTACTGCTCTCACTTTTTCTGCCCCCGCGCAATCGACTCTATATCACCCTGCCGCCCAACAGTCCGGGCGATTTTCCAGCCTACCGTCACTGGAAAAACCTTGCGGCGGACAAGACGCTTCCGGTTCAATTCGAAATGGGTTTGCAACAGGAGTTTCAGGCCCTGCTGCAAGGCGCGCAGCATGTCGTCACCACCAGCGTTTCGGAAGGCTTCGGTTTTGCTTTTCTGGAACCCTGGATGGCAGGTAAAAGTGTGGAAGGTCGCCTTTTGCCGGAAATCTGCGCCGACTTCACCGCTGCCGGTGTTAAACTCGACCACCTCTACCCGCGACTGCAGATACCGATGGCCTGGGTCGGGCGCGAACGCGTGATCATGCGCTTCCAGGCGTGTTGCGCGCACAATCGGCGTTTGTTCGGCGCGGTGGATGCCGAGACGTTTTCCCAGGCCTTCACGGCAGCGCTGCAGGAGGCCGACACAATTGATTTCGGAATGCTCGATGAAGCCCTGCAGACCGAGGTGATCGCAAAGGTCAGCCACGGTCCAGACAAGCGAAAGCATCTCCGGGAATTGAATCCGGCGATCGGGCGCATGGGAGACCGAAGCACCAGTGAACGAACGAATGCCCACAATCGTCGTTGCATCCTTGAAAACTACAGTCACCAGGCGGCATCGAAACGTCTTGAACACATCTATCGCCAAGTGACCCGGCAGGATGTCGCGCACTGCATCGACAAACCGCGGTTGATGGACAAGTTTTTTAATTATAGCAATTTCAGTCTGTTAAAATGGAAAACCGAACATGATGGATGAAGTTCCGATGCCCCCGGTCCAATACATGGCCCCTGTGCCGACCGGACTATCGCCGGGCGGCCGCCTCCAATCGCCTCTCGCGGCCGTCCTCTTCGATATCTATGGCACCCTGTTCATCAGCGGCTCCGGGGATGTCGGCGTGGCCGAAGAACGATTCAAGCCGTCCAGTGCTTTGAATCGCCTGTGCGAGCGTTACCGCGTCCCGTGGTCGCCCAAGGAAATGACCCGGAAACTCTTTGAAGCCATCCAGAGGGCCCACCGACAAAAAAAAAGGGCCGGTGTCGATCACCCGGAAATCGAGATCGACCGGATCTGGCAGAGCATTCTCGGATGGCAGGACATGGGGCGTATTCGACACATGGCGGAAGCCTATGAGTGGATCGTCAATCCCACCTACCCCATGCCGGGTCTCGACCAGGTTCTCCGCACCCTGCGCGGCCGGGGGATTCTCATGGGCATCATATCCAACGCCCAGTTTTTCACACCGCTGCTGTTCAAGACCTTTCTGGGCGCCGACGCCGAAAAGCTGGGATTCACCCGCGACTTGACTTTTTATTCGTACGAACACGGCTATGCCAAGCCTTCCATGACCCTTTTCAATCAAGCGCTCAGCCGGTTGGAACAGCGGGGAGTCCTGCCGGGTGCGGTTTTGTACGTGGGCAACGACATGCGCAACGACATCCACCCCGCCTGCCAGGCAGGCTTTCAGACCGCCCTATTCGCCGGTGACCGACGCTCGCTCCGATTGCGTGCCGATGATCCCACCAGCGAGGGAACAACCCCCGATCTGGTGGTCACCGACTTGCGGCAAATCCTCGAGGTCGACATGCAGGGGGTACCGACGCCCCCGCAAAAACCATAATCGGCAGGCTCCGATAACCTTCGGCCGATTTTAAAAAGGGTGACCGGGAACGCTGAGGGGGCTTGCAAAACGTAAATATGACGCTATAATTTCAGGCTGATTGACATTACTTTTTCCTTGCGGTCGACGACCGCCTGAACGAATGGAGTCTATCCATATTTAGGATCGCCTTAACGCCGGCTCGACGACACCCGAGGCGGTTCCTTTAACCCCCATGTCACTTCAAATTATTATTCTGGTCATTCTGCTGTTGCTTTCCGGATTTTTTTCATCCGCAGAGACCGCCCTGTTTTCGATCAGCAGTACCAAGGCCCGCCATTTGGCCAAGAAGGATCGCACGGGACGTCTCATCAATACCATGAAAGAGGATCCCCACCGGCTCCTGAGCACCATTCTGATTGGCAACAATGTCGTCAATGTTGGCGCCTCGGCCCTGGCGACCTCGCTGACCATCAAAATGTTTCCCGGTTATGCCGTAGGGATCGCCACCGGCGTAATGACGCTTTTGATTCTGGTATTCGGCGAGGTGTTTCCCAAATCGATTGCCACCCGCAACAATGTCTTTATCGGCCGCCTGGCCATCTATCCGGTTTATTGGCTCTCCATTATTTTTTTTCCGCTGCTGATCTTTCTCAACTTCATTCCGCGAATTACAGGCCGGATCAAAAAGTCGCCGCGCGTCACCGAAGAGGAACTGATGACCATCGTCGAGGCTGTCGAAGAGGAAGGGCAAATCAAGGAAGAAGAAAAAGAGCTGATTCACAACATCTTTGAATTCGATGATACCGCCGCTTCCGAAATCATGACCCCTCGCGGCGATATGTTCGTCATCGATGTGGACCAGGAACTGGACCTGGCGACGATTCTGGAATCCGGCTATTCCCGCATACCGGTTATCGAGGGCGATATCGACCACGTGGTCGGCATTCTCAATATCAAGGATCTCTTTCTGCACACGATCGCCGACAATGCCGGTGATGTGCGCCGCTTCATGCGGGCCCCCTATTTCGTACCCGAGAACAAAAAGCTGGATTCACTCCTGCAGCAATTTAAGAAACGCCGCAATCACATGGCGATCGTGGTCGATGAACATGGCGGTGTGTCGGGCCTGATTACACTCGAAGACGCCCTAGAAGAGATCGTGGGGGATATCGCCGACGAAACCGACAAGGAAGAATCGCATATCGTCAAACTCAAGGCCAAGGAATGGATCGTTCTCGGGAAGTCCGATATCGATGAGGTCAATCAGAAGATCCCGATCAACATTCCGGATTCAAAGGAGTATGACACCTTTTCGGGATACGTGCTTTTCAAGACAGGAAGCATACCGCAGGAAAACGAGGAAATTCTCGTGGATGGTTTCAGCATCACCGTCAAAGAGGTCGACGGCGTGCGCATCAAGAAATATCTCATCCGCCAAAATTGAGGATGCCGCCGTCGGCAGCCTTCCCATCCCCCTTCGACGATGTGCGCACCGCCCAGCGCCGTCTCCATCGTGTTTGGATCTAGCCGCCTCTACTCTTTGACCCGCTCGACGTACTGGCCCGTGCGGGTGTCGATGCGAATCAACTCGCCTTCTTCGACAAATGGCGGCACTTGAAGCTCGTAACCGGTTTCCAGCGTAGCCGGTTTGGTGTCACCCGAGGCCGTATCCCCCTTCACCCACGGATCGGCCTTGACGATGCGCAGGTCGATGAAAATCGGCAAGGTCACGCCGATCGCTTTACCGTCGAACAGGAGGACATTGCATACCGTATTTTCTTTTAGCAGGCTTTGGGCATCCCCGATCTGGTTGGCGGTCAGGAACTCCTGGTCGTAGGTGGACGTGTTCATGAAACAGTAGTTGTCACCATCCTGGTAAAGGTACTCCATTTCGGTCTCTTCGAGATTGGCCGGATTTATTTTCTCACCCGAGCGCCAGGTTTTGTCGAACTGGGCCCCCGTGACCATATTTTTCAATTTGCACTTGTACAGCGCCTGCCCCTTGCCGGGTTTAACGAACTCAAACTGGGTGATGACATAGGGGGCACCGTCGATTTCCACCTTCAGGCCTTTGCGCAGATCGCCGGACTCATACATGCGAACGCCTCCAAATTAAGTAGAGTAGGTTATGCGGTTCGAAACACCCGCCGAGAAAACGGCTGGCTTCCCGTTCGAGGGGTTCACGTTGTGTGCCGCGCCGCCTCGACGAAGCGTCGCACACGGTCACCGTCTTTGCGAAAGCGGATGGGGGTTCCGTTGGTATCCGTTTGGTTCGTCGCGGTGCAACTGTCCACACCGGCCGGCGCAACCGCTCGAATACCGGCCCGAACGTTATCGGGCGAAAGCCCGCCTGCGAGGATGACCGGTATCCGCGAGGTTTCCACGAGGAAACGCGCCGTCTCCCAGTCGCAGGTTTTGCCCGTGATACCCACAAAGCCGTCGACCGGTTGCGTGCCCGCGGTGCGGGTTGTCTCCGGCGGCAGCATCGTGTCGGTTAAAAACAAGTCGCTGGCATCCTCGAATCGGCTGGCCAGCGCCAGGGTCGATCCGGTGTCCGCCAGGCCCGGTCTGCCGATGGGTATTGAGCGCATGATCTTGACGCCCGGGTATTCTTCGCGGATCGTGCCTTGGATTTCCAGCAGGTTCGACAGCCTGTCGTCGTCATGCGGCGGCCAGGGCAGAATTTCACAGAAATGAACGATGTCCGGCCGGTAGAAATCAAGAACGCGTCGCAGGGCATCGATGGCGCTGAAAAGGGGGATCAGGCTGCTGATCCTGCCCGCGGCCTGAACGTGTTGGACCGTGTCACGAATATCACGGTCTTTCCAATTCCGCGCGGACAGCACCACACTGCCGACGTGGTCGACGCCGAGGGACATGACGGCTTCGGCCTCGGCAGGTGTTTGAATTTCGTAGATCTGAACAATCACTGGCCTTGTCCACGACCGGCACGACCATGGCGGCCAATCACCTGTAATGGCTGAAAATTGTTCATATTTTATTGTGGCCCGGCGGGATAGAATTCGGTTGACATTTGCTGCGGTCTCTAACATATTCATCTGGATTTCGCAAACGACCCATCAACCGTTTCGGGCGCCAACCAACCCGTTATCGCACGGTCCAACCCCCCAATTGAGGTTTCCATGATCCTGATTATCGACTTTGGTTCGCAGTTCAATCAACTCATCGCGCGACGGGTGAGAGAATGTCGGGTGTACTGTCAGATCGAACCCCCGAGCATCAGTGCTGATCAAGTCCGTGCCCTGGCGCCCGACGGCATCATCCTGTCGGGGGGGCCTTCCAGCATCTATGAAAACGCAAGCCCGAAGATCGATGTCGCCATCCTGAAACTGGGTATACCGGTCCTGGGCATCTGCTACGGTATGCAGTTTATGGTTCATGCTCTTGGCGGCAAGGTCAAACGCTCGGACAAACGCGAATACGGCTTCGCGGAATTCAAAGTCAAACGGCCCTCGCCCCTGTTCGACACCGTCGCGACGGAGACATCCTGTTGGATGAGCCACGGTGATTCGATTACCCGATTGCCTTCCGGGTTCAGGATCGCGGGCTCGACGGCCAACACCCGCATTGCGGCCATTGATCATCGTAACCAAAAACTCTTCGGGCTTCAGTTTCATCCCGAAGTCGAACATACGCCCAAAGGCAAGCGGATGCTGGAGAATTTCCTGTTTAGCGTCTGCGGCTGCAAGCGCAACTGGACCATGCGATCTTTTGCCGACCAGACCATTGAAGAGATTCGTGCCCAAGTCGATAATCGCCGGGTGATTCTGGGTTTGAGCGGTGGCGTGGATTCATCGGTTACGGCCGTATTGATCCATAAAGCCATCGGGCGAAACCTGACCTGTATTTTCGTGGACAACGGTCTACTGCGCAAGGACGAAGCCCAGAAACTGAAGATAGTACTCAGGCAGAACCTCCACATCAACATCCGTTTCGTGCAGGCCCGGCGCCTGTTTCTGAATGCGCTCCAAGGCGTGGCGGATCCGGAGCGCAAGCGCAAGATTATCGGCAAAATCTTCATGGATGTCTTCGAATCCGAAGCCCAGAAGATCAAAAACGCCGAATTTCTGGCCCAGGGCACGCTGTATCCCGACATTATCGAATCCAAATCGGCCTTCGGAGGACCGACTGCGGTCATCAAATCCCACCACAACGTGGGTGGGCTCCCCAAAAGGATGAAATTGAAGCTGATCGAGCCCCTGATGTTCCTTTTCAAAGATGAGGTGCGCCAACTGGGAAAAACTTTGAAGCTGCCCGACGAACTGATCTGGCGCCAGCCCTTTCCGGGGCCGGGCCTGGCCATTCGTATCATCGGCGCCGTGACCTCCCCCCGCCTCCGCATCCTTAGAGAAGCTGACGATGTTCTGATGCAGGAAATCAAGGCTGCCGGCTATTACAAACGCTTGTGGCAATCATTTGCGGTGCTGTTGCCGATTAAAAGCGTCGGCGTCATGGGCGATCAGCGCACGTATGAAAATATTCTGGCCGTGCGCGCCGTCACCAGCAAGGATGCCATGACGGCGGATTGGGCGCGCCTGCCGCACAAACTGCTCAGCCGTATTGCCAACCGCATCATCAACGAAGTTGACGGCGTTAACCGCGTCGTTTACGATATTAGTTCCAAACCCCCCAGCACGATCGAATGGGAGTAGTCAATGATGGAAGATGAAACGTCAAGCTTCCGCCTGGGATCGGAGCCGTTGGATGAAGCGCCCGACAGATCGGCGCCGGAAGATGGCCTGCATCGGATGGCAATCAAAAAAATGGCGCGGCGCAACCGCTTGATTGCGCTGCTCCTTCTGGGCGTCATGCTTCTTATGTTCGGCTGGGGCTATTGGGATCTCCTGGGCCGCTTCGACCGCCAGGCAAGTACCGGCAATCGCGAGATCAAGAACATCAGCGCCGTATTCGAGGATCGGCTCAACGAACTCGACGGCAAGTTTGCGGCCATTGAAAAGCAGCTAGCGGAGGATGTCGCCAAATTCGACAAACTGACCGTCAAGTTGCAGGCCCAAATCGGTGCGCTGCAAAAAAACATGGACGCCATTGATTTGTCGGGTACGATGCGCAAAGAGAAAAAAGCCATGCTCGACCAGATGCAGAAGTCATTTGCCCCCATCAAGGCGGATATCGACAACCTG
Source organism: Desulfobacterales bacterium (assembly GCA_030066455.1). Next base: position 17,918 of record JASJBQ010000057.1, read on the forward strand.
TCCAAAGACCTGGGTGCTTTTGACCAGCGTATCCGCGACCAACTGCGGCCCCTGGAGCAACAGGTCAGCCAAACACAGGAATCACTGGCGCGCCTCAAGAAATCGGTCAAGGCCGATGCGGATCAACGCATCACCCGCGACACCATGGCGCTGGAAATGCTGAAAGTTAAAAAAAGCTACCAGCAGCAAATCGTTTCTGAAACCGGTGCGGTTCGCAAGCAGATCAGCCTGCTCACCGAGCGACTGGAACGCCTGGAGGCCCGGATACGTGCCGTGAGTGCGACACCCCCCTCCCCTGCCCCCGCAGTGCCAGCCGGGTCCGGCAGTAAAATCCAGGAGCAGAATCTGCCCTGAGAAAGTTTTAAACAATGGATCGTGCCCACCTCAAAGCGATTCTGGCGCGGGTATCCAGCGGTGAAGTCCCCGTCGATGAGGCTGTCGAACGACTCTCACACCTTGCTTACGAGGATATAGCGTTTGCGCATATCGATCATCACCGCTCGTTGCGCAAGGGTTTTCCTGAAGTGGTTTATGGCGAGGGCAAAACGGCCGAACAAATCATCGGCATTCTGGAACGCATGGTTGAACAGGAATCCATCGTGCTGGTGACGCGCGTAACACCCGACAAGGCCGATCGGATACAGGCGGCCTTTCCCGAGGGCGTCTATCACGCCGATGCCCGCATGGTCATATGGGGCGAGCCGGTGCAAGACGATGCCTCGCGCAAACCGATCATGGTCATCTCGGCAGGCACTTCGGACATCCCTGTCGCCCGTGAAGCCTATTTAACGGCCCAGGCCATGGGCAACCCGGTGCAAGCGGCCTTCGATGTCGGCGTGGCCGGGATTCACCGTCTGCTCGGATACCATGAGCAAATGGCCGCTGCCGGTGTGCTGGTTGTCGTGGCCGGCATGGAGGGCGCCCTGCCCAGTGTCGTCGCCGGCATGGTGGACCGGCCGGTAATCGCCGTCCCTACCAGCGTTGGCTACGGCAGCCACCTTGGCGGCCTGACGGCGCTTTTCGGCATGCTCAACAGCTGCAGTTCCAACGTGGCCGTCGTCAATATCGACAACGGATTCGGCGCCGGCTACATGGCGGCGGTCATCAACCGCCCCTGACCGATTCACGTTCCTTGTTTCGGTTGCGCTTGCGGGCTTCAAAGTACCGCACGACTTCGGCCGCATAGGCCCGGCAAAGTTGTTTGACTTCTTTTTTCATCAGGGGGTTTTCATCGATTTCGTTTAGTTTTTTGATGATATTTTCCATAGGGATCTTCCTGTCCACAGCGTACAATCTAACACGCGCAAAGCGATCACGTTCGCGCGATATCTTCACCTCAGCATCAAAACATCAACTGGTCCAGGCGCTCACGGGAAGTAATGATTTCCTTGATGCGGATGCCGTATTTGTCGTTTTCCACCAGAACTTCGCCTTTGGCGATCAAGCGATTGTTGGCCCGGATGTCCAGGGTTTCACCCTCCAGATTGGCCAGCACGACCGCCGATCCCTGCCCCAGCGCCATGACATCCTTGATGGCCATGCGCCGTCGTCCGAGTTCAACTGAAATGTGCACGGGAATATCCCGGATAAAGCCGACATCAAAGGGCGGCGGCTTTTTCGCGGCTTGGGTGTCGGCACCACTCGCTGCCGACGCCGGGGCGGATGCCTTATCGGGTATCGCAACGGCATCCTCGGCAGGGGCATCGGTTGAAGCGGGGGCGGAGGATTTGTCACCGGTCTCCGGAGCGTTGGCGTTGTCCAGACGGGCCTGGATCGCGGCATCGTCAAGCGTATCGTTGCCGTTGTTGTCCGTCTCACTTTCCGCCTTTTCGTGGTTGGCGGCCGCCAGCATTTCTTGAATGGCGGCGTCGTCCAGCCGTTCGCTCGCCGCTGCCGGTGGCGCCGCCGCCGCACCTGCGGCGGTCTGGGATGATTCGCCTTCGTCGATTTTCACGCAGACCTCTACCAGGATGTCGTGGTCGTTGAGCTTGAAGGCAAATTTTTCATAGCGGTCCATGTTGAGGATTTCGATCTGGAAATCGATACCGACGGTCAGTGACGGCGTCGAAATCTTACAGATCAGCCCGGAATCGCAGAACGCGGCCTTGAGATTGCCGCCCAGAATATTGGTCATCTCGCCAATGACGTCCTTGACCGTCTCGATATCCTGGATCTGCTCAAGCTCCTCACCCAGCACGCCGGCGGCGATCATGCGCCCGAAAAGCTTCGGCACCTGGAATTGAATACTGCCCTTCACATTCCCGGTGAAATCGATGGCCCCCATCACTTTGAAATCCTCGTAGCGCTCGAAAGGTTCGCGATCGGAAAGTTCGACATCCAGCGAGAGCATGGTGTCGAACAGTTCGATGATCGAATCGCCCACTGACGAGATGATGTCGAGTCGCTGAAACTTGTTGATGTCAATTTTCTTGAGCTGCAGGATGGACTTCAGGTCCTCTTCGTCTTCCGCCACGAATTTGACAGCGACTTCCACGGAGAAATATTCATCGCCGACCGTAAAGTTGAACCGTTCATAGCGCTCCATGTTGAGCGTCTGGATTTCGAAATTACTCCCCGTCGTGATCGAGGGCGTTGAGATTTCACAGGTAAGACCCGCATCACAGAAATTTGATTTAAGACCACCGGCCGTGATGTTGCACACTTCGCGCAGGACGTCGCGCACTTCCTCGCCATCCTCGACCTCTTCGATTTCCATACCCAGCATGCCGGCACTCATGCGCAGCGCCATCGCCTGGGTGACACACATACTGACGCTGCCCTGCACCTTGCCTGCCAGGCTGAGGAATCCAACCATCAACTGGTCTTTATCTTCCCGGGGGGGTGGTTCGGTATCGGTGGGTTGGACCTCCATGGAGAGCATGGTGTCGAACAAATCGATAACCGCGTCTTTGACTTTGTAAATGATATCGTCGCCTTGTTCGTTGGACATCGCCTGTGATCCTTGGGCCACGAAGGCCCTGTTTGCAATGTGTTGGTTGGGGATTCAGGCCGCCTGTGAGGCCCAAGTCAAATCCGTATCCAGAAAAAAGCAAAATAGGTGCCAATCGACAAGCGGGCGCCTAAAGATCGTAAAACTCATATATTGTAATTATTACAGGGGGTAATGGATTCTATCCGACCACCCGGCGCGGGGGTGGGTGGTGTTCGGGGCCACGGGGTGACAGATCCTTGACGGCCGCGTGCCGGGCGTCAAGCGTCACGACGGGTGCGATCCTGCGGAGCAAACCACTGGCAGTTCATTGCGGGCGTTATCCGGCGCACGACCTGAAGGGGCGTGCATCGGCTTTTGAATCCGAGCGCCCGGCAACCATACGGGCGGGCTGGATCCCACGTGATGTAATGGTTCCGGCAGGCAGAGCAGTTTCGGGAGATTGGCTTGGGTCTGGTCTTCATCGCCATCGCTGAAGGGGAGGAAGGCAACTGGAAGCAACCGGTGCCACCACCATCAGGTCCTTTGGAACGCGCGGCGGCCCGTGGTCATGGACCGACATCCACTTCGATGTCCATGTTTCGGAGCATATCCCAGGAGCGGTAGTAGTCCTCGTCTTTTCTTTCCCCCGCCACCTGAATAATGGCCTGGATGGCCTCTTCGCTCACCCCCGACTGTTTCAATGCAATGATATCCTCAACCGATGACAGCCGCAGAGGCCTGACATCGCGGCCGTAGGCGATGGTCGGCGGCCGGTTCATGAACGAGCGTTCCTGGATCAGCATTTGGATGGTACGCTCTTCGAAGCCAGCCTGTTTGAGCAGAATGAGTTCTTCGACCGTAAAAGCCACGGTTTCGATGACGCGTTCGCGGTTGGCAATTTCGATGGTGGCATCGCTCAAGCCGGCCTTTTTCAGTTCCACCATGGCCTTGACGGGCATGGCCTTGGCCGGCCCCTGGCACACAGCGATCAGCAGAACGACGAGCAGCAAGACGGATAACGGGCGTCGCATAGCATTACCTCAGGAAATTCATTAAAGTCGGTTGAACGATGCGGGCGGATGTATTCAAGGCGATCTCATAGGCCATTTCCTGGTTTTTCAGATCGATGATCGCCTCCTCCACACTGGCCTTTTCGGTGCGGTCCAACAGTTCTTCTACGGTCATCTTGAGCTTGGCCATTTGGCTTTCGGATAGTTCAAGCTGCTGGTAATGCGCGCCGCTTTCGGCTCGCACTTCCTGCACCTGGGCTTGAGCGCCGATCAAGCGATCGATCTGGGTATCGATAAGGGCCACGTCATCGGTTTGCAGCCCGGTGATCAGATCGCCGAGCGCATCAAAAACGTCTTCGGTTCCCTGGAAGACGCGACTCCCATCGGCTTCGATCTGCATTTCGGCCGCGTCACCCGTCAGTACACTGAAATAGCCGTTGTCGCCGTTGTAGCCACCGCTGGCGTCGAATGCCGGTCCATCGGTCTGGAAACCTGCGAAAATGGAGTTGCGCCCCATTTTGGAATTGGCCAACTGGAGGATCTGCTCCCGGATATTCTGAACGCTGCTGATGGCGGCATCGCGGTCGGCCGTCGAAGATCCGGCCTGGTTGACGGCCCAGTTCTTGGCATCGACGATCAGTTCCTCGACACCCTCCAACGTGGTTTCCATGAATTCGATCCGGTTCTTGGCCTGCTGAATATTGCGTTCATACTGCTCGAACGATGACAGGGTCTTGCGATAGTCGAGCACTTTGCCGATGCCGACGGGGTCATCCGAGGGGCGGTTGATGCGTTTGCCGGATGAAAGGATTTCCTGACTGCGCAGCAGGCGCTCGGACTGTCCGAACACGTTGCGCTTGATATTGGCGGTCATCATTTTGTTGGTGATACGCATGGTGTTTTCCTCCGATGTCGCCGCGCGCCCGCCGCTGCCGTCGATTGCAGCCGGCCGATGCGCTGGTCCGCAATTAGACCATATTCAGAACCGTATCGAGCATTTCGTCCACCGTATTGATGACCCGCGCCGCCGCCTCGTAGGCATGCTGGTATTTTACCAGATTGATCATCTCTTCATCAAGCGACACCCCGGCGACCGATTCGCGATAGTTCTCCAATTGGGTCACCATGGCATCTTCGTAATCATGATTGGCGGAGGCATGTCGGACATCATTCCCGACACGGCCGACCAGTGCGCTGTAGAAATCGTCGAAAGTGGCGTTTCCGCCGTTCATGGTGCCTTGGGACTGCAGTGCGGCGATGGCCACCGCGTTGCGGTTGTCCCCCGGAACGGTGGCGGCCGTGGTGGCGGCCGCGATGCGATTGACGTCGTTGGCTATATCGGGATTCACGGCCATGCTTGCCGCCGTGATGCCGGAGGCGATGAAAAAATCCTGACCGGTGGCGGGCAATCCGGACACCGAATCGATCGTGAGGCCGAAGCCGCTTTGATGCCGCGCATTGACGCCGGTGACGATGGCCTCGGCCAGGTCGTCGAGTTCATTGAGGTAGGCGGCGGCGTAGCCGTCGCGCACATCGATCCAGCCTTTGAGCTTGCCGCCTTCGATGGCGGCGGTAATGTCGGTGGGGCTTCCGTCGCGTTCCAACCAGACCACATCCTGAAGGCCCGCTGCATTGGTCTGGGTGCCCAACTCCCAGGCATAGGGACTCTGCACCAGCGGTCGGCCGTCTCCCACCAGCACGGTGACCTGGCCCGCATCGTTTTCGAACGTGGTGACATCGATCCGGGCGGACAGCTCTTTGAGCAACAAATCACGCTGATCGCGGTAGTCGTTGGAATTCTGCCCCGCGACTTCGACCTGGCTGATTTTATGATTTAAATCGGCAATCTGCGTGGCGAGGCCATTGATCTCACCGATGACGCCCGCGATGTTCGTGTCGTAGTCTTCCTGAATCTGCCGCAAGTTCGAGGCCATGCTGTTGAAGGTGCGCGCAAGGGTCTGGCTTTTGGACGCCAATACCGTGCGCTCGGAATAGCCGCCGGGATTGGAGACCAGATCCTGCCAGGCCGACCAGAATTCGTTTAGCGACTGATTCAACCCGACGCCGCTGGTTTCATCGAACACGAGTTCGATCCGCTGGAGGGCGCCTTCGGCGGCTTCCCACCGGCCGAGATTCATGGATTCACGGTTGATCTGACCGCCGACGTAGCGGTCGTAGATCCGCTGGATTTCCGCCGCTTTGACGCCGGTGCCCATCTGCCCCGGTTCAGAGGCGATCGGCGTATTCGGCTGCATGACCACCCGCTGGCGCGAATACCCCGGCGTATTGACGTTGGCGATATTCTGACCGGTTACATCGATGGCCTTCTGCTGGGTGAGCAGCGAACGCGAGGCCGTGCTCAGAATCCCGTAAATATCAGACATGGCAGTTCACCTCCGTACGTCAGCCCTTTCCGTTGCGCCCCAACGCGTTGATGATGGCGCCGGGTATCCGCGGCAATGGCAGGATTTCTTCGACCGCGCCCACCTTGATCGCCTCCTTGGGCATGCCGAAGACCACACAGCTGTTTTCGTCCTGAGCCATGTTGTGGGCCCCCATTTCACGCATCGCCAGCATTCCCTTGGCCCCGTCGGCCCCCATGCCGGTAAGCATCACCCCAACGGCGTTGCGGCCAGCGTGTTTGGCCACCGAGTGAAAAAGCACATCGACGCTCGGCCGCTGGTAGTGCACGCGAGGCCCGTTCTTGATCCGCACCAGATAATTGCCGCCGCTGCGATGGAGCACCATGTGATGATTGCCGGGAGCGATCAGGGCGAGTCCCGGTACGACATGATCGTTGTCGCGCGCCTCGCGCACCTCCATCTGGCAGAGACTGTCGAGACGCTCGGCAAACGTCCGCGTGAAGGTTTCCGGCATGTGCTGAACGATAACCGCGCCGGGGGCGCCGGCCGGCATGGCCGTGAGCACGGATTCGATGGCCTTGGTCCCTCCCGTGGAAGCACCGATGGCAATGACTTTGTGGGTCGTCTTGGTCAGCAGGCTGCTGCTGATTTTAACCCGCTCTTGGCGACCGGCAGCCGGCGTCTGACGTGGGGCGATGCGCGCCTTGGATGCCGCCCGAATGGCCTGCACGAGGCTTAAGGAGACATCCTGCGTCGAATACGCCGAACCCGTCTTGCAAAGGACGTCCACGGCCCCGAGGTCGAGCGCTTTCATGGCCGTTTCGCTGTTTTTGGGCGTCAGGGAACTCAGCACGATGACGGGCAGCGGAAAATGCTTCATGAGCTTGGATAAAAACGAAAGCCCGTCCATCCGGGGCATTTCCAGGTCCAGGGTGATGACATCCGGTTGGAGTTTGACGATTTTATCCCGCGCAACATACGGATCGACGGCGGTACCGACGATGTCGATATCTTCGTAGCGGGAAAGCTCGTCACTCAGTATTTTGCGGACGACGGCGGAGTCGTCGACGATAAGCACTTTAATCATGGTGCGTTTCGATTCCGTGTCTGATAGTGTTTCCCGTCATTTCAACAGGCATCCTGTCAAACGACCTGTTGATCGCTAGCATCGCGGTTCATGGCGTTTATCGCTCTATCCATCATAGTTCAGATAGATATGGCATTCACCCTCATCGAGGCTAAGGTAAGCGGCACCCGATTCGGATTGGAGCGATTTGAACGCTTCGACTTTGGCGCGCATCTCATCGCCGGAATGAATCGCCGGGACGGAAATATCGAACACTGCCTCGACGCCGCCAATTTTGGGCAACAAATTTCCGCAGATGACGTTCAACGCCTCTCGCAGAGCATCTTCCTGATGCTCCTTCGGCGGCTCTTCGTCATCGTCCATTCCAAGCATGTTCGACGCCAGTTCGGGCAGCACCGCGCTGTTGACCGCCAGAAAAATCTCTCCTTGGTGCGGGCCGCTGAAGGTGACATGGCAGCCGGTGACGTCTTCCTCCCAGATGGCGTTTTCATCCGGGTCGTCGGGAAAACTGAATACAAAAGCCAACTGCTCCAGCGTAGCCGAGGCGACTTCCGCCAGAATGTACGAATAATTACAACGCATTGCCTTCTCCAATGCCGGTCAGCGATCGAATCGAATCTTTGATGATTTCCGGCGTGAATGGTTTATGGATGAAGGTGACGCCCTTTTCCTGCAGTCTTTCGATCCGTGTCTCACTGCCTTCGGTAGAAATGACGATGATCGGTATGTCGTCGATTTCCGGATCGGCTTGCATGGCGTCGATCATATCCTCGCCGTTCATGATCGGCATATTGATGTCGGCGATGACCAAGTCGACCCAATTTTCACGCGCGGCATCCAACCCTTCCTTGCCGTTGGCGGCCTGATAAACATCCCCCAGGTCAAGCCCGCTCATTCGAATGGTCTTGATGATCATGGCCCGCATGACACTGCTGTCATCGACGACAAGCACGTTAAGCGACATTTTTAAACCCCTTGCGGTAAATGATTTAAGCGGTTTCCGTCACAGTAAATATGTCGGCCAACTCGCCCATTGCCTGAATGGTCTGGCTGGCCAGGTTTTCAAGTTGAAAAGGTTTGAGTCCCAGTCTTCGGGTGACGACCGGCGAAGGCTGGTACTGCAGCCCCTCGCGGCCGACCCCGATGCCAAGCATCAGGCACAGCATATTGGCGACATGCACGATGTCGGTGACCGGAAGGATGTCCGCCGCCATTTCCGGATTGTGGTGCCACCTGACGGCGTGGACCAGTTCCGCAGGCAAAGACCACTGCTCGAGAATCCGGGCCCCGACTTCGGCGTGGTCCGTCCCCAGCACTTCCCGCTCGGCGACTTCAAAGGATACGCTGCTGCCGGCAGCGCTTGCGAGCGCGGCATAGTCGCCATCGATGAAATGGCCCAATACGAGTTTGCCCACGTCGTGCAGCAAGGCCGCCGTGAAGACGTCGTCGCGACTAGCGGTGCCCAATTCGTGCACCAGTCCCTCGGCGGCCACTGAAACGGCGATCGAATGCCGCCACAATTCTCCCGCCGGCAGATCGTATCCGGGAATATCCTTGGCCATCACCGCATTTAAGCACGATGCCATGACCAGTTGTTTAAGCTGTTTCATCCCCAGGAGCATGACGGCCCTTTTCACCGAGCCGACCTTGGACGGAAGTCCGAAAAATGCCGAATTGGTGAGTTTCAGCACATTGGCTGTCAATCCGGGATCCAGGCGCAGCACATTTTCAATTTCCTGAATGGGGGCGTCGGCTTGATCCACCAGTTCGAGCAGCCGCACTGCTGATCCGGGTATGCTCGGGAACGCATCGACCTGGTCCATTATTTCTGTTAGATAGTCCGCCTTCATAAAGGTTTCACGGCTCCATTACGGGAAATATGAACTTCGCCCGTGGAGATGTCGAAATGCACCGTCCGCCCCGAAGGTCCCCCCACGTCCGAGGCCTCCAGAAGAACATTGTTTTTCCACAGCAGCTTTTTGAGGACGGTGAAATTCCGTTCACCAATCTTGAAGATTTCGTTCTTGCCTAAAGGCTGGCCACAGCCGGCCGCCTTGACCACCAGTCGTTGTTTCTCGCCCCCCAGGTTATAGATTTCCTTGAAAAGCACAGGAACGCCGGTATCCACGAACATGTAGGGATTGGCCGCCGCTTTATCCGGGTTGATTTTGGAAAGCGGCAGCATGGCGTGTAACAGGCCGCCCACCTGGGCTTGCGGGTCGAAGACCATCAGACCAAGGCAACTGCCGAGGGCATGCGTGACCAGGACGTCACCTTTCCGGCCGAGCTTCATATCCGCAACTACGGCAACGTGTCTCATCGATATCACCTAACGTGGAACCATTACTTTTTCTTGTAGACGGCCGGTTGCGTGTACTGGAACCGGTGTTTGATGCCGGAGAGTCCTTCGGAGTGCCCGACGAACAGGTAACCGCCGGATTCCAACAGGTCCCAGAATCGGTTGACGAGGGTCTGCTGGGTGGGGCGATCGAAATAAATCATCACGTTGCGGCAAAAAATAGCGTTAAAGGACCCCCTCATTGGCCAGGGGTGCATCAGATTGAGGGCACCGAAGCGAACCAATTTCTTCAGATCGTTCGAAACCTGGACTTGGTTTGGGCCCCAACGGCGGCTGCGCTGAAAATACTTGGGGCGCAGGGCACGGGGAACATCCGCCGCACGCTCCTGCGAATAGACTCCCCGCCTGGCTGTCGCGAGCATCTCATTGGAAATATCCGTCGCCAGGATGAGAAGGTCCGTGCGATCGATCTGCGGGATGCTCTCCCGCAGGACCATGGCCAGGGTGTAAGGTTCTTCGCCCGAAGAACAGGCCGCACTCCAGATCCGTATTTTAGGCGAACGGATCTCGGGGATGACCCTATCCGTCAAGAAGTCGAAATGAGCCGCCTCCCGGAAAAAGCTGGTCTTGTTCGTGGTCATCACATCGATCAGCGTGCCGATCTCGTGATCGCCTTGTTCGGAATCGAGAAAGGCCATATAGTCGTCAATCGTCTTGAGCTTCAGTGCCCGCAGACGCTTCATCAACCGCGCCCGCACCAGGGCTTCTTTGCCCTTCTTGAGGCTGATGCCGCATTTCGTGTAGATCAATTGACTGATGGCATCGAACTGCCGATGATTCAATTCTGCCGAAATCAAGCTCATGCTTTTACCCGTGCCCCCCATCCGTTGGATCGCCGGAGAACATCGACCGCCGATTTAGGCCGCCAGCGGCGTTTCGGTCTGGCGTTTGTCGCCGCTGCCGTCAGAACTTCCCTGGTGGGCATATTTTAAAAGGCTGCCGACATCCAGAATCAACCCCACGCGCCCGTTGGGCATGATGGCGCTGCCGGAAATGCCCGGAATGTTACGCATGGTTTCACCCAGAGTCTTGATCACCACCTGCTGCCGCCCGAGGAGTTCGTGAATCACCAGGCCGGCCCGATGGTGTTCGTCTTCCACGATCACCACCAAGCGATTGGATTCCAGGTGATCATCCACCTCGAGATCGTAGAGCGCGGCCAGGCTGACGAGCGGAATCAGCTTGCCCTGGACCGAAATCATCTCGCCCTTGCCGTAGACGGTCGATATCGCGCCGTCTTCGGGTTTAATGGATTTGACGATCGAAACCGTCGGAATGACGTAGGTCTCCTGTCCGACCTGCACCACCATCCCGTCGATGATCGCCAGCGTGAGCGGGAGGCTCATTTTAAAGGTGCTGCCCACGCCTTTGACCGAGTTGATCTCCACTTGGCCGCGCAGGGATTCGATGTTCTTCTTCACGACGTCCATGCCCACCCCGCGGCCGGACACGTCGGTGACTTCGGCGGCGGTGGAAAAGCCGGGTTCGAAGATCAGATTGAAGATCTCGCGGTCGCTGAGGTGAGCGCCTTCGCTGACCAACCCGTTGTCGAGCGCCTTTTTCAGAATGACATCCTTGTCGAGCCCTTTGCCGTTGTCCTGAATCTCGACCACCACGTTGCCGGCCGAGTGGTAGGCGGACAGCTTGACCTCTCCCGCTTCGGGCTTGCCGGCCTCCAAACGGTCGCCGGGCATTTCGATCCCGTGGTCGACGGCGTTGCGGATCATGTGCACCAGTGGATCATTGATGATATCCACCAGATTGCGGTCGATTTCGGTTTCTTCCCCTTCGGTCACCAGATTGACCTGCTTGCCGAGTTTGCGGGCCACGTCGCGCACGAGACGCGTCATTTTGTTGAAGGTTCCCTTCAGGGGGACCATCCGCAGGGACATGCTCATGTCCTGCAGTTCTCTGACGATTTTGCTGGTGTGGCCGATCTTCTTGATCAGGTCGTGGTTCTGACCCTCGGTGACCACCTCGTCCTGGGCCACCATCGAATGGGCGATGACCAGTTCACCGACCATGTCGATCAAGCGGTCCAGCCGGCTGGTGCTGACGCGCACGGATGTGTCCACAACCGCCTGCGCGTTTTTCATACGCTTCTGGGTTCGCAGGGCCTGCCCCACATCCTTGACCGAAGCGTTCTGTTCCATGACCATCTTGACGCCGAGGGGGGCGTCCGAAGGTGCTTTCTGGGCGGATTCGACGCTCTCGCGCGTCGCCGTTCCCTGGGCCACCATGATGTCGCCCACGCGCGGCGATGCGACTGCCTGCTCGACGTCTTCGCGTGTCACCTTGCCCTGGGCCACGAGCAAATCACCGATCCGCGGCGGGGGACTGTCCTGCTGGGCCTCGGAAATGCCGGCCGCCTCCGGATCGGACAAAATCTTCATCAACTCGTTGTAGCCCTCGGGCTTGAGTAACGGGCCGCCGCCTAAAGCGTCCTGAACGCGGCCGATCAACTCCTTGAGCATATCCAGGGCGCGCAGGGACAGATCGGCATATCCGCCGCTGTAACGGATTTCACGATCGCGGACGCGGCTGAGCAGCGATTCCGCATGATGTCCCATATCGGCGATGATCGCCAGTTCCAGAAACGCCGATGTGCCTTTGATCGTGTGAAAGGCCCGGAACACCATGCCGACGGCATCCATGTCCTCCGGATCGGTTTCAAGTTTCAAAAGGGCTTCTTCGGCCTTGTAGATCAGATCGTTGCCTTCTTCGATGAACGCGCCGATCAGTTCGAAATCGGGGTCCTCGGGCATGTGATCGCGGTCATCATCAATTGCTGCAACCTCGTCGGCGGATTGGGTGTCAACCGGCGATGGTGCTTCGGTATTAGCGGCGTCTTGGGCCGCCGTATATTCAGCCTCATTGTGAACGCTGTCGCGGGGTGAAGCGCCTGCGACGGTTTCATCTTCCGGCGCGGCCGCTGAGGTCACGGCGGGCTGCTTTTCCATCTCGTGGACCGCCTGCATGGCCTGCTCGATCAATTGGCCGATCTTTTCCAGAGAACCTTCTTCCGCCCCTTCGACCGAGGCCAGCGAGCTTCTTGCGGCCTGTGCGGCCTCGACAAGGTAGGCACGGGCATTTTCGCCGTAGGTTGTATCCGCGCTCAGCTGCTCCAGCGCGTCGGCGATGGCCTTCAGTTCGTCGCGATTGCCGGCTTCCGCCTGGATCAGCAGAGCCGCCAGGTCATCAATGCTCTCGACCTTAACTTCCGGTGGTGTCGCTGCAGTTGCCGCGCTGTCCGCAGCGGGTGCAGCCGAAGCATCCGCGTCGGGGAGAAGCGCGTTGATGCGATCCAAGGCCTTCTGAACCAGCGCCTGGCGGTCGGCGCCGTTGTTCAGGTAGTGCTCCGCCGCCGTAAAGCCATCGGCG
>JASJBQ010000056.1 GCA_030066455.1 Desulfobacterales bacterium
GGGGCTTTGTGCCCGCGTGGCCCCGCTGCCGGTCTGGTCGCAAGCCCGCCTTCTGGATGCGGTGGCAACGGCATCCCGGCCGCCGTTCTGGATTTTGCTCGACAATCTCCAGGACCCGCATAACCTGGGTGCGATCGTGCGCACGGCCTACTGTGCCGGGGCCGACGGCGTGGTGATTCCCCGCGACCGGGCGGTGCCGCCGCTGCCCTCGGTTTCCAAAGCCTCGGCCGGCGCGCTGGAGCATCTTCCCGTGGTCCGGGTGACCAATCTGGTCCATCTGATCCGTCAACTCAAGAAAGAGGGCCTCTGGGTGGCGGGTCTCGATGCCCGGGCGGACCGTCAGGTGTTCGCGACCCCGCTTGACGGTCCGTTGGCCCTGGTGATCGGCGGCGAAAGCCGCGGATTGCGCCGCCTGGTCAAATCCCATTGCGATTTGCGCGTGGCGATCCCCCAGGCCCGAGCCTTCGACTCGCTCAATGCCTCGGTGGCCGCGGCGCTTGCCATCTATGAAATCTACCGGCAGCGTCTGCACGCATCGGGCGCAAACGATGCTTAGAATAACAATGGCCGCAATTAGCGACGAGGACGCCGATGAACCCAAACGCGCATGATCAAACCCGCAGCGACCCACGGCCGCCGCGCCTGACAGGGGGCGAAGGTCAGCGGCGTGCGCGCTGAACATCCACCTGCCGCCGTCGGTGGTTGGCGTCGTTTTTGGAAGGCGCTGGCCGCGGTTGTTTTTCCAGACCGCTGTGCGTGCTGCGGGTCATTCTGGGACCCGCCGTGCATCGGCGTTGACGAGGCCGTGGATGGCGACGACGTGTTCGATCCCATCCGCTGCCATTTGTGTCCGGCTTGCCTGGAGGACTGCCGCGCGGTAGGGCCACCCATGTGCTCACGCTGCGGGCTGATGTTTCCAAGCCGTCGCGGCGACGACCACCGCTGCAGCGACTGCCTGCTACGGCCGGGGCCCTACGGCATGGCCCGGGCCGTCGGCGAATACGCCGGAGGGCTGATGGACCTCGTGCACCGGCTCAAATATCAAGGGCAGTTGGCCTTGGTCCCGCCGCTGGGACGCATGCTCGGGCAGGCCTATCGGTGCTATTGGGGTGAGTGCCCTGCGGATTGGGCGATTCCGATTCCGCTGCATCCGCGGCGTCTGCGCCGTCGCGGGTTCAATCAGGCCGACCTGCTGTTGCGATCCTGGCTAAAAACCGCAGCAGCAGCGGGTCAGCCGGCGCCCCCACACGGGGGACACATCCTGCAGCGCACCCGGGCGACGGCGCCCCAGACGGGACTGCGGCGACCCGAGCGCCGGCGTAATATCCGCGGTGCCTTCAAGGTGGTCGCCCACGAGGAAATTCAAAACAGGCGCCTGCTCTTGGTGGATGATGTGTTCACCACGGGCGCCACGGTCGAGGAGGCCGCACGTGTGCTGCGCTCCGCCGGAGCCGCGTCGGTGGATGTTCTGACGCTGGCGCGCACACCGCGGTAGCCGGGCCGTATCATCGACGAACGCCGGATAGGCGATCATTGGAGCGTATCGCATGAGCGTATCCCCGTGCAGGACCAAGCTGCTGACGCGCACCGAGGCCGTCGATCGGGCCGCGGACTGCCGCCGGCAGGGGAAAACCGTGGTTTTTACCAATGGCTGCTTCGACATTCTGCATGCGGGGCATGTCCACTATCTTCAAGCGGCACGGGCGGCCGGCGATGCCCTGTTCGTGGGCCTCAACAGCGATGCCTCCGTGCGGACCATCAAGGATGCCGGGCGGCCGCTCAACCCAGAGGCCGACCGCGCGAGCGTCCTGGCGGCGCTGGACTGCGTGGACGTGGTGACCTTTTTCGATGCACCCGATCCACTGGACCTGATTACCGCCGTGGCGCCGGATGTTTTGGTCAAAGGCGCCGATTGGGCCGAGGCGGACATCGTCGGGGCCGACGGCGTCAAGACCCGCGGCGGGCGTGTGCTGCGCATCGATTTGCTCCCGGAGCGCTCGACCACGATCCTCATTCGCCGTATCCTCGATCGTTATGGCGCCCAGGAGGGGGCGATCGCATGAAGACACGATCTTCCGGGGCCGATGACGGTCCGCGTGCGGCAGGCGGCAGGGCGGCGTCCGGCGCGCCGCGTCGGGCCGCGGGGCTGATTTCACTGCAGCGCGGTGATCTGCCGCTGCTGGTCTTTGCCCACCTGGCGGCGCAGGAGGGTTTGGTCCACGCCCTCACCACACGGGAGGGAGGGGTGAGCCAGCCGCCGCACCAGAGCCTGAATCTTGCACGTACCGGAGACGATGCGCCCGAGGCGGTGGCTGAAAACCGTCGGCGGTTGCAGCACGCACTATCGCCGGGGCGCCTCATTTTCAGTCGCCAGGTTCACGGCACCGATGTCGCCGCCATCCGCGCGCCCGTCGAAGACGGAGATTTCCCCGTGGTCGCGACGGCGGATGCCATGGTGACCGACCGCCCCGGGCTTCTGCTGACGGTTCTTGTGGCCGACTGCCAGGCCGTAATGCTGTTCGACCCCCGGCGCCGGGTGGTGGCCAATGTGCATTCCGGCTGGCGCGGCAGCATCGCCAACGTGATCGGGGCCACGGTGGCGGTCATGCACCGGTCGTTCGGATGCCGCCCGTCCGACATCCTGGCCGGCATCGGCCCCTCGCTGGGGCCCTGCTGTGCCGAATTCAGGAACTACCGCCGCGAAATCCCACAGCCGATCTGGCCATACCGGGTTTCGCAACACCATTTCGACTTCTGGAAGCTGAGCCGCGACCAGTTGACGGCCGCCGGGCTTCGCACGGAGCGGATCGTTTTGGCCCAAATCTGCACGCAGTGTCACCCGGAGCGCTTTTATTCCTACCGGTCCGGCGACAGGACCGGGCGCTGCGCGGCGGCGATCGGCATGCCATCTGGCTGAAAGACAAGGCCCGGCCGCGCCGTCATGGCTTCGCGAGCCCCGGGTTTGCGCACCCGGGCGGTATCGATGCGGCAGGGCCGGTAAGGAGACACAACCATGATTCAACAGACCATGGCCACGGTTGTCACGCACGAATCGATGGGCGCCGGGTATCGCCGCATGACCCTGTCGTGCCCAGTCGATCTGCACACCGCCCGGCCCGGGCAGTTCGTCATGCTGGGCACCCCCGGCGGTCAATTGCTGCGGCGGCCGTTCTCAATCCACCGCCTGGCCGCCGGCGGCGAGGGGCGGACCGACATCGCCATCCTCTATAAGATCGTGGGGCGTGGCACGGAGGCCCTCTCGCATCTGGCGCCGGGGGCCCGGGTGGATTTCCTGGGCCCCTTGGGGCAGGGATTCCGCGTCCGGAATGGATACCGGCGCATATTCATCGCCGCCGGGGGCATCGGCGTGGCACCCATGCTGTTTCTGGTCGAGCATCTGGCACCGATCGATGATCCAGCCGCCTGCGAAATCTTCCTGGGCGGGCGCAGCCGGGCGGACCTTTTGTGTTTGGAGGATTTTGACCGCTTGGGTGTGCAGGTGCATCGCACCACGGACGATGGCAGCGACGGCGCCCAGTGCTTTCTGACCCACCCACTGGAAGCGGCGGCTCTGAAACGGCCACCGGACGTGATCTATGCCTGCGGCCCCATGGACATGCTGAGCTGCGTGGCCGGTATCGCCGCGCGTCTTGAAATACCCTGCCAGGTGTCGATCGAGTCGGCCATGGCCTGCGGGTTGGGCGCCTGTCTGGGATGCGCCGTCGCCGGGCGCTCGCAGGAGGGTTATCTGCATGTCTGCAAAGACGGGCCGGTGTTCGATGCCGCACAGCTGCAATGGTAGCAGCCGCGCCAATTATCGTTGACTTCGCCAGAGGCCCATGTTAGATGCTCTTGACTTGATCCGACCGTTCCACGGGACGGGGTGTTTTTTGAGATATCCCTGCACATGAAAAGAGAGACCCGACGGGCCTGGAGAGACTTTGCCTATTACAGCAGCCTGGGGTTTCAGATCGCCCTGTCGATATTCATCGGGCTGTTTGCAGGCATCTATCTCGATCGGCGTTTCGACACGACCCCCTGGATCACCCTGGTGGGACTGGGTATGGGGATTGCCGCCGCCTTTCGCAACATCGGGCTTGCCATCAAAAAAAGTCGGCGACTCTGAGACATCCACACCATACGACGAGAGATTGAAAAGGCAGATTTGAACGCACAGGCGCGAATACTCCGTTTCGTCACGCAATCCAACTGGATACTGCTTTTCGTCACCACCACCGCCGGCCTGGTGTGGGCGCATGTCAGCTTCGCTCTGGGCATCGCCGCCGGCGGTTTGATCGTCACCATCAACTTTCATCTGCTCGCGCGCACCCTGAAAAAATCCCTGCGCCCGCCCCATCTCGCCTCGCACCACAGCATCATCGCCAAATATTATCTGCGTTTCATCGCCAGCGGCGTCATCATTTTTCTACTGATTGCCGGACACGGCGTTGATCCGCTTGGCCTGTTCATCGGACTTTCGGTCGTGGTCGCCAGCATCTTCACCGCTACGGCCCTGGAATTCTCAAAACTCATTTTCAAGGAGGCGGTTTAAGGATGGAACACCCGTGGATGTTTCTGGTTAAATTTTGTGAACTGCTCGGGCCCGGGCCGGCTCATTTTGCTCACGCCAATCCCCACGTGCTCTATGCCTGGCTGGTCATGCTCTTCCTTGTGGTCTGCGGTGCCCTGGGCGCCAAGGGCGTCAGCATGATCCCCGGAAAAGCCCAGAATTTCTTCGAGGTGGTCATCTCCGGCATTGAGGAGTTCATGGTCGACATCGCCGGTGACGAGGCCCGCTGGTTCTTCCCCCTGGTGGCCACGATTTTTATTTTCATCTTCATCAGCAACCTGGCCGGGATGGTGCCCACCTTCTTTCCGCCCACGGCGAACATCAACACGACCCTGGGGTGCGCCCTGGTGGTGTTCTTCTTCACGCATTTCATCGGGATCAAATACCACGGCGTGCACTACTATAAGCATTTTCTCGGACCGGTCTGGTGGATGATTCCGATCATGTTGCCGATCGAGATCATCGGACACCTGGCACGGGTGCTCTCGCTGACCTTCCGTCTGTTCGGCAACATGATGGGGCACGAACTGGTGCTGACGATTCTGTTCCTGCTGGCCGGCGCGTTTTTTGCGCCCCTGCCGATCATGGTGCTGGGGGTCTTCGTGGCCTTGGTGCAGGCCTTCGTGTTCTTTCTGCTGTCGGTCATGTATTTCCAGGGCTCGATGGAACACGCCCATTAGAATATCATCGCCCGTTGGTCCGGGACCAAGGGGCGCCAACGATTTGATAGTGCCTGTCATGGGGCAATGGAAGAAGCCTAAACCATCATTTCAATCAAGGAGGAATCGTAGGTATGGAAGCTGAAGCTCTGAAGTTTTTTGTCGCTTGTGTCACGGCCGCTGGTTTTGGTATTGCAATCGCCGCTTTCGGTTGCGGCATCGGGCAGGGTATTGGCCTCAAGTCGGCCGTCGAGGGTGTTGCCCGCAATCCGGAGTCCTCCGGTAAAGTGACCGTTACCATGCTGATCGGCCTGGCCATGATCGAATCACTGTGTATCTACGCGCTCGTTATTTCGCTGATTCTGATCTATGCCACCCCGATGGCCGGAATTGTCGAGGGACTCCTCAAGTAGATTATTCCGTCTTGTCGCAAAGCAACGGGCCCGGTCGATATCCCGACCGGGCCCGTTTCTTTTGGCGCCATCGATTCATCGCGTTACGCCGCCGGCGGTTCACCGGATATTTGTTCCAAGACGACCTTGAGGAAACGCCCCGTGTGCGATCCGGCGGTGCCGGCCACTTCTTCGGGCGTGCCCCGGGCGACGATCTTTCCTCCACCCGCGCCGCCCCCAGGACCGAGGTCGATAATATGATCGGCGGTCTTGATCACATCCAGATTATGCTCGATGACGATGACCGTGTGGCCGTTGTCCACCAGGCGATGCAGGACCTCGAGCAACCGGTTGATGTCTTCGAAATGCAGTCCTGTCGTCGGTTCGTCCAGGATATAGACGGTCCGTGCGGAAGATTTACGCCCCAATTCCCGCGCCAGCTTGACCCTCTGGGACTCGCCGCCTGAGAGGGTCGTGGCCGCCTGGCCCAGTCCCACGTAGCCCAAGCCCACGTCGATCAGGGTCTCCAGTTTGGCGCGCAGTTTGGGCAGTCGTGCGAAGAAGGCGTTGGCCTGGTTGGCGGTCATGTCGAGGACCGCCTTGATGTTACGGCCGCGGTATCGGATTTCGAGCGTTTCGCGGTTGTAGCGCCGGCCCTGGCAGACGTCGCAAGTGACATACATATCCGGAAGAAAATGCATCTCGATTTTGATGATGCCGTCGCCGCGGCAGGTTTCGCATCGCCCGCCCTTGACGTTGAAGCTGAAACGGCCCGGTTTGTACCCTCGCGCGCGGGCTTCCGGGGTGCGCGCGAAGAGTTCCCGGATCAGGGCAAAAAGACCGGTATAGGTTGCGGGGTTGGAGCGCGGGGTGCGGCCAATAGGGGCTTGATCGATGTAGAGCACGCGGTCGATATGTTCCATCCCCCTGACGGCATCATAGCGACCGGCCGGGATACCGGCGCGGTAGAGCTGCTGTGCAATGGCCGGATACAGGGTCTCCAGCACCAGGGAGGATTTGCCGGATCCGGATACACCGGTGATGCATATAAACTGCCCCAGGGGAAAGGAGACCGTGAGGTTATCGAGATTGTTCTGCCGGGCACCCTCGAGGGTAATGACCCGCGCGGATGCCGGGCGGTGGCCAGGTGGTCGCGGGATGTACCGGCGGCCGCTGAGATAGTCGCCGGTCAGACTGTCCTTGGCATCGAGAAGTGCCTTCGG
The DNA here is from genome assembly GCA_030066455.1 of Desulfobacterales bacterium. The sequence goes on from JASJBQ010000056.1 coordinate 6,845, forward strand.
CGGGCCGGCAAATACCACTTCCCCGCCGTTCGCGCCGGCCCCAGGCCCCATGTCCACCACATAATCGGCGGTGCGGATCGTTTCCGCGTCGTGTTCCACCACGAGGACCGTGTTGCCCAGATCGCGGATTTGCATCAGCGCGCGCAGCAGGCGCTGGTTGTCGCGGGGATGCAGCCCGATGCTGGGTTCATCCAGAACATAGAGCACACCGGTAAGCTTCGAGCCGATCTGGGTGGCCAGACGGATACGCTGGCTTTCGCCGCCCGAGAGGCTGGCAGCCGATCGCTCCAGGCTGATGTAGGGAAGCCCCACGTCCACGATGTAGGTCAGCCGGTTGATGACCTCGGTCAGTATTTTGGCGGCAATCTCGCCCTGATGACCTTCGAGTTCAAGCGTGCGGGCGTACTGGAGCGCCTCGACGGCGCTCAGCGCGCAGAACTCCGGCAGGCTGAGCGCGCCGACGCGAACGTGACGGGCCGGCGTGTTCAGACGGCTCCCGCTGCAACCCGTGCAGGGTTCGGAACGCATATACACTCTGAGTTCATCGCGGGTCCGGCCATCGCTGGCTTCATCCCAGCGGCGCTGCAAAAGGGGAACCAGTCCCTCGAAAGCGCGGGCGTCGCTCTGGCGGCGATCGTTGTCGAAAAAAAAGAAGGCGATGCGCTCGTCACCGCTGCCGTGCATCAGGACGTCTTTAAATGCGGGCGGTAGCGTATGGTAAGGCTGATGGACGTCCGTTCGGTAGTGGGCGGTCAGGGCTTCAAGAAATTCCATGAAGTGAACCGAGTGGCGGTGAGCCCAGGGTTTGACGGCCCCTTCCCGCAGGGACAATCCCGGGTTGGGCACGATGAGCTCAGGGGCGAAGGCCTCACGACGCCCGAGCCCATCGCAATCCGGACAGGCGCCATGGGGGGAATTAAAAGAGAAGCCGGCGGGTGTCAGCTCCGGCTGACCGAGACCGCACGAAGGGCAAACCGGATTTTCGCTGAAGGGCCTGCGCTCGCCATCAATGGTTTCGACGAGGGCTTCGCCGCCTGTCAGGGCCACGGCCAGCTCGAGGGAGTCCGCCAGACGGTTGCGTATCTTGGGCCGCACGATCAGGCGGTCGACCAGGACCTCAAGGTGCTCAAAAGGGCGTTTTTTCAGCTGCTCGTGGTCCTCGAGATCAACAATTTCATCATAATCGATGCGCACGCGGGCAAACCCATCACGACGCAGGCGCTTCAGCAGCTGCGCCCGTCCGGGCTTATCGTGCCTCAGCGGGGCAAACACCATCAGGCGCGTGCCTTCCGTCAAGTCCATCAAAGCGGCGATAAACTGATCGAGACTCTGGGACTGGATCGGTTCGTCGCACTGCGGACAATAGGCCACGCCCACACGGGCATAGAGAAGTCGCAGGTAATCGGCAATTTCCGTCAGCGTTCCGACGGTTGAGCGCGGGTTGCGGGCGGCGTTTTTCTGCTCGATGGCAATGGCCGGGGACAGTCCCTCGATCCACTCCACCCGAGGTTTGGGAAGTCGTTCCAGAAACTGGCGGGCGTAAGCCGAAAGCGATTCGACATAGCGGCGCTGCCCCTCGGCATAAAGGGTATCGAAGGCCAGGGTCGACTTGCCCGAGCCGGAAAGACCCGTGATCACGACCAACTGGTTGCGGGGCAAATCCAGATCGATGCCCTTGAGGTTGTGTTGCCGGGCGCCGCGAATTTTAATCCAGTTTGAGCGCATTGAAATCCATGGCCGATCTCGGCGGCCGGTCGTCAATTGGTGCGGGCGATATTATAGAGGTCCGCAGCGATGAGATCAATTGAAACCAGGCGAGACGCCGCCTGAATGAAATGAATGCTAATAATTCATTAGAATTCAATTTGTTTAGGGTTAATATTAAAGAAAATAGTCGATAATCGACGAAAATAAAAGATATCAGTTTTGTCGATAACTGGCGCGGATGCTTGGATATCCTTAAAATTCCTACAAAAAATTATGTTGAAAAAATGGTTGTATTTAAGGATAGTTGTGTCGGCATATATTAAATATTATAAATAATTCAATTAGATATAAATTGTTCATAACTACCGGGCCAATGGACGGCAAATCCACAGGATCCGGTTTGACTTCACGCTGGCCTTCCCATAAAAGGGGCCCTGTTTTATCAAACAAGCTTAGTCGTAATCGTAGCTCAATCTCCTATATTGTCATTTTTACTCATTATTTTTGCTAAGTTTTCGTTAGTTTAGGCCCTCTGCGGCCGTTGTGCCGAGGCGATCGGTCCGGAGGGTGACAGAAAAGAACCTATGGAGAATCACTGGCAACGCATTAAATCCGCCCTAAAGAAAAGCATTCCCCTGCACAGTTATCGCATGTGGATCGAGCCCCTGAGGGCCTGCAGGGATGACAGCGGTGCCTTTTGCATCGAATGCCCCAACGCCTTTTCACTGCGCCGCATTCAGGACCATTACAGCCGTTTAATCCGTACCGAATTCGAGCAATTGACCGGCCAGACATGCTGTTTTCGTATCGTCGACGAACAAGAGACCGCATCCCCGCAAAAGGACAAGGTGCTGGCGATCGACCCCCAGCTGGCGCTCCCCGCCATCAACCGGCACACCCCCACCGGTCGCTTCTTGCGTCGGGATTTTACCTTTGACCAGTTTGTGGTGGGCCGCAACAACGACTTTGCCTACTCGGCTTCACTGTCGCTGGCCTCGAATCGGCAAAGCCCGCAAAACTGCCTGTACTTGCTCGCCAATACCGGTCTGGGCAAAAGCCATCTGACCCAGGCCATCGGGCATCACATTCTGGACGCCTTTCCGCAGGAGCGCGTCTACTACACCACGGCCGAGGATTTCAGCAATGAAATGGTCTCGGCCTTTCGCAATGACAAACTGGAGCATTTCAAGGGGAAGTACCGTGCGCAGTGCGATGTGCTTCTATTGGAGGACGTGCACCATCTGGGGGGCAAGAATCGTACGCAGCAAGAACTCGCGACCACCTTGGATACCCTGTTTGAATCCGGTAAGAAGATTATATTTTCGAGTTGTTACTGTCCTTCGGACATCCCCCGGCTGACCGATAAACTGCGGAGCCGGTTCGCTTACGGGCTGATTTCGAACATCGATCCACCCAATTTCGGCACCCGCGTCCGGATTCTCCAGAAAAAGGCCGGGGGTAAAACGCTCGAGATTTCAAAGGATGTGATCCATTACCTCGCCAGTGAGCTATCGGATGACATCCGCCAGCTGGAAAGCGGTCTGATGCAAGTTGCCGCCAAATCCTCATTGCTGGGGAGCACCATCGATCTGAAGCTGGCCGAAAGTGTCGTCCGCAACATTGTCCGTCAGCAAAAGACGATCACCATTAATGTCATTAAGAAAATGGTCTGTCGGCACTATGGTGTCTCGCCGAAGGATCTGGTGTCGCGGTCGCGCAAACAGTCCATTGTCCGCCCACGCCAGGTGGCGATCTTTCTGTCGCGGCGCTATACGGATGCCCCCCTGCAAACCATCGGCAAGAGCTTCAACCGCTACCACGCCACAGCGCTGCATTCGATCAATGCCATCGAAAAGGGGCTACGCGACAGCGCGGCCCTGCGCAAGCAGGTCGACTACATTGCCGCGAAGCTGGAAAAGGGCGACTTCTAGACAGGTTTCAACGGTATCAAGCCATGATCGCGGCTGATACGGTAGGGGGTACATCCGGCGGCCGGTCAGCCGTGCTTGCCTCGATCGGCCGGGTTGGGCAATTACTGCATTTTCAGAATCACGCCATCCGAACTGATCAGATCTTCCAGCAATTCCATCCGCATATGTTCATCTTTTTCAATCGCACACCTCAAACTCAGGGCGCAATGTTGCCTACAGATGTTGTTTTCGGCGTTGAAGCTGCCGAAACATCCCAGGAATCGGTCAAGGTCCTGAGGGGCGGTCGTAGAATGAGTCATTCGGTTTCCTTCAGTTGAAGCAAATTTAACATGGGGACGTGAATCTTGCCATTGGAGGCGACAATGGCGTTCCCGTTGCGGTCATAGTCACGGCCGTCGAAATCCGTTACCCGGCCACCGGCCTCGGTGACCATAAGCACGCCGGCCGCCGTATCCCAGGGTTTGAGGTTCTGCTCCCAGAAAGCCTCGAAACGGCCGGCGGCGACATGGCAGAGATCCAAAGCCGCCGACCCCTTGCGTCGAATCCCCTGGGAGGCGGCCAGACACCGGCGCAGCCGTGACATGGTGGCGGCCATCACTTCTCGATCCCGGATGTTGTAAGGAAATCCGGTGGCCAACAGGCTGTCGGGCATGGCGCCGATGTGTGAAACGCTCGCCGTTCGGCCGTTCCGCCAGGCGCCACCGCCTTTGCGGGCGACGAACAACTCGTTTGCGAACGGATCCAGAACGACACCCAACAGCGTTTCCCCGTCGACAGCGAAGGCGATCGAGACGCAGCAGGATTTGACACCGTGCGCGAAATTGGTGGTGCCGTCCAGGGGATCCACGATCCAGAGGCGGTCCTGGCGGCCTTGTTCTTGTCCGCGTTCTTCGGCCAGTATCGCATGGTCGTTGAAGCAGCGCCTGATCGTGGCGACAATCAGCGCTTCGGCCTCACGATCGACCTCGGTAACCAGGTCGATGGCGCCCTTGCGTTCGATCCGGTCGACACGGCCCAGTTTGGTGCGGATGAGCGTGCCCGCCTGAAACGCCGCAGCCACGGCAACATCCTTTAAGTATACTAAATCCATAAGAAAATGCCATTATATGGGATGGTGTCGAAAAGTCAATCGCAATCGGCGGTGGTTGCTGGGCTTACGGGGGCTGGCCGCTGGGCCAACGACAGCTCCGCGGTCATGCGTTCGATCAACGGGCGTAGCGAGGGACGGTGGGTGGCCGACACGGGAACGCCATCGAGGGTGCGCGCCAGGCGTGCGCTGGTTGCGGCGTCGATACGATCCTGTTTGTTGAGCACGCGGATGGCCATGATATCGTCCAGCCCGAGTTCGTCGAGGATGCGCTCCACCGCCCGAACTTGGGCATCGCGTTGGGGGTTGCTGACGTCGATCACGTGCAGGAGCAGATCGGCATTTTCCAGCTCTTCCAGGGTCGCGCGAAAGGCGGCCATCAATTCCTTGGGCAGATCGCGGATGAAGCCGACCGTATCCGTGATGATCACTTCGAGGTCCTGGGGAAACTTGAGGCGCCGGCTGGATGGGTCGAGCGTGGCAAACAGCCGGTTCTCGACATGCACGTCGCTGCGGGTAAGCGCATTGAGCAGGGTGGACTTGCCGGCATTGGTGTAGCCGATGATCGATATGACCGGCAGCCGGCGTTTGCTGCGTCGCGCCCGCTGCTGCTTGCGCTGTTTCTGAACATGCCGCAAAGCGTTCTCGAGGCGGCCGATGCGCTCGCGCACGCGGCGGCGGTTGATTTCGAGCTTGGTCTCACCGGGCCCGCGACCGCCGATGCCGCCGGTGAGCCGGGACATGGCCGTGTTCTTGGCCACCAGCCGCGGCAGAAGGTAGTTGAGCTGCGCCAGTTCAACCTGCAATTTGCCCTCCCGGGTGCGGGCCCGCTGGGCAAAGATATCAAGAATCAACTGGTTGCGATCAATCACCTTCAATTCGATCCGGTCGGTCAGCGAGCGAATCTGGGACGGGTTGAGCTCCTGGTCGAAGACCAGCAGCGCGATATTCTTTTGCATGGCCGTAATGGCCATGTCCTTGAGCTTACCGGCGCCGAGGACCAGTCGCGGGTCGACCCGCTCGCGCTGCTGCAGGATGGTGTCGACGACTTCGAGGCCGGCCGATTCGGCCAGTTGGACAAGCTCTTTTAGCGAGGCGCGGGCGCGTCGCCGGGGTGCGGTGGTGACGCTCACCAGCAGCGTGCGTTCGCGACCGGCGCGTGATGCGTGTCGCGCCTGCTGCTGGGCCATTTCGTCTTCAAGCGCCTGAATGGTCTCCAGGCAGGGAAAGCCCGGGTCGTAGGGGTTTTCCGGAGGCAGCTTCTGGTAGGGGGTCTCGCTGGTGTCGCGGGGCAGCAGGTGGGCCGCCCAGAGCTGGTCGGGAGCGCCGCTGGGTTTGATGGTGATCGCCGCCATCATATCCAAGCGCAGCAGGACCAGGTCGGTGAGATCGTCCTCGCTCAGGTTTTCCGATTTCAGATGGGTATGAATGCATCGCAGCCCCATGAGCCGCCCGGGGACGGCGCGCAGGTTGCGCGTGTTGGGTATGAGGATTTTGTGGTGATCACCGGCGATCACGTAGTGGATTTTGCCCCGCCGGTCGACCATCAGCCCGATCTGACGCCGGATGTCGTGTGAGAGCTGACACACCTCGCGGGCCAGTTCGGGCGATATGATCGTTTCCGGCCTTATCCGGCGGCGGTAGAGTCTGTCCAGCCGTCTCAGCTGGCTGGTCTTCAATCCTGTGGTATGTCCGTATATTTTTCTCATCGGCCGGTCCGGACTCAAGGGCGCGGTCTGCGCCGGAAAGCGTTGTCGCCTTGATTGTCGGCAGCATGAACGCCATTTAGGCGCGTGGCTGGTAGTTTTTTAAGGAAGGTCAGGCACGAAGTCGTCTTTGGCAAGGTTTTCAAAACGCGTGTAGGCGTGGATAAAGGCCAGCGGAACGTCGCCGGTGGGGCCGTTGCGATGTTTGGCCACAAGGATTTCGGCTTTGCCGCGGTTGGGATTGTTTTCTTCCTTGTTGTAGACTTCGTCCCGGTAGATGAAGGTGACCACGTCGGCGTCCTGCTCCAGGGCCCCGCTCTCGCGCAAGTCGGACAGTTTGGGCCGCTTGTCGGTACGCTCCTCAAGTTTGCGGTTGAGCTGTGATAGGGCCAGCACCGGTAGGTTGAGCTCTTTGGCCAGGCTTTTGAGCGATCGGGAAATTTCGGAAATCTCCAGGTCGCGGCGTTCTGAATGCGCGTGCCCTTTCATCAATTGCAAATAGTCGATGATGACCAGCCCCAGTTGTTGATCACTTTTGAGGCGGCGTGCTTTGGCACGGATATTCAGGGCCGATATGTCCGGACTGTCGTCGATGAAGATGGGGGCGTCCGACAAGACGCTGGCGGCATGGGTCAGGTTGGTCCAATCGTCGTTGCTCAGAAAACCACCGCGCAGCCGGTGGGAATCCACCCGCGCTTCGGCGCAGAGCATTCGCATCGAAAGCTGCTCCTTGGACATTTCCAGCGAAAAGATGGCCACCGGGGTATGGTGATCCACGGCCGCGTTGCGGGCGATGTTCAGGGCCAAGGCGGTTTTGCCCATGCTGGGGCGAGCGGCCAGAATGATGAGATCCGACGATTGGAGGCCGGAGGTCAGGTTGTCCAACTGGCTGAACCCGGTGGCCACACCGGTAATCAGGGTGCGGTTGCCTTGGCGCTCCTCAAGCTGGTCGATATTGGTCTCGATCAGTTCATTCAAGGGATGGAAAGACTTGCGGACCTTGTTTTCCGCGATCTCGAACACGGACTGCTCCGCATAGTCGAGCAGTTCATCGATGTCGCCACGATCTTCGAAACACTTCTGAACGATCTGGTTGGACTTGCCGATCAATCGCCGCAGGCAGGCCTTGTCGTGAACGATCCGCGCGTAGTGAACGGCGTTCGCAGCCACCGGGGCGGTGTCCAGCAGGCGGGCCAAATAGGTGGCGCCGCCGATTTCCTCGAGTTGCCCGCTTTCCTTGAGCTTGTTGGTCAGGGTGATCAGGTCGACGGGTTCGCTCTGGGCGAACAAGGCGGTCATGGCCGTAAAAATACGCTGATGGGCCGTGCGATAAAAGTCTTCCGGGGCCAGGACTTCGATGACCTCAAGCAGGGTGGCGTTGTCGATCAGAACGGCGCTGATCAACGATTCTTCGGCTTCGAGGTTCTGCGGGGGCAGATGCTGAAGCGCGGGATCCGGCCTGGAGGATGTCCGTTGTTCCGCCATAGGATAACCTTTTGGGTGTCGTTCGGGCCGGAGGCCCCGACCCTTTCATCCGTGCTGACTTCGATAACGGTCGCCGCCCGGCCGCTATGCCGCTCGCCATCGATGCGACGCGCATCCCCATCGCAACCGGGGCGCCTTGGTGAGGGACTGCGCTGCAGGGCGCGTTCGAACAAAAGGCGTCCGCCCGTGCAACATCGGTTGAAAGGAACGCAAAACGGTACGGCGTTGAATCTCAGAGATGGTTGCCAGCGTGATGGATGCCGGACGCCGACGCGGTGAATGTCACCGGCAGCCGGCGTCCGCAAGCCTCGCTTGAATGGCTTTAGGCACTGTCTTGCTCGGGCTCGACATGAACCGTGATCTCGGGTTCGACATCCGCATAGACCCGAATCGGCACGCTGAAGGTGCCCAGCGTTTTGATGGGTTCCTTGAGCAGGACGACCCTTTTTTCCACCACGATTTCCTGCTTGGCCAGGGCGTTGATGATGTCGCGCACGGTTACCGAACCGTAGAGCCGATCGGCATCGGCCACCTTGGCCTTGATGGTGCACGCCACACCTTCCAGGCGCTTGGCCATCTCTTCGGCCAGTGCTTTCTCCTTGGCGATCTGCAGGTCGAATTGGGCTTTCTGCTGCTCCAGAACACGTCGGTTCTGAGGGGTGGCTTTCACCGCCTTGCCCTGGGGCAGCAAGTAGTTGCGGGCATAGCCATCGGCGACATTGACTTCGGAACCGATGATCCCGAGCGATTCGATGGTTTCTTTGAGTATGACTTTCATGGTTGCAGCCTCCGAAACGATTAAAGATCCAAGGTCCCCACATAGGGCAGCAAGGCAATCGTGCGTGCCCTCTTAATGGCCAGGGTCAGCTTGCGCTGATGTTTGGCACACGTACCGGAAATCCGCCGCGGGATGATCTTGCCGCGTTCCGTCGTGAAGTTTCGGAGGGTTTTGGGTTCCTTGTAGTCAATCGTCAGGCTCTTGTCGGCACAAAACCGGCAGACCTTGCGGCGATGATATACGCGTCTTCTTCTTTTCTTGGTGTTTCGTCCTCTTCCACGTCCTCGTGCTGGAGCCATGGTTACGCCTCCTCCTTCTTGTCGGCAGGTTCGGTGTCATCGGCGCTTGCGGCTGCTTCCGCCTCGGCCGCCACGGTCTCTTCCGCCGGTGTATCGGCGGCCGGGGCGGCTTCCTTGGTCGCCGCCGGTGCGGCTTCCGCTTCGCTCGCCTGCGACATTTGCTCCTGAATCGCTTCCATGTCCACTTCGTCTGCCAGGAGGATGGTCATGTATTTCAGGACCCGGTCGTCGATGCGGAACTGGCGCTCCATTTCGTCGACCAGCTCCCCGGTGCCGCAATAGTCGACCCGGAGATAGTAGCCACGCTTTTTCTTTTTGACCTCGTAGGCCATTTTACGAGCGCCCCACTCGTCGAATTCGACCACCAGGCCGCCTTTCTGGGGCACCAGATCCTTGATGCGGTCGAAGACAGGCGTGCGCTGTTCTTCGCCGATATCAGGATCGACAATCACGATGGTTTCATACCTGCGCATAAAGCCTCCTTTTGGCTGTAAAGCCCCGATTGAACGGAGCAAGGATGCGGCCGGCCCGATCGGGAGCCGGCGATGGGGACCACGACAGGTTAGGCCGTTTGTTGGCGGGCTGTCAAACCGGCGGCATTCGCTCCGGATTCAAGCGTTCGAGCAGCCCCAGGCCCCTGGGTCGGGTCCGGTAAAAAAAAGAGGGCAGTCACGCGGAACTGCCCCAAGTATCCCTGTTGGTGGGCCGTGAAGGAATCGAACCTTCAACCTACTGATTAAGAGTCAGTTGCTCTGCCTAGTTGAGCTAACGGCCCTGAAGGTCCCCGTCGTGAAGACCGACGAAGCTGTGTAGCAGCTTTGATCGGGGTTGTCAAACTTTTTCCGATGACCCATTCATGCGGCTGATCCGCGGCGATATTAGGGCGTATCGCCGGGATTTCGTTTCATTCGTCGCAGGCGCTGGCGCTCACGGCGCCATTGTTTGGATTTTTTCGGGGAGCGTTGAGGGGGCGCCGTGCGGCCTGATGCCAGGTGATCCCAATCCAGGGTATAACTACCGGCTTCGGATGCCGGTGGGGAGGCCGGTTTCTCCTTGGGGGCCTGCTGTGTGCGCGCCGGCCGCGGTGGCGCCGGCAGCCGGCAGCATTCGGCCGGCAGGCGGGCGACGAGGTAGACGGTTTCGCCCAGGCGTTGAAAATGAACGCCGGCGCCTCGCGCGATGGTGGTCTGGACGGTCACCACCAGCGGCTGCGCATCGCGCCGGCGCCCGACCCGCAGAGCCATTGCGCGTTCAGCGAAAAGCACCACGTGGTCAGGGTGGTGCTGCGGGGTCAGACCGTGGCGGGAAACGGCCGTATACGCCCGGCGTCGAATGCAGGTGAAGAGCTCTTTGGGCACTGTCGGACACGGGGTTACCTTCGGCAGATGCTCGCGGCGGCTGGCCCGGATGTGCTTCGCCCGCATTTCGATACCGGCCTGAGGCAGTCGGTGGGGCAGGCTCTCCAGATACGCCGGCCGCACGTGAGGCCATTGCTCTTCCTGGAGAATCCGGACGAGTTCCTTTACCGGAACATAACCTTCGCTATCCGGCACCAAACCGAACTCATCCGGATGGCGACCGAGGATGTAGTGGAGCAACCGGGCGAGCTTGATATCGCTTTTCTTCTTCATCTCCGGAAATGCCCGGACCTGCGATAGCCATCCGGCCGGGCGGCTTCGGCGCGTTGGGCCGCATCAGGGCCTACCTTGACCGGGTAGGACGGACTTGCTAATGTTTCAGGATCCTCATCGGATCAAATCAATATCACGATTGTTGATCCGAACTCAAACCGACGAAAGGTTTATTTATGGCCATGCCGCAATCCCCGGCGCTGTTCGAACGCGCCCAGAGACTTATTCCCGGCGGCGTCAACAGCCCGGTGCGGGCGTGCAAGTCCGTCGGCACCGACCCCCTTTTTATCGACCGCGCTGACGGCTGCCGGATTTGGGATGTCGACGGCCGGGAATATATCGACTATGTCGGCTCCTGGGGGCCGATGATTCTCGGCCATCGTCATCCGGAGGTCATTCAGGCCGTCGAGCAGGTTCTGGCACGCGGCACCAGCTTCGGGGCGCCCACCGACCTGGAAGTGGAACTGGCCGAACTCGTGATCGACGCCGTTCCGTCCATTGAAAAGGTGCGCATGGTCAACTCCGGCACCGAGGCCACCATGAGCGCCATACGCCTGGCCCGGGGTTACACCGGGCGCGACGTCATCATCAAATTCGACGGCTGCTATCACGGGCACGCCGATACGCTCCTGGTGGATGCCGGTTCCGGTGTGGCCACCCTGAACATCCCCGGCAGCCCGGGTATTCCCGAAGCGGTTGTCCAGCATACGCTCTCGCTTCCCTACAACGATATCGAGGCCCTGGAAACCTTACTCAACCAAAGGGGCGCGGAGGTGGCCTGCGTCATCGTCGAACCGGTGGCCGGCAACATGGGCATGGTGCCCCCCCGGGAGGGGTTTCTCGAAGCGTTGCGCGCGAACACTGAGCGTCACGGATGCGTGCTGATTTTCGACGAAGTCATGAGCGGTTTCCGGGTGGCTTTTGGCGGGGCCCAGGAGCGTTATGGCATTCGCCCGGACCTAACCTGTTTCGGCAAAATTATCGGCGCCGGCCTGCCGGTGGGCGCCTACGGCGGCAGGGGGGATCTCATGGCGCACGTCGCGCCGGAAGGTTCGGTCTACCAGGCCGGCACGCTTTCCGGCAATCCCCTGGCCATGGCGGCGGGGATTGCGGCGCTAAAAGCCCTCAAACGTCCGGGTGTTTACGATACGCTTGAAAGCCGTTCCAAACGCTTGGCCGAGGGCCTGGCCGCGGCCGCCGTGCAGACGGGAATCCCGGCCGTATTCAATCGGGTCGGCTCCATGCTGGGTATGTTTTTCACCGATCGTCCGGTGAACAATTTCGACGATGCCAAGACCTGCGACCTGGAGCAATTCGCCTGCTATTATCAGGGGATGCTGGCGGAGGGCATCTATTTGGCACCCTCGCAGTTCGAGGCCGGGTTCGTTTCCCTGGCCCACACGCCAGAGGTTATCGATCGCACGATTGCGGCAGCATCCAAGGTGCTCGCGCGCTTGAGAGAATAGCGGTGCGGGCATCATCGGCGCGGTGGTTTAGATGCCTCCGCCACGCGAGCGCTTGCCGTTGGTGCGCGGGGCCGGCATGGTCCGACGGACAGCCGTCAGGGGCTTCTCCCGCTGGCGGTTTTATAGCGGCAAGCCTGTTGGGGAGCGTTATGATCGTTCTTGGTTCCGGGGAGTAATACACGATGCGTCTGCGCGGCTGGCCCAAGATAATTTCATTGGAAGCACGCAATCTTTATTACCGTCTCATCCTGGTGTTTGCGATTTTTTTTCTGACGCCGCTGACCGGGCTCGGCTACCTGGCCCACAAGTACAACTTCCTGACCGATCGCCTGACCCTCTATTTTCTCCTTGGATTTCTGCTTTTTTCCCTCCTGGGTTTTTTTCTGCTGCGCAGACTCTACGATCAGATTCACCGCGTGGCAAACGAGGTTACCAATAAGGTCATCACGGGGTTTCATGTGGACCAGTTGACAACCAGTTCCAACGAATTGGGCACGATCGTGCAATCGGTCAACGCCATTGAAAACCAGTTCAGTAAAACGCTATTTCAACTGGAGAAGAAAGCCTCCGAGATTTCGATCCTCAAAGAGCTTTCCGAACTCTGTTACGTCACCTTCGATCCTGAGGAGATCCTCTACGTTACGCTCGAAAGGGCGCTGGTGCTGACCAAGTCGGACATCGGCTCGGTCCTGGTGCTTGAAAAGGCCGACGACAAATTCTTCACCGTCAAAGCCAGCATCGGTCTGGGCGAACACGTCAAAATCGGCGACCGCATTGAATTTGAAACCAGCATCGCCAAATATGCCGTCATCAACAAATCGCCGCTGGTGGTGGCCGACGTGGAACGTGACAGCCGGTTCGGTCGTGCGAATTTGGCCCATTACGGAACCAAATCCTTCGTCTGCATGCCGATCAAAACCAGCAAGGATATCGTGGGTGTGCTCACCATCTCCCGACGCGACGGCGCGCGCACCTATACCCATGATGACGTCGAGGCCCTGACACCACTGCTCAGCAATGCGGCCTTTACTTACGAAAACCTTCGCCTGCTGCGTGAAAACGAGAATAACAATCTGCAACTCAAGGCCATCGACAAAATTTTCCGGATCATCAATTCGAGCTTTAAGGACACGGAACTGCTACACGCCATTCTGGGCGAAATGCAGTCTGTCATGCCCTTCGAATTGGCCGCCGTCATCACCATGGATACGAACCGTCCGGGCAATCTGGTGGTTTTCGACCTGATGGCCGCCAAAACCGCTCCCATCGCCCGAGGGCATTCGTTTACCATGAACGACACGGTTTTCGAACGCGTGATTCGCCAGGACAACCAGATCATCATTGACAACGCCGAAGCGTTGGACAGCCAACTGGAGCGCAAGATCATCTGCCCCGAATCCAGACAATGCGGCATTCTGACCCCCCTGCGCATGGAGGGCACGGTCAAGGGGGTTCTGACCCTCACCGGCCGCAGCGGCGGAATTTTCGAAGAACGCAAGCAGCTCATCGACTGGATGGCCAACACCCTTGCCTTCGCCATCGAACGCAACAGCCTTTCCGCCGCGGTCCACAAGCGCGACCGCGAGCTGGGGAGCATCAAGCAGATCGGCAACGCCCTGGCGTCGTCCACTTTCGATATGAAGCAGGTGCTCAAATACACGATGGACATGATTCGGGTGATCATGAACGTCGAGGCGGGCTCACTGCTTTTTCTGCGGGGGGAAGAGCTCAAGTTTGCGGTGGCCTTCAATACGCGCGTAAAGACCAGTATGGGCCATGCCATCCGTCTTGGACAGGGAATCGCCGGATACGTGGCCGCCAAAGGGCGTTCGATCATTGTCAACGATACAACACGTTCCCCCCACTTCTTCGCCGGCGTGGACCAGTCCACCGGTTTCCGCACCCGCTCCGCCCTGTGCGTGCCGATGATATCCAAGGGGCGTGTCATCGGCGTCATTGAGGTATTGAACAAGATCAACGGCGATTTTACGGCCGGAGACGAGGACCTCTTGCAGAGCATCTCCTCTTCGGTGAGCATCGCCATTGAAAATGCGCGCCTCTATCGCGAAACCGTCTCGATGGCCGAGCACGAACGCAGCATCCGCCGCATGTTCCAGAAATTCGTCCCCAAAGCGGTGCTGGACCGGATCCTTTTTGGCTCCGAATCCGAGAAAACCGTGATCGAGGAACTGCGCACCCTGACGCTATTGAACCTTGATATCCGCGGATTTTCAACATTATCCAAAGATGTCGGCCCTCAGAAGACCGTATCCCTGCTCAATCGCTTTTTCTCTGTGATGGGCGATATCGTCTTCAAACACCAGGGGATCGTGGACAAATACCTGGGCGACGGGTTTCTGGCGATTTTCGGTGCCCCGGTGGCCAGCACCATGGACGCGGACAATGCCCTTAACGCTGCGCTCGAAATGCGCCGGGCGCTCGAAAGCATCAATCGTCAATTCAAACGTGAAATGGGCTACCAGATCAAGATCGGCATCAGTATTCTGACAGGTGAAGTGGTGGTGGGCAATATCGGCTTCGACAAAAAAATGGACTATACCGTCATCGGCGATGCGGTCAATGCCGTGTTCAGGCTGCAAGACCTGACGAAATTCTATCCGAACGGGATCCTGCTGGGTGAAACCACACGCCGGGCCTGCCGCTCCGCATTCAAAATGACGGCGATCGATGCCACGCTGGGTGAACTCAAGTTGTACGAACTCTTCGGTGAGGCCAAACCGAAGCCTTCTTCCGGAGGCAACCTGGTGGAATTGGCCCCATCGCAGGAAAGGCGTTGAAAGGACGCCATGGTCTCCGATTATCCCGAATCGCTAAAGGGGCAGTTGCTGCTGGCCATGCCCGCGCTGCTCGACCCGAACTTCCACCAAACCGTGGTGTGTATTTCCGAACACACCCACGACGGGGCCGTCGGGATCGTGATCAACCGCGTGCATACCGCCTTGAAAGCCGCCGCCATTTTCGACGAACTCAACATGCAACATCAGGAAGCCACGGGCCGTGTGCCCATCCACCTCGGAGGGCCGGTTCACGTGAGCGAACTCTTTATCCTTCATGGGCCGCCCATCGATACGGACGTCAGCCTGGCCGTCACACCGGATCTGGCCATGAGCACCACGCGGGATGTGCTCCAGCGCATTGCCTGGGGCAAGGGGCCAGCGTCCTTTCTAATTGCATTGGGCTGTGCGGGATGGGGGCCGGGGCAACTGGAAGAAGAAATTCGTCAGAATGCCTGGCTGACGTGTGAGATTGACCCCAGCCTTATGTTCGATACACCCGTGGACAAACGCTGGGAGGCGGCCCTGGGGAAGCTGGGGATCGACCCAACGCGGCTGGTGGACGCTGCTGGCCATGCTTGAAGTGGCCGGCGTGCGCCTCGCGCAGGCGGAAGCGGGCATGCTTATTTTTTTGACTTGGAGGCGGCCGGTTTGGTTTTGGGCTTTTTTTTCTTGAGGCAGGTCTTGTCCTTGCGGACGAAAGCGCACAGCTTGGGATTGTAGTATTCCTTACAATTCAGCGGATTGTACAGAGGGCATTCCGGATGCTTTTCAGACATAGAGACCATTCCCCTGGAACATCGGATTAATTCGTTTCTGCATCGACCACAATAATATAAAATCATTGATTTTACAAGGCGTTATCTTTTACTGCCCGGCCCGCTGCCGGGCGGTGGGCACCATCATCAGGGGTGCGCAAATCATTTTGACAATCAAATTGAGACATTGTAAGCATTAGCCCCATTACCGGGGCGAAAACCACCCACCCGGTTCCTCCGCGGGAAGACGCCGGTGAGCGCGCGCGAATCCAGGGCGACTGCAAATGAGGCGATGAAAAACGACTACAACGGTATAAAAAAAGAACTGCTGGCGCTGACGGAAGACTTCCGTAAACTTTATATTGCGGCGCACCACCAGGACGGCATGATGGAAGCCGCCGTCAGGAAGAATCAGGCGGCGTGCGAGGCCATTTCCCGGCAATTGAACGAGAATACGCTGCGCATTGCCGCCGTGGGGCCCATCAAGTCGGGAAAGAGCTCTTTCGTCAATTCGATTTTGGGCGGCGATTATCTGAAGCGCGGCGCCGGCGTGGTCACCTCCTTCGTCACCCGGGTGAGATTCGGCGCGGCGTTGAGTGCCCGGCTGGTTTTCAAGACCTGGTCTGAGATCAGCGAGGACATCGAGCAGGCCCTGGTGCTTTTCCCCACGCTGGATTGGCACACGGAGAAGGGAGCGTTCGATGTCCGCCATGCGAAGGAGCGCGAGGCCCTGGCCCGATCACTCGCCGCCTTGTCGCCCGAACAACTCGTCTCCCGTGATGCCCGCAATGCCAACAGCGTGGTGCTGGCGTCTTTCCTCAAAGGCTATGACCGCGTTCAAGGGCTGATCGACGCGTCACCGGCCGTTATCCATTTTGACGCCTCCCGGTTCGCCGAGCATCGCGATTTTGCCGGCAACGACGACCTGGCCGTCTACCTCAAGGATATCCAGCTAGAAATTCCCAGCCCGCATTTGGAATCCCACCTGGAGATTGCCGACTGCCAGGGCAGCGATTCGCCCAATCCTCTGCACCTGGCCATGATCCAGGATTATCTTCTCGAAACGCATTTTATCGTTTACGTCATCAGCAGCCGCACCGGCCTGCGGCGCGCCGATATCAAATTTCTCTCCATCATCAAGAAGATGGGGATACTGGATAACATCCTTTTTGTTTTCAATATCGATTTCAGCGAGCACGACAACCTTGACGATCTCAAGCAGCTGAAGCGCAAAGTGGCGGAGGAGCTTGCCATCCTGCGACCGGATCCCGAAATCTACAGTTTTTCGGTCCTCTTCAACCTGTTTCGCAACGGGGCGGCGTCCTTACCGGAGAAGGAACGTCTGCGGCTTGAGCAATGGCAGGCCGACGAAGCCCTGGTGGCCTATTCCGACAAGGAAAGTGCGCGGTTTCAAAACGATCTGCAGGACAAGTTGATGAACGAGTCATCCGTGCTGCTGCTGCGCAATCACGTGGAACGCCTCCTGGTCATGGGGGCCGATATGGGTCGCCTGATCAAAATGAAGCAGGAACTCCTGAAGGCCGACGAAGATCGGGCGGCGGAAATCGTCAAGCGTATCGGCGCCAACCGCCAGCGCATGGCACAGATCCGCGGGGTGATAAAAAATACGCTGGAAGGCGGCATCCACAAGCTGCGCAAGGAGTTGCGCGTGGATGTGGACCGGTTTTTCGATCCGCACTCAACCGACATCATGCGGCGGATGATCGACTTTGTCCGCAGCTACAGCGTTCCGGTTTGGCAGGAGCATATCGACAATCTGGCCACTTCCGGATTTGCCAACACCCTCTACCACGTCTACCAGGAGTTTAAACAGGCGCTGGACGGTTTCATCGCCGAATCGATCAATCCCGAAATCTTCCGCTTCATCCGCGATCGGGAGCGCCGTCTGGTGGAGTACCTGCACACGGTGGCCGAGCCCTACAGCGTCATGGTCGAAGAAGCCGTGGCGGAATTTCAGAGTACCGCCGACGGTCTGGGCATTGATGCGATGCCCGGGGCGATTGCGTCCCGGTCGCGTCTTCCGGGTTTGGAAGTGATTCGACAAACCTCACGCCTGCAGCTGCCACCGGCCAATGCGGCCATGCGTTATTCCGCCAAAGTCAAAACGGAAGCGATCATGCGTCTGGGGGCCTACAAATTCCTGCGCGGTTTTCGGAAATTGCTGCGTAAGCCTGCAGATTCGGGGCAGGGCGAAGAAATGCGCGCGCTCCAGGATGGCGTCGAACGCATGAAGCGGGAGACGGAGCGTTCGTTGTTGTTTCATTTCAAAGACTACCGCGAGAATATCAAGTTCGGATATATCTTCAAAATGGTAGAGTCGGCTTCCGTGCAGATCACCGATGGGCTGCTGGAAAGATTCGAGATCTACGAGAGCGACCTGGCTCAGATGGTGGCGCTGATCGATGAGAGCCAAGCGGTCAAGACCGAGCAGGAAGCATCGTTCCGTGAAATTGCCGCCAATGCCGATCTCCTCTATCAGCACGGCCTGCGTTTGAGGGATCGGGTCCTCGCGGCCTGACGATCTTCCCCCACCGGTTGCTGCTTGCCTGGGCGGTTGCGGGTCGCCGCGGGGTGCAGGGAAACGACCAGCCACAAACTCCAGGGAGGTGCGTGTATGGGTTCCAGGAAACCCCGAAAGATCGCCGTGGCCAATGAAAAAGGCGGTGTCGGTAAGACGGCGACCGTCATCAATCTCGGCGCCGCCTTGAGTCTGGCCGGCCGCAAAGTCCTCATCATCGACATGGATCCCCAGTTCAACGCCACGCTGGGGTTGGGAATCAAGCCCGATGAGGTCACGCTTTCAGTCTACGATCTGATCCAGGAACCGGGGGGGACCGCGGCACGGGAAACCATCATGGCGACGCGCTGGGAAGGTCTCGACCTGATTCCCGCGGTGCCCGATTTATCGGGGGCCGAGGTCGAACTGGTGGACGTGGCCGGGCGGGAGAACTGCCTTCGGGAGGGCCTGGCCGATCTGGATGGTGGTTATGACTACATTATCCTCGATACCCCCCCCAGCCTATCGCTGCTGACCGTCAATGTCTTCGCCTACGCCAGCGAAGTCATCGTCCCTTGCCAGACACACCCCTACGCCTTCGGCGCCCTGAGCGAGCTCTTCGACACCATCGGGGCCATTCGCAACGGCATCAATCCCCAACTCAAAACCTCGGGGGTGGTGGCCACCTTCTACGACCAGCGCACGCGCGTCAGCAACCGCACGTTGGAAAGGCTTAAGACGGACGAGCAGTACGGCCCTTTGCTGTGCGCGGCGGTCATCCGCGCCAATACGACCGTGGCGGAAAGCGCGGACGTGGGCAAACCGGTCGTTTTCTATCGCCCGGGAAGCTATGGCGCCAAGGACTACATCGCGTTGGCCCGGGAACTGGATACCTGACGCGGCTTTAAAAATGTATGCCGCCTGAACAAGGGGAGCCCGGATGACGCCGACACCCCCACCCCGGCCTTCAGTTTGACGAAGGCGAATCAGCGGTCAGGCGGGAGAGGTTGTCACGGGCGAAATCGATGCTCGGGTCAATTTCAAGGGCCAGGCGATAGAAGCGCACAGCCTGGTCGCGCTGACCCAAGTCGCGGTAGTTGGAGGCGATATTGGCATAGTCGAGGCCAGAAGACGGGTCGAGTTCAATGACGCGTTTGAAACTCGCGATGGCGGCTTCGTGGTCTTTCAGCCGGAAATAGCAGAACCCCATGAGGTTGTGGATGTCGGTGCGTTCGTCATCGATGGCGCGGCCTTTTTCCAGCATTTGCAGCGCTTCCCGATATTTCTCCTTTTCCTTGAGGCCGACCCCAATGTAGACGAAGATGCTGGCCCGGTCCTCGCGGGTGGGCTCGAGTTCGAGCGCCCGGTGGAAATGGGGCAGGGCGGCGTCCGGTCGTCCGCTGTTGAGGTGGCACAGCCCGGTGTAGAATTCGAGATAATAGCGGTCGGGCAGGAGGCGGGTGAATTTTTTCAGCTCCGCCAAGGCCGCGGTCGGGGGGTATTTCTCCACCACCAGTTTGGCGGCGAACATGCCCACGCTGGTGCCCTCAGCCCGCTCCCGGAAGTGGGTTCCGGGAACGATCGTGTAAAAGGCGGGAACCCCCAGGTCCGGATGGGTGGTGTCGATAACCAGCGGCTCGAAACCGCGGTGGCTCAGCGTTGAGACCAGCCGTTCGACCTCCAGGCGAATGTTGGCATGCGACAGATCGGGCATTGAGCTTAGATCCACGGTCCGGGTGGGCTGGCGAAGGTAGTCGGCCTGGTCCAACCGTGTATATTTGGGCAAGCCGCTGGCCACGTAGTTGGATCCGGAATTGAAGTCACCGGCCAGCTGGGCCACTTCGGTAAGGGCCCGGCTGAGGGCCTTTTCCGGGCTGGGGGTGGTGCCGGCCGTCCAGACGATTTCACTGGATTCCGGGAATGTCGACGGATCGTAGGCCAGGGCCCCCACCGTGGGGATGCCCATGTCCAGGCTGAAGTCCTGCAGATAGAGCCGTATGCCGCAATGTGCGTATTTGCCCAGCATTTCACGCACCATGGGGTCGCTGGCCGATGCGGCATCGATGGCCGGCACCCGGATACGCCGCCGGCTCACCAGTGAAGAAACATGCCGTTCGACAATTTCGCACAGGCCCTGGCTCAGCGCTTCTTCCACACAGTTGCCCGCCGATGGGCCATTGAATTCATTGATGGCGTAAAACCAGTCGAACGGAATTAAAACCTCACGTTCGGCCGCCAGGTTCCAGGCCCGGGCCCAGCGCATGGGGATGGTCTCAAACACCCGCCGGGCGGCCTCCAAATCATCGGATTCATCGTGCACGGAAAAGGCCACTGACGCAAACGGCAGGGCCTCAGCCTCGAAGTCGGCATGTGTTCCAAGCTTGAAGTTGGTCGGATTGCGGAAAAAGCTGAAAAAACTGAAGCGTTCGGCCAGTTCCATCACGGCACTGGCTTCGGCCTGCTCCGGGCTGGCGCCTTTGCCCATTTGTTTTTTGTTGCCGATGATGTCTCGGGCGTCTCGACCGCAAACACTGAAATATACCGGAATGTTAAGGCGCCCGTTGTCGATGCGCGCGGTATGGTCGAGAATGTCGAGGTCGAGCGCCTCCAGCTTGCTGCGGAATCGCCGAACGGTTTCTTCCGGACGGATGACCTTGTCCTGATCGTAGGTCGAGGTTTTCAATGCATCCTGAAGGGATATCTTCACCGTCATCGCAATATCGCTGCCCCCTTATCTTAGTAAATGGGTGCCGGTTCAAAGCCAAACCCGGGTTGCATTCGCTGGACTTGGATTGAAAACCGGCCGAACGCTGAACGTTCGACCGGTGCGCGGCTTTCGATACTGTCGGTCGCCACCGCGACCGATGGGGCCGATCCGCCGGATCGCGGCACCGACCCCTTAATACTTGGGTCGAATTCCCGTAATGCAAGACCGGCAATCATCGATTTGGGCTGGATTGGCGGTTTAGACCATTTGTCATGGCCTGACAAGGCTTTTTTGGTTTGATTCCCGCTGGCCGATCTGCTATGCAAAACTGCTCGGAGCATGGGGATGTAGCTCAGCTGGGAGAGCGCAGCGTTCGCAACGCTGAGGTCGAGGGTTCGAATCCCTTCATCTCCACCATTTGAAATCAAAGGGCTATGCCGAAAGGCATAGCCCCTTTTTATTTGCGCATGACGATGATCAGCGATTTGGTGGATGGATGCGGGCGATGACCGGACCCCAGAGTAGAACAAAGGCCGTCATTGAAAGCAGCCATCGCCGGGTGCCGATAAGAAAAACCTTTGATTTTGATCGTATTACCGATAAGGTAGACGCAACATTTAGATCCCATCCCTATTTCTATGCCCATTCAATTTGAAATCGACCGCGACCGGAACCTGACGACCTTCACGCTGCAGGGTCAGGTTAAGCTTGCAGAGATGCTGGAAGCCCTGAATGCCTACGGCAAGGGCGGTGTAACGCTCAACGAACTATACGACGTCCGGCAATTGGCGGGGGAACGGATTTCCGCGGAAGACATCGAGGCGGTCGCTAACTACTTCAAACAATATGGCCGCGCTCGCCCGGAAAACAGCAAGACCGCCATTCTGGTCACCAATGAGCTCGACTATGGCCTATCCCGAATGATTCAGTTGCTCACCGATGGCAGTGTTCCCTTTCGCATCAACGTTTTCAGGACGCTGGAGAGCGCCATGGCATGGCTCGCAAAGGCGCCGATTAAAGAATAGTGGCCCCAAGCCGATAAAGCCGCTTGAAGGTGTCAAGGGGCTCCCCGTTTGCTTGGCGTCCTTCGGGAGGAACAGACAGGGGCGGTCGCCATTGGGGCGATTGCCCCCGTCTATTTGGGTGGCCTGCAGGGGAAATCCGTTGGTCCGTGACAAGCGTAGCGGCGCTTGTCCCGGGGCGTGAAATGAAACGCACGGTTTCAAATCCATCACCACCCCATTTGCGGGGCCCCTAATCGATATAGCGATTATTGGGGGCACCGGCCCAAGTTTTGACCCCTGGGGGTCAGAGGCGTGTTGAAACCCACGTGGGATCCTGCGACCACGATGGCGCTTCTCACGCCAAAGGCCGATTCCCGATAGGGGCTGTCATCGGGAATCAACACCCTTCTGGCGGACAGGGACTGCACGGATGGCCGCGTGCCGCCCACCCATCTAAACGGGCATTCCGAGGCCTGACGGTCGGCACCGCCGAAAGCGGCCTACAGCGAAAGCAGGATGACCGCCGTCGCCGCCATGACGATCGACAGGCCGGCCCCCACCTTGACGAAATCTTTGGTCGTGTAGCCTCCGGATCCCATGACCATCAGATTGCACTGATGGGCGAACGGGAGGACGAAAGCGCAGCTGGCGCCGTAGGCCACGGCAAGAAACGCCATGCCGACATCGACCCCGCTGGACTCTGCTGCGGCGTAGGCCACCGGCGACAGGATAACGGCGGCGGCCGCATTGTTCGATGTGACGCTCAGCAGCGTCGAGACGGCAAACAGCACGCCGAAGACGTAGAACGGCCCCAGATCCATCCCCGCCGGAAACAGGGTTGCCGCCAGTTTGCCGGCCACACCGGTCTGGAAGAGGGCGTCACCAAGAGGAACCGTACCGATGATCAGAAACAGGATACGCAGATCGATGGCTTTTGTAGCCCCTCGAAGCGAGACGCAGCCGGTCGCCACCATCAGGAGGGCGCTGGCGAGCCCACTTACGGCCAGCGGGAACCAGCCGAGAACCGGTGGCAAAAGCGCCAATGCCAGCAGCAGCAGGGCGATCGGCGCCCGCCGCACGTCCTCCTCGGATTTTTGCCGATCCAGGAGAACCAAGTCCTCGCTCTCCTCGAGCTTGCGGATGTTGCGGATCGACCCGTACAAGAGCAGCGCATCGCCGAGTTCCAGGGGGGTTTCACCAACGTCTTTTTCGATCAGCTCGCCGCGTCGCCAAATGGAGAGCACCGAGAGGCCGTTCAGACCGCGAAAATTCAGGTCGATCAAGGTCCGCCCCAGGTAGTCGGAGTGGGGCGAGATGGCGACCTCGGCCATGTTGACCCCACGCCCCAACATGCTTTCAATTTCGTCCTCGGTGGCGGCCTCGATGGGAATCGATTGCTCCGCGGCCAGTTTTTGAACATCCTCATCGCGCCCCTGGGAAAAGAGCACATCACCCGCCTTGATCATCAGATTGGCCTCGACGTCCAGGAATTGATTCCGGTAGCCTTTCGTGCGACCGATCTGGGCCACCTCGACCCGGTACCGCTTGCCGAGACTGGCCTGGGCAATCGTTTTGTCGGCGAGTTCGGACCCCGGTGGCACCGTCAGTCTGTAGAGCTTTTTCTCCGGCCGGTACCGCGACAGCATGCGATCCCGGAAGCTCGCGCCTCCCGGTGCGTCGTCCGCATCACGCCGGCCGAGCAACTTGGTCCCGATCAGCGCCATGTAGGCGATGCCGGCGGCCGAGATGGGAATTCCCACGACAGCGAATTCGAACATCCCCAGCGTCTGCGCCCCATCGCTGAGCCGCTCGAGCTCGCTGCCCAGGATGAGGTTCGGCGTCGTCGAGATCAGGGTGAGGGTCCCCCCGAGAATCGCCGCGTATCCTAATGGCATCATCAAGCGCGAGGGGGAAATCTTGGCCCGGCGGGAAAGCACCAGCACCGCCGGCAGGAAAACGGCAACGGTGGCGGCGTTCGACATGATCGCCGACAGGACACAGGTCGTGACCATGATCAACAGAATAAGTCCCAACTCGTTCTTGCCGCCGAAGCGTTCGAGCATTCGTCCCATCAACGTGGCAACCCCGCTTTCTTTGAGGCCGGCCGAGAGCACGAAGATTGCTCCCAGGGCGATCACCGCGTTGTTGCCGAATCCGCGGAGGGCGGCCTCGGCCGGGTTGACAGTCCCGGTGACCGCCAGAACGACGGGGATCGAGAGCGCGGTGGCCTCGAGGGGAATCAGCTTGCTGATGAAGAGCACCATGGCCACGACCAGCGTGGCGATAGCAATCCAGGCATGGATTTCCATTTCTTCGTATCCTCCGTGCTTGAGTTGGTCGGGTTATACGCCGGTTCTCTCGATTGAGCAGGCCTCACGCATTGACCAAGTGAAAAACGGCGCCCCCCTTTACGCGGCCCGCTTTTTTGGTTTGCAGCGCGCCGGCCGGACTGGGGACTTACGGCCGATAGACGGTGAAGACCTGTTCGATGAGCTTCTTCGGCCCCAGATAGATCTGAAAGCGGTGCTCGCCGGGGACAAGCTCCCAATCGTGGTCGAAACCATACCCCACCACAGTGGCATAATTCAGTTGGGCCTTTTTCGTGTAGGTTGACAGGTGCGACGCGTGCTTGCTGCCCGGCTTTTTCACCGGCGGGTGGTGGCGAAAGACGCGGAGTTCGATTTCCTGGTAAGCCGGCTCGCCCACGATGATGAAGCGCATGCCGAAACGGTAGCCCTTGATGGCCGGAATCCGGGTGGTTTCTTCGATAAACTTGAAACGTTCGTAGAGATTGCGGCGAACTTTCTGACCGCCGCCCGGCTGGCGCTTGATAAGTTTGGCTTCATACCGGCCGGCTTTTAAAACGCGGACAAGCGTAATCTCGGGCACTTTGTCTGCGCTGGCAGGAGGCGCCCACAGCGTGAAGAAGAGAATCGTCGAACCTGTCAAAGCCAAGAGTCTCAGCATCCATCACCTCGAATATGCGCCGATGGGGCACCCGATGCGCTGCGGGGCACCACCACAAACAGGACGGCATCTTAACCTAAAACCCCAAGGGCTTCAATACGGCTAAAATTGGCAGCAAACTGGTATCACTGCGAGGGTCTAAATACAAGGTTCAGGCGCTGGATGCCCTGCGAGGCGAGTGCGGAACGTTAGTGGGGTCGAGCCCGAACCATTCGAGGGCCGTGGCGATCGCGTCATAAGGCGCGAGGGGGCGCTATTTCCAGTGCCATGGGGTCCGCCAAGGTGAGGGGGGCTGTAATGCTCGTTGGTCGTAAGGAATGTGGCAGGCCAGGAGGGATTCGAACCCCCAACCCTCGGATTTGGAGTCCGATGCTCTACCAATTCGAGCTACTGGCCTGCAATCTGGTGGGAACCGTGGAATGGGTGCCTGCGGTGTGTTGGCGTGCGTTTCCCTTTAGCCCAGAAAAAGGGGGATGTCAATCGAGTCGCCGCCGGCCGATGGGCGATTTGGCTAAAGGGGGCGGTGGCAGCGCGGTGTGCTGAAAAAAGTGCTATGGATGGCATTCACGCCACGTTCCAGCGCCGTCTTTTTGACCAGAAAGTAGAGGGCGGCCTTGGAGGGGCCGAAGGAGATCATCTCGACATTGACCCGGCAGTCGGCAACGGCCGAAAAGCAGCGGGCGGCAACGCCCGGCCGGTTTTGAATGCCATCACCGACGATACCGATGAGCGCCATGTCCTTGAGCATTTCGATTTTGCGGAAGGGCCGCTGGTGAATACGCATCAGCGCCTCGCGGGCCCCCGTAAGGTCCCGGCTTGCCAGGAGAAGACTGATGCAGGTCTGGGAGGTGACCACGGACTTGATGTTGATCCCCTGGTCGGCCACGGCACCGGCCACCTGGCCGAGAATGCCCGGACGGGCACCGACGCCGGAGGCATGCACCTTGAGGATGCCGATGTCGCCGTCATGGGCGACACTTTTTATCATATGACCGCCGCGCGGACTGCGTGGCCGTATTTCGCTTCCGGGGGCATCCGGTGCCAGGGTGTTCTTGATGGTGACATTCATCTTACGGCGACGTACGGGCTCCACCGTCCGGGGATGGAGAATGCGGGCTCCGAAATAGGCCAACTCGGCGGCTTCATCGTAGGAAAGAACCGGGATCAGTTCGGCTTCCGGAACCATACGCGGGTCCGCGCTCATAAAGCCATCGGTGTCTTTCCAGATTTCCAAAACCTCGGCCTCGAGCGCCACAGCCGCCACGGCCGCCGCATAGTCGCTGCCACCGCGACCGAAGGTGGTGATGTCGCCGGCCGGGCTCACCCCGAAAAAACCTGGCAGAAAGAGGATGTTATCCCCTGTCAACAAAGGTACGAGATGGTTTTGGAAATGGCGGCCGGTTTGTTTCAGGTCAGCCGTTGCATCTCCGAATTTACCGTCGGTTATGAGCCCGATCTCATGGGGCAGGCAATGGGTCGCATCAAGGCCCAGGCTCCGAATAGCTATCGCCAGAAGCTGAGCCGACAGCCGCTCGCCATAACTGCTGATGACGTCCGCCAGCCGTGGCGTGGTCTCGCGCGTAAAATTCAAACCATAATACAAACGCTCGAGGCGGCTGAGGTCTTCCGTCAGGTCACGATCATAGGCCTTTTGCCGCGATTTGCCTTTAACGATGCGGCCGGCGACCCGGCGATGGCGGTCGCGGATATTCGCCATCAACCCGGGAATGGCCGCTTCATTCTCCAGCGCCACCGTCATCCCGTCAATCAGACGATCCGTGATGCCATACAGGGCCGACACGACGAATACGTGGCCCCGGCCGCGGCCGGCCATCAGATTGACGATTTCGCCGATGGTCCGTGAATCCTTGAGACATCCGCCACCGACCTTGATCACTTTCATTCCGAGCTCCCGATTGATGGTGACCCCCAGGTGGACAATTGTAAAGCGTTCTAGCCCAAAAACACCGTCTTCGCAAGGTCGTTCGGCTCGACATTGCGCCGGAGGAACAGAGCACGCCGTCCCCATCCTGGATGCGATGGCCAAAGTGGCTTTGGTCGTCGTGCGATCTGTGACCGTTGGCGCCTGGTAACGACACGGCACCCTGAGGCCCGACCATATTTGCTGTCCTTCCAAGATCCCGGCTGGATCCCGGATGCGGCTGCAGGCATCAATCGCTGGACCCTGTAGCGCAGAGACAATCCACCCTATCGGGCCGTAACTGGCTATGGTAATTGCCTATTGGACCACCCTCCATCAGACCTGTGTTGACTGCGGCGGTCGCTGCGGCGGGTTTAACTTTTAAACAATTGGAGGCTGAGCCATGCGAAAGAATGAAAGCTACAGAATGGTCAAAGACGATAGCGGTATGGACGATGACTGCCCACCGGGTGCGATTGATACGAACGAGCGGATGAAACGCGATCGCTGGGATGAATGTGTCCAAACCGACATTGGGCAGCGTTACTCCGGTAACATCCATGACCTTCGGTCGTGAGGCATTGAAAGCGGACCCCTGATCAGGCCGCCTTTTGGATGAAGACGTGCGTTGCAACAGGGTTGAATGCACGGGCAGGCTTGAGGATGGTCATCAGTCAACCGGTGATTCACGGGAAGCGGTAACCTGCTCCGCGATCATTTAGGACTGTTTTTTAACCACGGACCGTTCCCGGAAAAACTGAGCACCGCACTCGGTACACTGCCAGGTCGGTTCTTCGAAGGATCCCGCTGCGCATCCCATCTGGATGTCGCCATTGTCGAGTTCACGCTCCATTTCGGGGATATAAACAGGCATTCCGCCGAGCATGATGGCGATGCGATGCGATCCACACCAGGGGCATACTGAGGGTTTGTTTTCGGATTTCAAGGCAAGTTCTCTTGCAGATGCGTTGTCACTGATGGAGGCTCGATACATTTAGTGCGTTCTTTCCGATGGCTTGACGCTTCTCCTCTGGCTGATCGTCGGGGATTCGTTGACGGTTTCCCTTCATTGCATAAAGCACTGTACGTGCCAAAGTCGGACCGATGGTCTGTTTATCCGCCTCATGTTCGCGTTATGCTTGTATAAACAAGCTGTTAGGGTCCCGGTTCTTGGTTGGGTGGGATGATTGAGCGGGTGGGAAATGTCAATCAGGTGGACAGACAGTGACTGAAACTGTCTATTTTTTGGACGCGTTCGAGGCGGCACCGCCCGAATGGTTCAACCCGCTCAAAAGGTAGTGGTACCTTTTACCCAATGCCCGCTATAGACGATGGTAATGCGGCGGCAGGCGATTGGTTTCCGGCACGGCATCAGGCGATGACGTACGCTCCCGTGCCAACGGCAATCAACTGGTCCTGATCGTTTTTAAATTCAATGCGGGTCACTGCGACGCGATGGCCTGTCCGCAGCACATGACCGGTCGATTCAAACCGGCTTCCCAAACCCGGGCGCAGGTAATCAACCCGCAGGTCGATCGTGCCGAGCTTTCCGAAACGCTCGATTTTTTCATCCAGCGGGCAGGCTTCATTGTTTCGATGCAGGCTCAGAAAGGCGGCCAGCCCACCGGTGACGTCGATAACCGCCGAGATGACGCCGCCGTGCAGGGAGCCACGCATGTAGTTTCCCACCAATTCCTCCCGCATCCTTAGGCCTAAGCGCGGGGTTCCGTGTTCGAGCCCCAGGACTTCGATGCCCAGAACCCGGTTGAAAGGCAGCCTGTTTTCGAAGATGTCCTTGATCGTCGATCGCCAGTCTTGCTCGGGCGTGGCTGGGGGCATGTCGGCTGAGGGGGGCATAAACGGCCTTTCCGCGGGGTGTGCCGATGCCCTCTGCGCGGCCCCGGACTAAAAGCCAACGGTATCACCGCGCGTTTGTGGGCTATCGTCGTCTCTAAATGCCTAAAGCGTAATGTGCGTGCCCAGCACTTTTAGGAAAGCGGCCAGCCATTCGGGGTGCGCCGGCCAGGCCGGTGCGGTTACCAGATTGCCGTCGGTATGCGCTTGGTCCACGGCGATCTCGACATATTCACCGCCGGCGCTGGTAACGTCGGGTCCCACAGCCGGGTAGGCCGTACACCTTTTGCCTTTCACGACGCCGGCGGCGGCCAGCAACTGGGCCCCGTGGCAGATGGCGGCGATCGGTTTGCCGGCCGCACCGAAATGCTGCACCACCTTGAGCACATCGGGGTTCAGGCGGATGTATTCAGGCGCCCGGCCGCCGGGTATGACCAGGGCGTCGTAACTCTGGGCGTCAATCTCCGCAAAGCTGGCGTTGAGGGTAAAATTATGTCCGGGCTTTTCGCTGTAAGTCTGGTCGCCCTCGAAGTCGTGCACGGCCGTGCGCACGAAATCGCCCGCCTGCTTGTCAGGGCAAACGGCATGCACGGTGTGACCCACCATCTGTAAGGCCTGAAACGGCACCATGACCTCGTAGTCCTCCACAAAGTCGCCCACCAGCATCAGGATTTTTTGGGCTGCCATAATTTCCTCCTCCGGGGTTCGATTGCAGTTGTTGTCGACCGCGGTGACCGGGCGCCACCGGATGATCTCCCGACCGGCCATCCGGTTGAAGGGTGAATCTCCGTCGGTATCGATTTAGAGGACCCTGTTACGCTCCGCGCTGTTTGCCAGCCCCACCGGGTAGACGCGTTGCGGTCTTGAACAAGACGGCGGCGGCCAGGAGCGGGTGGCTAGGGCCAAGCAGCTGTTCCCGGGCAGAGCGGGATTGGGTCTTGCTGTTAGCATTGGGCCCGCATAAAATCAAGGTCATCGATCGGCTTCTATGGAAGCGCGGCGCTCACGATCGCAACCGTCGGAGGAATGATGTTCACCTTACAGAAACTCGTTAAACCCTTTCTCTGGCCGCCCGGCATTTTCATCCTTCTACTGCTGGGAGGCGGCATAGGCTATTGGGCCCGGCGGCGCATAGGATCGGCCCTGGCCTGCCTGGTCATCGCTTTGGTCTTTTGGGTCACGGCCGTATCGCCGATGGCCGATTTGCTTCTGCGCCCCCTCGAACGCCGCTATGATCGGACCCTGCCAACTGCAGGTGACGTGATTGTCATGCTGGGCGCCGCGATTCACGCCGGTGCACGCGACATGGACGGCACCGGAGCCCCCAGTGCCGAGGCCTGTGAGCGCCTCCTGGCAACGGCGCGCCTTCATCGCCGCACCGGTTTGCCGATTATTCTCGCGGGTGGACGCGTGTATCACCATCAGTCGATGATGGGTCCCGTCTATCGCCGCTTTCTGGTGGATTTGGGTATTCCGCCGGACCGGATCATCCTGGAGGACAGAAGCCGCAATACCTACGAAAATGCCCGCTTCAGCTGGGAGCTGTGCCGCCGCCGGGGCTTTCGGCGCCCTCTGGTGGTGACCCATGCGGTGCATATGCCGCGGGCCATGTTCTGCTTCCGGAAACTGGGTATACCCGCCCGCCCGGTACCCTGCGGGTTTCGCACCTGGGAGGGGAAGGAATACCATTGGCCGGATTTTTTACCGCGAAGCTTCGATGGTGTCGCTGCGGCCCTGCATGAATATTGGGGGCTCTGGGCTTACCGCTGGCAGTACGGGGACGTCGATTCCCAGCAATGACCAGCGAGGGGCCATTCACATGAGCGCTGGACAGGGCGCCTCCGTTTTCAAGCAGGCAGCGCAAAGCGCCGGCACAACCCGGACACCTCTTCCCGGATTGACCGGTGCAATGCGGGATCCCCGGGATGCTGAAGCAGCTGGTCGATCCAGCCGGCGATCCGATCGACTTCCTCCGGGCCCATGCCGCGGGCCGAAATGGCCGCCGTTCCCAGACGCAGGCCGCCAGACCGATCCGGGGGGGCGTCTTCGAAGGGGACGGGGTTGCGATTGGCGAACAAACCGGCGGCCGCCAATGTCTTTTCCGCCTGATCGCCGCTGATGCCGCGGGGACGCAGGTCGATCAGGACCAGGTGATTATCGGTTCCTCCGGACACGAGCCGGTACCCGCGTTTTTCCAGGTCCCGGGCCAACCGTCGGGCGTTGACGACCGTTTCCTCCTGGCGCCTGCGGAATTCCGGTTGAGCGGCCAGCTTGAAGCACACGGCCTTGGCGGCGATCATGTTGAGGGCCGGCGTCCCCTGGCAGCCGGGAAAAACGCTCCGGTCAATGGCGCGCCCGAGTTCGTCACGGCAGAGGATCACCCCGCCGCGGCTGCCCCCCAGGGTTTTGTAGGTCGTGAAGGTAACATAGTCGGCGTGCGGCGCCGGGCTGGGAATCACCTTTGCAGCCACCAGGCCGGCGATGTGGGCCATATCCACCATGAACCGGGCGGATACCCCGGCGGCGATGTCGGCCAGGCGCGCATAATCGATCAGTCGGGGATAGGCGCTGGCACCAGCCACCAGCATCTGCGGACGGATGCGGTGCGCCGTTTCCTCGACCGCCGCATAATCGATGACCTCGGTTTCCGGATCCAGCCCGTAGTGTGCGAACTGAAAGCAGCGGCTGGTCGCCGATGCGGTGGCGCCATGGGACAGGTGACCGCCGTGGGAGAGACGCATCGCCAGGATACGATCTCCAGGCTCGAGCGCGGCGAAATAAACCGCCCAGTTGGCAGCCACCCCGCTATGGGGTTGAACGTTGGCATGCTCGGCGCCGAAGAGTGCGCAGCAACGCTTGATGGCCAGATCTTCGAGGGCGTCCGCGTGGGTGCAGCCGGCATGGTAGCGGGCCGTCGGATAGCCCTCGGCCGCTTTGACGGCAAAGACCGATCCCAGCGCTTCGAGAATCGCCGGCGAGGGGTGGTTCTCCGCTGCGATCAGGTCGATCGTGTCGGCCAAGCGCTGTTCTTCTTTACGGATCAGAACGTCGATTTCAGGGTCACGGGTTGACAACGACGGCATGCCGGCCTCCGAAGGTTCGGTTTGAATGCGGGTTCATGTGCTTGACTTGTTGTTTTCATCCATTGTAATAATTCCAATTTTTATAGCAAATAATCAGGACGGCGTCGAAATTAGAGACCGAAGGACATGGAAATGAAACGCACGGCCGAACTTCAACGCAACACCCAAGAGACACGCATCACCGCCCGCCTGGACCTCGACGGACGGGGGGATACCGACATTCGCACCGGCATCGGTTTTCTCGATCATATGCTGACGCTCATGGGCGCGCACGGCTTTCTGGATATCGAATTGGCGGCTGAGGGCGATATCGAAGTGGATTATCATCACACGGTCGAGGATGTGGGGCTGGTCATGGGCGAAATGCTCAACGAGGCCTTGGCTTCGCGCCAGGGGATTCGGCGTTTCGGGCATGCTGTCACGCCGATGGACGACGCCCTGGCGGCCGTGACCGTCGATCTTTCCAAGCGGCCGTATCTGGTTTTCAACCTACCGCCGGCGGTTCCGCCGGCCGGAACCTTCGACCCCCGGTTGGCCAAGGAATTCTGCCGAGCCCTGGCCACGCGCGGCGGGCTGAACCTGCATATCAATGTCAGCTACGGCGAAGATCCCCACCATATCCTGGAGGCGGTCTTCAAAGCGATGGGGCGTGCCCTGTCCCAGGCCGTGGCGCGCGACGAACGCATCGAGGGGGTGCGTTCCACCAAGGGAACGATTTAAGACCGCCCGCCATTTGTCGTGACGCCCATCCCGGTCTAAGGCCTGGGAGCGGCCGTGATCTTGTCGACACAATCCCTGCGAGCCGTATCGGCCCTGGCGGTGTGGACGCGTCGGCGCGCATCTGGATCTGCAAGGAGAAAAAGCGAAATGCAAGTCATTCCGGCCATCGATATCAAGGGGGGGCGCTGTGTGCGTCTCGAGCAGGGGCGCATGGATCGCGAGACCGTCTTTTCCGACGACCCGGCGGCCATGGCCCGCCAGTGGGCCGCCCAGGGGGCGGCTCTGATTCATCTCGTCGATCTGGACGGAGCGGTGGCCAAGACGCCCCGCAACAAGGAAACGATCGCCGCCATCGTTGCGGCGGTGGATGTTCCCCTGCAATTGGGGGGCGGGATACGCGATCTGGAGACCATCGAGATGTATGTCGCGCTTGGGGTTGCGCGCATCGTGATCGGTACCGAAGCGATCCGTCATCCGGCGCTGCTCGAGGCCGCCGGCCGCCGTTTTCCCGGTCGCATGGTGGTGGGGATCGATGCCCGCAACGGCCTCGTGGCCATCGAGGGCTGGACTGAAACCACCGAAACAACGGCGATCGATCTGGCCCGGCGCTTCGAGGACTGCGGTCTGGCGGCCATCAATTTTACCGATATTCACCGCGACGGCATGCAGACCGGCCCCAACATCGCGGCGACGCGCCAGCTTGCCCGTGGCGTGACGATTCCCGTCGTGGCTTCGGGGGGGGTGTCCACCCTGGACGATATCCGCAACCTAAAGCCCCTCGAGGCCGATGGCGTCACGGGCGTGATTACCGGCAAGGCCCTCTACAGCGGTTCGCTCGATTTAAGGGCGGCCCTGAAGGTCGCCGGCGATCAGAACGTATCGCCCCCTACCTGACATTTTGCTTGACCTCCCGCACCGGTTGCTATATCAAAAACGGTTTAACGACGGTCAAAATCCTCCTCAGGGAACCATCGTGATCTATTTGCCGACGAGAGGATACGTTTTAAACTGCATCCCATCTATCATCCCGCGGCCGTTTCCCGTCCATTGACGCCAACCGGAGGGAGGATCCGCTAATTGGCACCCTTTATTCCCGAAGACAAGATTACGGAGATCCGCAACACCTGCAACATGGTGGACATTATCGGGGAATCGGTGGTGCTGAAGAAAGCGGGACAGAATTTTGTGGGCCTGTGCCCCTTCCACGCCGAAAAAACGCCCTCCTTCACGGTCAGTCCCCATAAGCAGATGTTCTATTGCTTCGGCTGCGGCGAGGGCGGCAATGTGTTCAGCTTTTTGATGAAGCACCAGGGACTGAGTTTTCCGGAAGCGGTCAAACAACTGGCCGAGCGCTATGGAATCCAGCTGCCCCGCCGTGAAATGTCGCCCGAGCAGAAAAAGCGCCTGAGCGAACGGGACCGGATGTTCCAGCTGAATCGATTGGCCCTTGATTTTTATTGTCACGTCCTGAGGAAGGATGAAATCGGCGATATCGCCAGGGATTATTTGAAAAAAAGGGGTTTCTCGGCCGATGTGGCCGCGGCGTTCAATCTCGGCTACGCACCACCCGGTTGGGATCATCTTGTGGGTTATCTAAAGCACAAGCGGGTGCCCCTGCCGCTGGCCGAGCGGGTGGGGCTCGTGGTGCGCCGCCAGAGCGGAAGCGGCCATTATGATCGATTCCGGGGGCGAATCGTATTCCCCATCTGCGATTCCGGCGGGCGAATCATTGCCTTCGGCGGCAGGGTCTTGAACGACGACCTGCCGAAATACCTCAATTCGCCGGAGTCGGAAATCTACAGCAAGAGCCGGTCTCTCTATGGTCTGGATGTGGCCCGGCACCATTGCAGACGCAGCGAAGAGGTTTATATTGTTGAGGGTTACTTCGACGTCATCGCCCTGCACCAGCACGGCATCCGGGAAGCCGTGGCCACGCTGGGCACCTCCCTTACGCGGGAGCATGTGCACGCGGTCCAGGGGCTGATCGGTGAAAAGGGGCGCGCCTTTCTGGTCTTCGACTCGGACGAGGCCGGTATTAAGGCGGCCCGCCGCAGCGTGGCCCTGTTTGAGAAGGGTTTCGTCGATGCGCGCGTCATGGTGCTGCCGCCCGGGCACGATCCGGACAGCTTTGTATTCCAGCACGGCGCGGAAAAGATGCGGGAGCTGGCGACGGCATCCAGGGGCCTGATAAGCTTTTTGATCGATTCGGCCGTCGGCCGGCACGGACAGAGTATGGAAGGACGTATCCGGGTGCTCGACGAATTAGCCGGCCCACTGGCAGAGCTAGACGATCCCGGCAGGCGTTCGGTCTATACAAAATACCTGGCCGAGGCGGTGGATATCGACGAGGGGGCTGTCCAGGAAAAAATCGCCAATGCGGCCGCCCGCAAGCCGCTGCGGACGGCCGTTCGCTCAGCGGTAGGCAAAGAGAATTTGCCAGCGCAGCGGCAGGCCAGTCTAAACGAGCGTCGCGGCAGCCGCATCGAGCACAAGATCGTTGCCATGATGTTGGAGTTTCCGGAGATCCTACCCGTCATTCGACAAAAGCGAGTTGTGCACTATATCGAAGACCCGCTGTTAAAGTGTATTGCAATGGAGACCTTGGGGGATAGCGTAGAATCCGCGCCCCATGATTTCAAGGAAAGGGACAAACTGCGCACGGTCGCACGGCTGAGGGTTGGTGACGAAAAGTGGGAATACAGGCGTTGTCTCGATATCATCAGCCAACTGCTAACGCCACGAATGAGGGCCCACGCAGCCGAGCTTGATCGAAAAATCAAAGCGGCTGAGAAAGCGCAGGATCAGAATCGCCTGGTGGAGCTCCTGCGGGAGCGTAAACAATTGACCGACATGAAGCAAAAGATGCTCACAGCCGCGGCGGGGACGAGGCTGTGATTTTTTTTCGGTGAGACCGAAAGCATGATCATCAGACTATGGAGGCAAGTTTTTATGGCAAAAAAAGCCGCAGCCAAAAAGGATGACACCAGTACCAAACCGAGAAAAGCGGCGGGAAAGAAGAAAACGGCGCCCCAAAAGGCCCTGAAGACCAAAGCCAAGAAATCGGCCGCAGCCAAAAAGGCCGTGGTCAAAAAACCGGTTGCGGCCAAGGACCAAAAGCGGGTGGCCGCCCTGAAGAAGGCCGTCCCCAAAAAAGTTGCCAAGAAAGCCGTGAAAAAAGCTCCCGCGAAAAAGGTCGTCACCCGAGCCGCCGTCAAGGCCAAGGCCGTGAAGGCCGGCAAAAAGACGCCTCCTCCCAAGGCCGACCTCCAAGACGGCAAAGAGGCCGTCAAAAAGGCGCTGGAAGGATTGGTCCAGCGTGGCAAGGAACAGGGTTTTCTGACCTACGCGGAGATCAACGCCGCCCTGCCGGATGCCTTGCTCTCGCCTGACCAGATTGACGACACGCTGATGATGTTCGACGAATACGACATCGAAGTGGTTGATGAGAAAAAAGGCAGCCTCACCGCCAAAAGCAAAGCCGCGCAGACCGCCAAGGCCAAGACCGAAGATTCGAGCTTGCCGGATTTCGGCACCGTTACGGATCCCGTTAAGATGTACCTTCGCGAGATGGGCAATGTCACCCTGCTCAGTCGTGAGGGCGAAGTCGAGATCGCCAAAAAGATCGAATTCGGCGAACAGGAGGTCCTGCGGGCGCTATTGGATACGACAACGGCGGTGGAATGTATCCTTGAGCTGGGCGAACATATCCATAACGGCGCTTTGCGGCCCAAATATGTGCTGCGGGATGTCGACGAGGGCGATAGCCTGCTGGACGAATCGGAACAGACCGATAAATTTCTGTCGACCATCGAGGCGATTCGCGAAATTAATGAGGAAAATCGCGCGCGACGGGAAAAACTGTTTCAAACCAGCCTCAAGCCGGACGCGCAGCGGCGGATCCGTCGGGCCATCAATCGCCGCACGGTCAAGATATTCGATCTGCTCAAGGAATGGCGCCTGGAGAGCAGTGTCATCGACCGCATCGAGAATATCATCCGCAACCAGATCGAGTGGTTCGATTCGATGAACAAGGCGATCGGCATGTACGCGGATACGATCGATGCGCCGGTTGGCGAATTGCGCAACCATCTGACATCGGAGACGCGTTTCGTCAAATGGGCCAAAGAGCGCTGTGATCTGACCAAGAAAGATCTGGGCATGCTCTACAAGGAATTGCGGGCCGTCCAGGACAAGATTGCCGAGAAGGAGCTGGCCATCAAGGCCAAGAACCGCGTGCTCAAGCGCATCATCGCCAGCGTGGATGAAGGCCGCTTCCGGGCCAAACTTGCCAAGAGTGAACTGACCAAGGCCAACCTGCGGCTCGTGGTGAGCATCGCCAAAAAGTATACCAACCGGGGACTTCAGTTTCTCGATTTGATCCAGGAGGGCAATATCGGGTTGATGAAGGCCGTCGATAAGTTTGAATACCGTCGTGGCTACAAATTCAGCACCTACGCTACATGGTGGATTCGGCAGGCCATCACCCGAGCGATTGCCGACCAGGCCCGAACGATCCGGATTCCGGTCCATATGATCGAAACCATCAACAAACTGATCCGCACCTCGCGTTATCTTGTCCAGGAGCAGGGCCGCGAACCGTCACCGGAAGAAATTGCCGAAAAGATGGAGATCCCGCTGGAGAAGGTCCGCAAGGTGCTTAAGATCGCCCGGGAGCCGATTTCGCTGGAAACCCCCATCGGTGAAGAGGAAGACAGCCATCTCGGGGATTTTATCGAAGACAAGAAATTCATGCTGCCCTCGGATGCGGCCGTGAATCTGAACCTGGCCGAGCAGACCCGCAAGGTGCTGGCCACCTTGACACCACGTGAAGAAAAAGTGTTGCGCATGCGTTTCGGCATCGGTGAGAAAGCCGATCACACCCTTGAGGAGGTCGGGCAGGACTTTGCCGTCACCCGGGAGCGGATCCGGCAGATCGAGGCCAAGGCGCTGCGCAAGCTGCGGCATCCGACCCGCAGCAAGAAACTGAAGCATTTTATCGAAAGCTGAAAACTGTTGGGCGCAGGTCGGCGGCGGGGGCTTTGCGACCAGCACCTTGCGCCGCGGCCCCGGTATTGGCCGTCACTTCGAGGATGCGACGGTGGTTCTTGACAAAAACGAGCGGTAAAGATAGGACAGGGCTCGCTTCAGCCCGGGATGCTGCCCCCTGCGGCGTCCCGCGGTTTTCCCGGCCGGAGCGATGTGAAGGCGAATTACCGCGGCTGCGGTTCATGCCTCACCCGAGGCGGTCTGCTTGTGGGCCCATAGCTCAGTTGGTAGAGCCACCGGCTCATAACCGGTAGGTCCCTGGTTCGATCCCAGGTGGGCCCATACATTTGTCCCCATCCAAGTCCTCGCGACCAGGCGCTTAAGGGCTTTGGCGCGGCCGTCCATCAGCGCGGCGGGTTACCGTGCGGTGCGGTAAAACGTGTTTCACAGCGAGGTTATCGGCATGCTGAACAAGGCGTCTGTAGTACGATTCGGGCCGAACGACCGGTGCTCCTTGCGAAGCCGGAGGCCTGTTAAAGCCCCCGGCCGTCAACGTCCACCAGCGTGGTTCAATTTTGAACCGCGCTTTTTTTATCCGCTTTACGGAGAGCGGGCATGACACCCCGGGTGCAGAACATCATCGATGGTTTGGAAGCCCTGGCGCCCAGACATCTGGCGGAGGATTGGGACAACGTCGGTCTGCAGGTAGGGGACCCGGAATGGACCGTCGCCAAGGTGCTGATTGCCCTTGACCCGTCAGCGGCGGTGGTCGAAGAGGCCATCCGGGATGGCGCCTCCGCCGTTGTCACGCACCATCCCTTGATTTTCCGTCCGCTGCGCAGCCTCAACCTTGCGACCGTCACGGGGCGCCTTATCCAGCGGCTGGTGGAAAAGCGCGTGGCGGTCATTACGGCGCACACCAATCTCGACAGCGTTTCCGGCGGGGTCAATGATGTTTTGGTCGAAAGGTTGGCGTTGCAGAACGTTGCCGTCCTGCAGCCGCTGGCCGACGATGCGGACGTCGGGCTGGGGCGCGTGGGGGCGCTACCGCAGCCGATGGCCTTCGAATCTCTGGTGCGCGATGTCAAGTCCCGCCTGGGATTGGCCCATATACGTTGCGCCGGTCAGCCGGAGAACCCCGTGCAGCGGGTGGCGGTCTGCTCCGGCAGTGGTGGCAGCCTGATCGAGCAATTCTTAGATTCGCCTGCCGATGTTTTCATCACCGGTGATGTCCGCTATCACGACGCCCGGGAAAT
>JASJBQ010000055.1 GCA_030066455.1 Desulfobacterales bacterium
GGTTTTCGACGCATCGTCAGCCTGGAGGGCGTCACGGCCTGCGACGATCGCCCGGCCGTGGTTCTGGTCCCGGGTTTTGCCAACAGCAGCAATTGCTTCAACATCAACAATCGCTATTCTCTGGCGAAAGACATCGCCGACGGAAAAATGTGGGCCTATCTTTTTGATTCAAGGGGCGTGGGGGTCAATGCCGGTCGTTTCGACCCGCTGTACACCGTGGACACCATGATCGACTATGATCTGCCCACCCTGACGCGCTTTGTCCACAAACGCAGCCACGGCAAGCCCTCCTTCCTGCTGGGTCACAGTATGGGAGGCCTTGTTGCGGAGAATATGATTCTGAACTGGTCCCTGGCGCGCCAGCTGGACGACAGCGACATTCTCGATCAGGGACAAAAGGAGGTCCTGGCGAAATCGCTGCCAACACCGGATGCCGCCGAGGAATACCTCAATATGGTACGGTGCGTGATCTCACTGGCATCCCCCAAAGTTTTCCATAAAAACTCTCACATCTTCTTTCCGGTCTCTTTGTGGCTCAATCATCTTTCGAGGGTCTTTAGCTTCCAGCAGGTGCCGGTGAGAGAGGTTTCCAAACTCGTCACCGAACTGCCGGTTTTAAAACAGATTAACCGCTTTGCCTGGCAGCATAATGTGGGTGATTTAAATTTCCTGATTGCACCGGAAAATCACAGAGACGACAAGCGCTTTATTGAACGCTACCTGAAGGAAGCCACGGAATCGATCCCCCTGGGGGTGGGGTTCCAATGTTTAAAAGCGATCTATAATGGCGAGGGGTTCAAGCGGATGGACGGCAGCGGTCTGAACTATTCCGATTGCCTGGCCTGGTTTCCGGACAATATACCCCTATTTCATTTCTGGGGGACCCGGGACAACCTGGTGCCACTGGAAAATATGCGCTACCGCCGGCACTATCCCCACAAGATCAAAAAAGTTTACCACCTCAAGTCGGCCGATGATCTGGGCAAGATAAACATCTCCGGGGAACGCAGCCAGCTTGTCGACTTTGTCATCGAGGGTGCCAATCATCTGGATCTTCTATACGGCAAACTCGCCGATGAAATTGTAACCCCCCTTGTCATGCAAATTATTGAAACCGTATGGGGCGATTGGACGTACGCTTCGGCCTTGGAATGTTCGCGCCTGAAAATTAGCCGCAAACAGCCAGCGAAAGCCTCGCGTTGAAGTTGAAACGGATGCTATCCGTATTTTATCAATGGCACAGCCCCCCCCGGTGGCCGTCGGTAGCCGTCGCGCGCTTTCCCAACCCGAGGGACCGATTCACCCCAATCGGGCGCCAAAAAACAAGCGTATGGTCAATTGTATCCTCAACCCCGCCGATTCGTCCGATAGGATCAAGTATGGCAAGTGAAAGCAAGGTCGCCTCGACCCGATATTCGGCGTATGGATAGAGCCTTCTCATCAAAGGCCGACACGATGCTTACTAAGCCAAACCCTTCCCCCAGCGGGTGGCATCAAGTCAATCGATTCATAGCTCTCGATGGAGGTTAACCCTCAAATAACCGAAGGGGCCAAACATGCATATTTTTGAAAAACCTGACAATCTGGTGGAATTGATCGAAAACAGTCTTGAGAAGTATCCGGACAATGCCATGTTCGGAACCAAGAATCGCGCGGGGGAATACGAATGGGTTACGTATCGCGAAGTGGGCAAACGCATTGACAACCTTCGCAGTGGTCTGAGCCAAGCGGGTATCAACAGGGGCGATGCCGTCGGTATCATCGCCAACAACTGCACAGAATGGGCGATCAGCGCATATGCCACATTCGGCCTCGGTGGGCGTTTTATCCCCATGTATGAAAAAGAACTTCGCAAAATATGGAAACATATCATCAATGATGGCGGTATCAAGCTGCTGCTTGTGGCCACCCGTGAAATCTATGACCAGATCGAAGCCATGCGGGACGAACTGCCGGCCTTGGAGAATGTCTATCGAATCGAAGGCCAAGGAGAAAACACCATGTCCGGTCTGGAAGAATTGGGGGCCGCCCGTGCGGTCCGTTCGATACACCCCCAACCCGAAGATATCGCCGTATTGATTTATACATCGGGCACCACCGGCGACCCCAAGGGAGTGCTTCTTTCTCACGGCAATTTTACCAGCAATGTTTTGGCCGGGCATAAGGTTTTCCCCGGATTGAATCAACACGATCGAGGGCTTTCGATCCTTCCCTGGGCGCATTCATTCGGACAGACCGGCGAGCTTTACCTCTACTCCCACATCGGCGGCTCCATTGGTTTTATGGGCGATGTAACGACATTGGGTGATGATATGGGAAAGGTGCAACCGACCTTTCTGATTGCTGTGCCTAGGGTATTCAACAAAATATATGCCGGCCTCTGGGCTAAAATGGATGCAAAGGGGGGACTGGCCAAAAAACTGTTTGAAATCGGAATTGCGGCCGCCAAAGAAAGGCGCCAGCAATCGAAAAAGGGCCAGGCGAATTTTCTCACCAATCTCAAATTCAAGATTGCCGACGCTGTTGTCTTTAATAAAATTCGCGCCCGATTCGGAGGTCGATTAACGGGTGCCCTTAGCGGCAGTGCGACCATGAACGTTGAAATCGGTCACTTTTTCTCCGATCTGGGTATCCCGGTTTATGACTGTTACGGCCTCACGGAAACCAGCCCGGCGGCAACAATGAACGGACCCCTGGCGCACAAACCCGGGAGTGTGGGAAGGCCCATTGAGCATGTCCGGGTGGCCATCGATAAAGTGTTTTCCGACGGTGATGAGGACGGAGAAATTATTATCCACGGGCCGAATGTCATGCAGGGATACCACAACAAACCAGAAGCGACAAAAGAAGTTATGACCGCGGACGGTGGTTTCCGAACAGGCGACAGGGGGCGACTGGATCAAGACGGATTTCTTTTTATCACCGGACGGATCAAGGAGCAGTATAAGCTCGAAAACGGGAAATATGTTTTCCCGGCTGCCATTGAAGAAGAGATTAAACTCCATCCCCTAGTCGAAAATGCCATGATCCACGGAGAGGGGCAGGCCTTCAATGTCTGTCTGGTGGTTCCTGATTTTGTCGTCCTTGAAAAATATGCCACCGGACATGGTATGCCTACAGATCCCCAAGCGCTCGTTCAAAACAAGGAGATCAAGGGGATGATCTCAGATGAAATAACAAAATGCCTGAAGGGAAAATTTGGCGGATATGAGATTCCCAAAAAATTCATCTATCTGAGTGAAAACTTCTCCCTCGACAATGGGACCCTTACCCAAACCATGAAACTGAAAAGACGCGCCGTTCTCGAGCAGCAAAAAGATCAGATTACAAAACTATACGCTTGAAGGGGCGGGGTTGGACTATTCTGCTCGCCATCATCAGGGGGAAAACTGACCGAAGCCGAATGGGTAGGCGCTTCGGACCCGCGTCCCTTGCGAATGCCCCTCATGAACGCGCCTGAAGGCAGGGGTTCGGTCGGGAAAGGCGTCTGCACACTCAATGGCCTAGCAATCATGGCGGCGACCGCGGGAGCGCATCAGGCCGTGCCGGCTGGTGGCGCCGATTCGCATCGGTGAAAGCAAGGCGCATCCGACCGCCGGGCACCGGCATCAGGGCCTGCGCTTGATTTCGCGAATAGCCCGCTCCAGGACGCTGCCCACCTCCCGCGCCCAGGCAAAGGATTCAGCCTGGCGGGAAAGCCTTTTCATCTGCTCGAAGGTCACGATCGAGATGTTGAGTTTCTTCCAGCTTTCCTGACCGAAGGTGATCCGGCCGCTTTCGGGGAAGACGTCGAAAAGCGGCAGCACGTCGTCATCCGGGTTGCCGACGGTCTCGTACTCGAGCCCGACGCCCTTGTGGCGGTAGCGGATGTTGAGACGGCGGTTGAGCTGCAGCAGGTCGACCATTTTGTGGTGGAGATAGACCAGCGCCCCGGATACCTGGCGTGAATGGTGCTGCAACTGGGCCAGGAAGCTTTCCACGGTCAGCTGGCGCGTGCGGTCGTCGCGGACCTGCCGGGAGGCGGTTTTGACGAATTCGATCTGCGCGTCCTCGATCGTCATCCCGCCGAGCTTGGCCGCCACGCCCTCGTAAAGTCGTCCGCCCTTGCGGAAAAAATCTTTTTTCCCCAACAGGTTTTCGAGGTTGGTAAAAACCGTGGCGCCCTTGCGGTTGACCAGATCGTCCAGCGTAAACTCGAGCAGCGGTTTGGCATGGGCGAAATTGTATTGGTTGAGAAGGGCACAGTAGAAGGCGCTTTCTCGTCCCGAAGAAAGGAGGATCCAGGGACAGTTCAAACGGTAGCTGAACTCGAGGTACTGGTGCAGGTCGTTGTCCAGGCGATCGCCCCAGGATTTGACCTCCACGATCATGGCTGGTTTGTCCTGGCTGAACATCACGATGTCCAGGCCCAGGTGGTCGAAATCCATATCCCGCAGCAGATCCCACCCCAGCGTTTGCAGGAACGGAAGGATAATTTTGTTCTTGACGTTTTCGCTGTTGCCTTTGCGTCCGGCAATGATGTGGTCGTCGACACGAATGGCCTTGAGGTGGGAACGCAGTTTGGGAAAACTCATGATCCCGATATCTCCGGATGGGTGTTTTGGATTGGCGCCGCAAGCGCCGGGACGGTGCCGAAGGTCGGCCGGAACGGGTAAAGCGCCGCCAGCATAGCACATTTTTTCCTCAAAAATAAAGCCGCCGAACGGCGGGGGCGGGCCGATGGTGAGGCGGTGGCGGTTTGGCCGCGGGGAGGAAAGGGAACGATCGTGCCGGCTTCGACCGGGAAGACATATGCGGCACCGGGCAAGTCCAGCGCCCGGTGCCGGGAAGCCAACACACGACGTTGGGGATCAGGCCGCCTGCTCCAGAGCGGCAACCGCATCGCTGGTGAGCACGCGGTCGATGTCCAGCAGGATTTTGACCCCGCCTTCCATGTTGGCCATACCCAGGATATAGTCCGTGGCCACTTTCGTGCCGAAGGACGGTGTGTCTTCGATTTCCTCGGCCTTGATGTTCATGACCTCTGAAACCGCATCCACGACGATCCCCACCTGGATGGTGCTCTCGGCACCCTGGATCTCGACCACGATAATACAGGTACGATCGCTATAGTTGATTTCGGGCATATCGAACCGCAGGCGCAGGTCGGTGACCGGGATAACCTTGCCCCGCAGATTGATCACGCCCTTGACGTAATCCGGCGTCTGCGGCACGGAGGTGATCGGCATCATGCCGATGATTTCTTTGACCTTCAGGAGCGCGATCCCGAACTCTTCCTTATCGAGCGTGAAGGTCAGATACTTGCCGGCAATCGATTCATTCATGGTTATCTCCATCATCGGCATTCAACCGGTTGCGGGTCTGCCCCCCTCGGATGGCGGCCGGACCCATTTACGAAGTTGGTCGGTGACCCCTGAGCCGGGCTAAAAATCCTGGAACGCCTCCTGGTCGTCAAACGGAATCACTTTCTGCGCCGCCGGCTGGGGCACCGCCGGGGATTCCTTGGGCCGGGCCGTTGTCGTCGGCGCGGCTGCTTGCTTGCGCCTCCGGCCGAGTCCTCGGGGCCCGGGCGCGGCCACCGTTTTTTTCTGATTCCGGCCTTCGACCAGTTTGACCAGCTCGAACACCATGTTTTTCATCTGTTCGGCCTGAGCGTTCATTTCCTCGGAAGCCGATGCGGATTCTTCGGCACTGGCCGCATTCTGCTGGACCACCTTGTCCATTTCGGTCACGGCCGTGTTGATCTGTTCGACGCCCTGAGCCTGTTCGCTCGAAGCGGCGGCGATCTCGCCGACGATATCCCCCACCTTGACGGATGCGCCGGCCACTTCGGTGAAGGCCTCGTTGGCCTGGGACACCAGCGAAGAGCCGTCCTGGACCCGGCGGGAGGTGTCGTCGATCAGCTCGGAGGTGTTGCGGGCCGCTTCGGCCGCGCGGATGGCCAGATTGCGCACCTCGTCGGCCACCACGGCGAAACCGGCACCGGCCTCCCCGGCGCGGGCC
The DNA here is from genome assembly GCA_030066455.1 of Desulfobacterales bacterium. The sequence goes on from JASJBQ010000055.1 coordinate 6,004, forward strand.
GCTTCCACCGCCGCGTTCAGCGCCAGAAGGTTGGTCTGGAACGCGATCTCATCGATGGTCTTGACGATCTTCTGCGTCTCCTCGCTGGCCTTGGATATTTCGCTCATGGATTCGGTCAGCTGCGCCATTTCACCGTTGGCCCGGTCCACCACCTGGTTGGCTTCCTTCATGAGATGGTTGGCCTGCTTGGCGTTGTCGGCGTTCTGCTGGGTCATCGAGGCCATTTCCTCCAGAGAGGCCGAAGTCTCTTCGATGCTGGCGGCCTGCTCGGAAGCGCCTTCGGCCAGCGACTGACTGGCGGACGAGACCTGGCTGGAGGCCGAGGCGATTTCGTCCGAGCCGGTGCCCAGCGACTGGATGATCCGGTCGATGGGCAGGGCGATCGAACGGGCCATCAGCCAGGAAATCCCCAGGGCGGTGACGGCCAGGACGCCCAGGACGATGAAGACCACCGTGAACATGCTGAAGATTTCCTTTTCGACGTCGTCGACGTAGACCCCGGAGCCGATCACCCACTGCCAGGCCGGAAAGAGTTTGACGTAGGAGATCTTGGGCTGGGGTGCATCCGCGCCCGGTTTGGGCCACATATAGTCCACAAACCCGGCCCCGTCCTTCTGGCAGACCTTGACCATCTCCACAAACAGGTGCTTGCCTTCGGGATCCTTGACCCCTGAGAGGTCCTTGCCGTTGAGCTGGGGTTTGATCGGGTGCATGACCATGCGCGGGGTCATGTCGTTGATCCAGAAATAGTCCTTGGACTCGTAGCGCAGGGCCTTGACGGCCGCCTTGGCCCGGGCCTGGGCTTCCTCGGTGGTCAGTACGCCTTTCTGGGCCTGGTCGGCGAAATGGCTCATGACGCTGTAGGCCGTTTCGACCACATGCCGGGTTTTCAAATTCTTGGCGGCGTACATATCGCCCTTGATTTTGGGATAGAGCCAACCGAAAACGGCGGCAAACGCCACCACGATGGCAATGCCCAGAATCATGATGCGGGTTGCGAGTTTAAATCGGTATAACATTTGGGTTTCCTCCCCGGTGCTATTTTTTTCGTACCGGGCATGACATCAGCGGTGTGCTGAATCCCGGCGACCCCTGCAATCATTAACGTTCGTTAGCTTCACCTGTCGTCTGGTAGCGTTATCGGCAGGGGGGGCGATGACTTTAAGGCCGAGGGGCGGCGGTTTGAATCCGACAGGGGATTTCATGACCCGCGATGCAACGGCATGACGGTGTCCATCCGGAGGCCAGCGGTTTCACGCCCCGTCGCGAGGGAGGTATTCAATGGTCCCCGGCCAAAGGGATTGACCTGGAAGGGCGCTGGCGCGCTCTATTGAAAAAAAAAGGATATTATGCCATATAGTTTCAATGAATTACGCGCCCTGGCCTGCCATGTGCGGGCAACCATCCCGTTGTACCGGCTAAATACCCGGGACCACCGGCCGATACAAAACGCACGCCGCACCCCAATGTGCAACGGGCGACCCCGCTCGCCCGGGGCCCAACCGACAAGAAGGGTTTATGGACAAAGTTCTTATCGTCGACGGCAACGCGGACTTCGTGGCATCCCTCAAGGACGGCCTGGATAAAATGCACCAGTTCGAGGTGCTGACCGCCACGGACGGTGAGGCGGCCATCGAGGTTCTGAGCCAGAGCAAAGTCGCCGTTTTCGTCACCGACATCAATACCCCCAAGCTGGACGGCCTCGAACTGCTGGCCTACATCACCCAGGAGCATGCCAGCACGCCCTGCATCGTCATGACCGATTACGGCAAGCCCTGGTTCCGCAAACGCATGGACCAGCAGGAGGTTCTCTACCACCTGGAAAAGCCATTTGAAATCGGCGCGCTGGCCTCCGCTATTTTCGTCGGCCTCAACCTGCGCGACGAGGGCATGAACTATAAAGGCATGACCATGGCCAGCATTCTGCCGCTCATCGAAATCGAGCAGAAAACCTGCCGCATGGAAATCAAGAGCTCGGGCAAGGGCAAAGGTTATCTCTATTTCGATGAAGGTGTGTTGATCGACGCCCACTTCAAGGGACTGACCGGCGAAAAGGCCGCCCTTGAAATCTCGGAATGGGACCGCATCGTTTTCAAACTTTCGGAACTGCCGCGCCGGCGCACCCGCACGCGGGTCAAGACCCATTTGATGGACATGGCCGGGGCCAGCTGGATGCGGGAAGAAACGGAAGTGATCGAAGAAGAATCGACGACCAGCCCCGGGGTCTTATTGGAAACCTCCACCACGGTCTCACCCCAGGTCGATCTGGAAAGCACCAATCTGGTGCTTCAGCGCCACCTGGAGGAATTCAAAAGCATCAAAGGTTACAAGGCCGTCGCGGTGGTTAGCACGGACGGCGATGTCCTCGCCGCCGACCAGGCCGCGGGGGATTTGGATCTGGAGCGTCTGACGGTGGGCATGAGCAGCATCTATTCGGTGGCGGAGGAAACCATCGCCCAGGCCGGTTTCAAAAGCAGCGAAGCCCTGACGCTTCACACCAAGAACGGTGTCGTCCTGATCGCCTCCTCACCCTTGGAAACCCTGTCCGGCATCCGCCTGATGGGGATCACTGCACCGGACGGCAACTGGTTTTATATGAAAGTCCAGCTGGAGAACCTGTTCCCCAAACTACTGGCCGAACTCGACTGAGCGACGTTCGACACACCACCAATCTTCACCCCCGCCGCGTGGCGCTGACAAGGAAGACCATGAAACGCTGCCGCTTCGTCTTGGCTATCGTCCTAACCCTTTGGCTGCTCATCCCGGCCGCCGGCGCCGTGGCCGAACAACCCCTTGAAAAATCGTTCCTGGGCCTGCCCTGGGGCACGGACATCCGCGAACACGACGGCTTCAAGTTCCTGCACGGCAAGGAGGGACTGCGCTTTTACACCAAGCCGGGCACCGTCCGGATGGTCAACGACATCCGCGTCGAAAAGGTGGTCTACGGCACGTACAAATACACCTTTTTTGCCGCCTTCCTCATCCTGGAATCGCCGGAATCGTTTGCCGCGCTGCGCGACTACATGGCGGACCGCTACGGCTTTCCCAAAACCTCCTACCAGGCCAGAGGCCAGATGACCACCCACCGCTGGCGCTATCGCCAGATCAAGATGAAGCTCAAATCCACCGACGACGGTCAGAAGATGAAGCTGGCCTTCTACTATGCGCCCGTGAGCCGCAAGGTGAACGAGGCGTTCGTCGAGCTGGAGCAAAAGAACGCCCGCTGGCTGCCGATCGAAAAGGATAAAAAACCCGAGGGCCTGCCCCTGCTCGAATTTTGACCGCCTTGATCTTACCGCATCCATGGCTATTTTGCCTTTATAACCAAGGGAGGTAAGCCATGGATCTCAAAAATCAGACGCCGACCCGTGAAGGCACATGGCTGAAAGTCTTCTGCCCGGACACGCGCTGTCTTACCGAGGAAGAAATCGTCAAACTTCCCGGCGACAAGCAGAAGGCCGCTCAGGCCACCGGAAAGAACGGCCTCTGGCTGGAAGTCTTTTGTCCGGAACAGGCCTGTTTACGGGAGGAAGATCGCATGACGGTACCGGTGCAGGATGCGGCCGACAAGGACAAACCCGGCATGTGGCTCAATATCTTCTGCCCCGATGACCGTTGCGTGATCGACAACCCCACCGATATCGCCTGACGAGGCAGCGTTTCCACCATTACCAACCCCACCCGGCTGAATGCCTCCGCCGCATGCAAACCAGCAAGCGGCGGAGCGCTCGGCACGCATCCCCCATCGCAGCAGACGCCGTTTGACAAAACCGAGGCGGGCGGCTAAAGCTGTTTTGAGTTAATTCTCATTTACACGGTTATTTAAAGCGAACCGGTCAAGCGCCGTCGCTGCTGACGACCGGAGGTCCTATGGACACGCCGTACATGGGGAGGATTCTGTGGGTCGATTTGACCCGCGGCACCCTCCAGGAGGAGCGCCTGCCAGCCGCCTTCTATGCCCGGCAGCTTTCCGGGCTGGGGCTGGCGGTCGGCAAACTGCTGGACCGCATCCCGCCCGGCGCCGACCCACTGGGCCCGGACAACATCCTGGGCTTCGTGTCGGGGCTTTTGACCGGCTGCGGGAGCCTGTTTACCGGGCGCTGGATGGTGGCCGGCAAATCCCCCCTGACCGGTGGCTGGGGGGACGCCAACTGCGGTGGCAATTTCGCCCCGGCCATCAAGCGCTGCGGCTATGACGGTGTTTTTTTCAGCGGCGTCAGCCCGCGCCCGGTCTATCTCCGGGTCGAACACGGCCGGGCGGCGCTCTGCGACGCTAAGGAGCTCTGGGGGCAGGACACCTTGACCAGCGAGCGCTTGCTCGCCGAAAGGCACGGCGGCTCCGGCGCCCGGGTGGCCTGCATTGGTCCGGCCGGCGAAAAGCGGTCCCACATCGCCGGAGTGGCCAACGACCGGGGCCGCATGGCCGCCCGCGCCGGACTGGGCGCCGTGATGGGCGCCAAGCGGCTCAAGGCGGTCGTGCTCACCGGGGCCCGGCGCATTCGCGCCCACGCCCCGGATGCGGTCAAAGCGCTGAGCCGTGATCTTATCGACATCCTCCGTTTCGACCCGCCCTTCATGAACGGCATGCTGATGGCCTATACCGGCACCCTCATGCGCATGTTGCCGGTCCAGATGGCCATGGACGGCATGCTCTACAAACTCATGCTCGACAAGTACGGCACGGCCAGCATGAACCAGCTGATGGTCGAGATCGGGGACACCCCCATTAAAAACTGGAAGGGCAGCAATGAAGACTTCGACCGCGAGCGCAGCGCCCGCTTGAGCCCGGAGGTTTTTGCCCAGCCGGTCGTCGCCAAATACCACTGCCATGCCTGCCCGCTGGGCTGCGGCGGCATCATGGCGGAGAGCAGTTCCTATCCGGGAGGGCACAAACCCGAATACGAAACCGTCATGTCCCTGGGGGGCCTGCTTCTAAATGACGATGCCGCCAGCATCTTCAGGCTCAACGACATGTTCAACCGGGCCGGCATGGATACCATCTCCGCCGGTGGCACGATCGCCTTTGCCATGGAGTGCTACGAGCAGGGATTGCTCTCCCGCGCCGATCTCGACGGGCTCGACCTGACCTGGGGCAACAGCCAGGCCATCGTCGACCTTGCGGCCAAAATGATCGCGCGGGAGGGCGTCGGCGATCTCCTGGCCGACGGCGTCAAGCGCGCCGCCGTGAAAATCGGCCGGGGCGCTTCCGCGATGGCCATGCATGCCGGCGGTCAGGAACTGGGCATGCACGACGGGCGCTACGATCCCGGATTCGCCCTGCACTACAGCGCGGAGCCCACCCCGGGACGCCATACCATCGGCTCCCAGATGTATTACGAAATGTTCCGCCTGTGGGAAAAGATCGACACCCTGCCCGATGTCGCCCTTTTCTACACCAAAGGCCGCAAATATGAATGGTCGTCGGAGCGCGCCGCATCCGCGGCCGCCTGCAGCCGTTTCATGAATGTTCTCAACGCCAGCGGCGCCTGTCTGTTCGGTGCCCTGCTGGGGCTCGATCGGCTGCCGCTTTTCGAGTGGCTCAACGCCGCCACAGGGTGGGCGCGGGATCCGGCCGACTACATGGAAATCGGTGACCGCATCCAGACGATGAAACAGCTATTCAACATCAAGCAGGGGGTGGACCCCCGGACGTTCAAGGCCAGCGCCCGCACGCTCGGACACCCGCCCCCGACGGCCGGCGCCAATGAAGGCCGGCAGGTGGATATCGAAAAGATGCGCCGCGACTATTGGCGCGAGCTGGGCTGGAACGCCGAAACCGGCCGGCCGGAACCGGACAAGCTGAAGCGGCTCGGCCTGCCCGCCTGAGGCGAGGAAAGCGATGGCCTATCGGATAACGGACATGTGCGTCGGCTGCGGGATGTGCCTCAAGGTCTGCCCTGCCATGGCCATCAGCGGTCAGCCGCGCAAGCGCCACCGGGTCACGGGAGCGGCTTGCATTGATTGCGGCGCTTGCGGCCGTATCTGTCCCCACGGCGCCGTTCTGGATGCCATCGGCCGCAAATGCGCGCGCATCCGGCGCCGGGCCAGCAACTGGCCGCGTCCCCTCATCGACTATGACCGCTGTGTGGATTGTCGGGCCTGCATCGATGCCTGCCCGGTGAACTGCCTGGCGATCGCCTTTAATCAGGATGCCGGCGACCGACGCGCCCGCCCTGTGCTGGCGCGGCCGCGCGACTGCATCGCCTGTCGTTTCTGCGCCCTGGAGTGTCCGGCCGACGCTGTCAGCATGAAGCCGTTGTCGCGAATGACGGCCGAGGAAAAATTAGTTCTGGACGGGGGGTTCCAAGAATAGTATAGCCCATGGTCAGGGTCGATTTGTGCCCCGCCTCCCGAACCACCAGTCCGACCTCATGCTAGCGATCGACGCCCAATCAATCTGCCGAGTACGACGAGCCCCGGGACCGTATTTCGCGCCTGGGAATGCATAGGAATGGGACGCAGTGCCGTATTCCGGCACCGCCTGCGATAGCGTTGGAAGCACGCAGGCCGGCCGAAGGTTCAATGCTGTTGGAGGATTGAACGGGCCCCGCAACCAGACGGCCGGCCGGCAACGAACACGCGGAGAGGTACGCCCTATTGACGGCGGGTCGTGCATGGCCTGCGTCCCATCCCCCGCCTTTGTGCCCGCCAGGCCAATCTTGCGACGTTTAGAACCGATCCCCAAAAAATCTAAGCGCCCCTGGCGGCGTTTTCCGCGCGGCATGATTTTTCGCCGATTTTTGGTCTTATCGATCGGGTGATCATGCGGTGCATCGTGAGTTGGCGCCTGGCATGGGCGAAAGGTCTCAACCCCGCCCCCTTGCGACCATACGGCGTGGTTACGCCGCTTTCGCGCCGTCTCACGGCGTCCAGAAACCCCGGTCCTCATTTTGCGATCCGTTCTCCATGGTCGCGCACCCCACCCGGTATTTCCGGCGCTAAGGTTTAGGCGGCAGGCTCAGGGCCATGTTGGCGGCATCAAGCTCGATGTGGACCGTGCGTTCGGCGACGGCGTCGACCGGCACCTGCCAGGCGGCTTTCTGCCCAGCGATCATGGTGGGGAAGGTGACCACGAGATAGTAGTGGCCTGGGGGCACCCGGTTGAAGGCCACCGATCCGTCCGGTCGGGTTAATTTGTCGTCCACCAGGTAACCATCCTGATCCAGCCGGGACTGGAAACCAATAAAAAAAGCCATGTGGGCGGAGTTGATGCGTGCGGCCCGTTCCACTTCCGCCTGGGCCCCGGCCAGATCCAGTGCGGGGACATCGACGGCTGCGGTCACCAGAAACACGCGCACCCAATCGCCGTAGATCACCTGGCCGTTTTGATCGGCGAGACTGATGCGGGCGGTGATCCGCCCATGGTCGGCCCTAACCGGCAGGGCCAGCCCCATGACCGCCAGCAGAACAAGAAGACCTTCGCGGTAATGCCTGTGCATGCCGACCTCCTGTTGGGCCATCAGCGCTTCGATTATGGCGTCACACCGACTTTGCGGCGACGGACGCCGGACGAGTACGTTCATGCCGTCCGGGGGGCGCCACCGACGCTTCAGGGGATAACGAATCCCCTCGCCGCTGTCAAAGCATTGCGGCACGCCCGCCGCACACCGCTGTTTGTCAGGATGTTTTTTTTGGACTATAAGCGCTATCGGCGCCCGTGGGGTACGATCGCCCCTTCGTTTTCAGCTTTGAAAGGCAACCTTGGCTTTGGATCAACCGCCATCCAGCTTGCAAGCAAGACTTCAGCGCTATTGGCAGCAGACCGAATTGCTGCGAACCCTTCTCAGCCGACGCATGCTGGTGGCGCTGATCATGGGTTTTGCCGCCGGACTGCCCTTGCTGCTGACCATCGGCGTTCTGCAGGCCTGGATGAAGGATGCCGGCGTGGACCTGACGGTGATCGGCCTGATGAACCTGGTGCAGATTCCCTACACATGGAAATTCCTCTGGGCGCCGCTGCTCGATCGCTATGCCCTGCCCTTGCTGGGTCGCCGCAAGGGATGGCTCACCGTCGCCCAGCTCGCCCTGATCGCCGCCATCGTCCTGCTGGGGTTCAGCGATCCGCAGACCCAATTCGGCTTCATGGCCCTGGCCGCCTGCCTGGTGGCCTTTTTCAGCGCCACCCAGGATATCGTCATCGACGCCTACCGCCGGGAAGATCTCCCCGACAACGAGCTCGGCCTGGGATCATCGCTTTACATCTATGGCTATCGCCTGGGGATGCTCCTGGCGGGTGGCGGCGGCCTCATCATGGCGGATCACATGCCCTTCTCACGGGTCTATTTCATCATGGCCCTCTGTCTGTTGCCCTGCCTGGTTACCACCTGGCTCACACCGGAGCCGCCCGCCGTGGCCGGAACCCCGCGTACCCTGAAAGAGGCCGTCGTGGCCCCGCTGGTCGAATACTTCCATCGACCGGAAGCCCTCTGGATGCTGGCCTTCATTCTGTGCTACAAAGTCGGCGACACCATGGCCAGCGCGATCAGTACGCCTTTTTACCTTGATATCGGCTTTTCCAAGTCCCAGGTCGGCGCCGTGGTGAAACTCTTTGGTTTCTGGGCCACCATCGCCGGGGCCGGTATCGGCGGCATCATGATCCTGAAACTGGGCATCACCCGTTGCCTGTGGCTCTTCGGCGTCCTCCAGGCCTTGTCCACGGCGTGCTTCGCCGTGCTGGCCCGGATGGGTGATCACCTGCCGACTTTGGCCGGTGTGATCGCCTTCGAGAACTTCAGCAGCGGCATGGGCACCTCGGCCTTCGTGGCCTTTATGGCCAGCATCACCAACAAAAAATTCACGGCGACCCAGTATGCCCTGCTGAGCAGCCTGATGGGCATGCCGCGCGTTTTCGCCTCGGCCCCCACCGGCTTCATGGCCAAGCACATGGGTTGGGAGGGGTTTTTTATCTTCTGCACCCTGGTCGCCATTCCGGGCCTGCTCATGCTGATGAAGTTTGCACCCTGGAATGCCGCGCGGACCGAATCCACCCCCTGACGGACGGCCCGGCCCACTGCGAACCTGTTTCCATGCGAGGAATCGTTTGCCGATGACGCCCCCCACTGCCGACGACAAGATCCTGGCCCTGCGCCGGGAATTGACCGCGCAACGCCGCCGGATCCTCGACCGGCCCCCGGAAGAGGCGCTCGCGCGGGTTCTGGCGCACCCCCAGCCGGCCGCCCTGGCACACAGTTTTCCAGAGGAGGATTTCTTTTTTCTGATCCAGGACATCGGCCCGGACGACGCCCATCCCCTGATCGCCCTGGGCTCCGGGCGCCAGCTCGAATACCTGCTCGACCAGCAGGTCTGGAACCGGGACCGTCTGGACCTCCGCGAGTTATTTTTCTGGCTCGAGCGGTTCGTGGCCGCCGACCCCGCCCGGATGGTACGCTGGCTGGCCCGGGAAAAAAACGATCTGGTGGAATACTACCTGTTCAACACCATCGAAATCCGCCTGCGGGAAAACGACCAGGACCCGACCGATTTCGGCCCGGAGTTCACCAGCTTTGACAATTTTTTTTACTTTCGGGTCGTCGATCTGCCCTCGGCGGAGCCTTTGGGGGAAGAATGGCAGAAAAAGCACCGCCGCCTGGTGCGGGGCATCCTGGAACGTCTGGCCGAGGACGACCATGTCCACTATCAGCGGGTACTGCTGTCGGCGCTCAACGTCCTGCCCGCCGAAACGGAGGAGGAGGCCTACCGTCTGCGCAATGTCCGCCTGGCCGAAAAGGGATTTCTACCCTTTGAAGAGGCCGTGGGCCTCTACCAGCCCATCAACTACGAGCGCTTCCAGCAGACCGCCGCACGCTTTCAGGTTCCTCCCGCCGACGAACTCATGCCGCTTCCCATGGTGCCACTGGACCTGGCCGCAGGCGACCAGCTCTTTCAGCAGGCTTTGCAAGCCGTCGCGCCGGGCGAGATCCTCGAGCGAATCCAATCCGAATTCGCCGCTCTCGGCAACCGTCTCTGCGTGGCCGACAGGCTGAAACCCGACAACCGCAAGGATTTGAACGCCGTGCTCCAGAAGGCCTGCGGCTACCTCAGCATCGGCCTCGAGCGTGTGAACCCCGACCCGCCGCTGGTCGCGAATGCCGCGCGGACCCTGCAGGCCTTTAACCTCGAAGGCCTTTTCCGCCTCGGTTTCAGCCAGGCGGCAGAGCTTAAACAGACGACCGAAGCCTGGGTGTCCACAAGCTGGTTTGCCCGCGGCGGACTGCCGCTCACCTTCTGGGGAGAGGACGGGTTGGGGTTGCTCGGCGGACTGCTGCTCAAACGCCCCCTCTATTTCGACCGCGGCGGTTCGGGGCATCGGTACCGGGAATTCATGCGCCTGGACGACATTCAAACCAGCGAGCGCCGGCTGGCGCAAATCCAGGCGCTCGACGGTCTGCTCGACAAAATGTCGCTTGAGCTGCCGCTGCCGCGTCGTTACGGACATCTGACCTACAAGAACGTCCTGCTGACCCTCTGGGCTCGCAGCGAACTTGGATTGCCGGAGACCCTGCGACCGATTGCACTCGATCCCTTCAGGGATTTCTGGGAAGGCCTGTTCGAGGCGCAGCCGGTCGGGGCGGAAGGACGAAGCATTGCCGACGAGAGCCGGACGGCCTGCCTGCAGTGGCTGGCCCGACGGACGGCGCGCGGCGACGTGGACCTGGCTGAGACCGTCGGGCCGCAGCTCACCGCCCTGTTCGCCGAGCTGGAGGACGATTATGGACGGATTTCCGGCGACAGGATCGATCCGCGCTTCGTTCACCACTTTTTACTGCAGCCAGAACCAACCGCAGCCGACGGCCAATAAAGACGGCGGGCAGGGACAAGATGCGGTCAGCCCAGATAGGACCAGGGCCGCTCGGGGGGCGATTCGGAGGCGCCCAGGACCTCGAAGCAGCGAACGCTGCCGTCCTTCAGCCGGATGGTATGCCCCTCTTCGGTGGTGAAGCGCCCGTTGATCGCTTGATGCGTTTCTTCGGTGACCATCAGCTGCCCTGACCGGGCGGTGGCGCAGACCGCCTGGACCCGTGTGACCAGCTCGCCGAAGACCGAATAGCGCTGGGTACGCGCTGAACCGGTGCTCGCCGCCAGGACGGAGCCCGTGGCCAGGCCGATCCCGATCTCCAGCGGGGGCTCGTCGTCCTGGTCGCGCTTGACGTTCAGCGCCTCGACCGACTGAAGCATCTCCATGGCCGCCGTCACCGCCCGCAGGGCATCGTCGTCGTGCGCCAGCGGCGCCCCCCACACCGCCAGGATCCGATCTCCCAGGAATCCGCTGACCATGCCCTCGTGCCGAAAGACGACCTTCACCAGAGAATCGAAGTGGCGGTTGAGCATGGTCACCAGCAGGTCGGGGGCCATGTCGCGGGCCAGCGCGTTGAAGCCGATGATGTTGGCCATCACCAGCGTGGCCGGACGCCATTCGCCGTACTCGGCCACCTGCAGCTGGCCGGCCACCATCATTTCGGCCAATTCGGGCGAGACGATTTTGCGGAAGCGCTCGCGCGCGAGGGATTCGCGGGTCACGCCTTTGGCCACCTGGGAGTTGCGAATAAAGAGCGCGGTTTTGTTGGCCACGTTGGAAAGCAGACTCAGATCCCGTTCGCGGAAGGGCTGGTAGGTATCCTTGCGTTCGATCAGGATGACGCCCATCAACTCCTGCTCATCCATGATCGGCACCGCCAGGGAGGACTCGGCCGGCGCGTCGAGCAGATCGGGCGAGGCGTTGTCGGCATCGGGATTGGGGCTGTTGAGCAGAACCCCCAGGCCGTCCTCGACCACGAAATCGATCAGGGTGCGCGAAACCGTTATGGCCGCATCGAGCACTTTCAATTTGAAGGTGTGCACGTTGAATTCGGCCTTTTTGCCGATCAAGAGCACGATCCCCTGATCGAATTCCAGGAACTCGTACACCCGGTCGAGCACGCAGCCCAGGATGAAGTCGATGTGCAGGTCAAAGCCGATATCGCGCTGCAGTTCGAACGAAATCCGCAGGCGCTCGTAGTCGGCGCGCAGCATCTCGTCGTCGATGATGTTGTTCTGCGGAAAGAACTTGTCCATCTTGCGGGGGGCGACCTTGTGCTGAATCCGCTTTTCGATGTCCTCCCGTGTGGTCTCCACCCAGTTGATGGTCAGCGCATCGACCCGGTCCCGGAAAAGGCAGCGGGTATTGCCCATGCGGATTTCATCGCCGTCCTGGAGGGCGACCTTGCCTTTGATCCGTTTGTCGTTGACGAACGTACCGTTGCGGCTGCCGAGATCGCGCACCGAAAAATGCTGTTCGTCCTCGGCCGAGATGAGACAATGCACCTTCGAGACCCCCGGTTCGAGCACCTTGATGCGGTTCTTGGGATGCCGGCCGAGCACGTTGTGATCCGCCAGATTGTAATCGCTGCGGCCGCGTCGGGTGAAAATGTAGAGTTTTGCCATGGCGTCTTCCTGATCGGAATCCCGGTTCGGGTTGGGCCCCCCTCGCCCCGGCTTACGCCACTACGGACGGGAAGCGTTCCGGGTTGGTGTGCGGCAGAAACTTGGCCGCGCTGAAACGGTTCATGAAATCCTGGTTGACGTTCAACTCCATATAGGTGATCCGATCCCGAATGGCATCGACCTGGGGCAGAAGCGACGGATCGGTCAAGACCTTTTGGGCGCCTTCCAGCGAGCTGTTGCCCAGCGGCTGGTAGCGCTCCCGCGGCAGATCCGGCAGCATGCCGATCGTTATGGCGGATTCGGGGTCGATGTAGGCGCCGAAGGTCCCGGCCACAAAAAAGGTGTCGAGCGCCTCCGGTGTGATTCCCACGGCCCCGGTGATGGTTTCCAGAATGGTGTACATGGCCGCCTTGGAACGGATCAGACTGTCGAATTCCGGCTGACCGATGACCAGCCCCCTGCGGTCGGCCCCGGCCGGGGGCGGGAGAATTTCCAAAGCCGGACCATGGGGCCCGCTCACCAGTCGGCCGTCGCAGGCCTCGGGCACGATCCGGCCCCGGATGTCGAGCATGCCGGCCAGGAAAAGCTGGGCCGCCAGATCGATCACGCCGGACCCGCAGATGCCCACCGGCGGTTGGTCGCCGATCGTGTGCAGGTCGAACCGCCGCGTTTGCGGATCGATGCGCACCCGATCGATGGCCCCCGGGCAGGCCATGGTGCCGATCTTGGAGACCCCGCCCTCCAGCGCCGGGCCGGCCGCTCCGGCGCAGGCCATCAGCCAGTCGCGGTTGCCCAGGACCACCTCGGCATTGGTGCCCACATCCACCAAAATGGCGGTTCCCTTCCGGCGGTGCAGGCCGCTGTGAAGAATTCCGGCGATGAGGTCACCGCCAAAATAACTGCCGATATTCGGAAATACGAACAGCCGCGCGTCGGGATGCAGGGCCAGGCCCAGATCCCGGGCCTTGAGGCGCCCGGGCCGATTGATCACGGGGATATAGGGCTCGCGGATCATCCAACGCGGGTTGAGTCCCAGGAAGAGATGGGTCATGGCCGTGTTGCCGGCCAGGCTCATCAAAACAACATGTTCCGGTGAGGCCCCGTGCGCCCGGCAGAGCGCCTCGACCCGCGGGTTCAAGCCCTCGACCACCATGGTCTGCAGCCGCGTCAGGCCGTCATCGGCATCGCTGAAATGTATCCGGGTCAGGATATCCGGCCCGACGGAGAGCTGGGGATTGTCCAGGGAATCATCGCCCAGGACCTGCCCGCTGGCCAAATCCACCAGGCTCAGGACAATCCGGGTGGTTCCCAGGTCGACGGCCAGACCCAGCACCGGCCGGGTGTCGTCGGCCGTCACCGCGACCAGCTGCCAGCGGGCTCCCGCACCGAAGACGATGGCCCGCACCCGGTATGCGTTGTCCCGCAGCAGGGTCGGCAGCTGGGCGGCGGTGGCCAGGTCGATATCGACCGGCTTCGCCCCCAGCCGGTGTTCGAGCGCACCGATCAGCCGCTCGGCATCGGCCGTGTTGTCTTGAAGCGAAGGGGGGGGCAGCTCAAGCGTGAGGACCCAGCGTTCACCTTGGACCGTCGCCATCCTCACCCCTCAGAACGTTGGTTCAATGCGGACACCGCCGTCGCCAGGGCATCCACCACGCGGCCGGCCGGTCCGGGAATCAGGTAGTCGCTGACCGTTTTGGTCAGCGGCGTCGGCTCCGGATTGATTTCGATCACCCGCGCGCCGGCATCGCGGGCCAGAAGGGGCAGCATGGCGGCCGGGTGCACCGTAGCGGAAGTGCCCACCACCAGCATGACCCGGCATCCGGCCGCAAGCTGCTGGGCGCGTGCCAGGTGCGCGGGCGGGATCAGCTCGCCGAAAAACACGCAGTCCGGCCGGTAGATGCCGCCGCATGCGCAGCGCGGCGGTATCTCGGTCAGGTCAAGCGCCTCGCTCCGCAAGCGGCGCTCGCAGTCCATGCAGCGCTGCCAGGCGAAGGTGCCGTGAAACTCGATCACGTCGCGGCTGCCGGCTTGCTGGTGCAGGCCGTCAACATTCTGGGTGATCACGGCCTGCAGATGGCCTGCGGCTTCAAGGCGCGCCAGCCCGCGGTGGGCCGGATTCGGCGCTGCCTTGGCCAGCACCTCCTGCATCCCCTGTATCAGCAGTTGCCACACTTTCCCGGGGTTGCGCCGGAAGGCGTCGATGTGGGCCACCTCCAGGGGATCGATTTTCTCCCACAGACCGCCGGGTCCGCGAAAGGGCGGAATCCCGCTTTCAATCGAAATACCGGCCCCCGTGAGGGCCACAACCCGCCGGGTGCCAGCCACTTCCCGGGCGGCTTGGGCAATCTGATCGTTCATCGCACCTCGCAGCAAAACAGACGCTTGACCGTGTCCAACCGGAAAGCGTGGATAATGGTGCCGGCCTGGGCCGTCTTTTTTTCGCGCTTGCCGGCGTCACGTTGGCCGCCTCGAGGATGGCCACAACGCGAAAACGACGGTCCGACCCGAGGCGTGCTTTCAGGGATGGACTCGAACCGACACGGGGCAATCATAGCTTAGGAGGTCGGCCCATGACAACCGTTTCCGACGCCCCCAGATAGGTAAACCAGGTGTCATCCCACGACCAGCGTTGTTCAATGGCAAACCCGGCCGCTGACAGGTAGGCTTCCACCTCGCGGGCCTGGCTGCGCAGCAGCCCCGAGAGAATCCACCGGGGGCAGCGCCGGAAGCCTTCGGAGCGAACCAGCGAACGCAGCACGTCGTAATGGATATTGGCCACCATGGCTTCGGCCGGGCAGGCCACCAGATCCTCGGCCCGGCCATGGACGCACAGCACGCGGTTCGCCAGGTCATTGAGCTGCACGTTGCGCCAGGCCGTCCTGGCGGCCAGGCGGTTGAAGTCCACGGCCACCACCCGGCGCCAGCCCAGGCGGGCGGCGGCCAGGGCGAGCACGCCGGTGCCGGTGCCGAGATCCAGAAGGGTCCCGCCGCTGGTCGCCGCGCTCAGCCGCTCGAGCGCCGCCAGGCAGTCCTGGGTAGTGGGATGGGTGCCGGCCCCGAAAACCACACCGGGGTCCAGCCGCAGGGCGATTTCATTGTCGGCCGGTGCGCTGCGCTCGCCCCAGGCCGGATAGATCGCAAGCTGTCCGGACCGAATCCCCCGGAACCGCCCTCCCTGCCAGTCGTCGTAGCGCATGTCGAACCGGTCGAGCAGTTTGAGATCGGAGCGGGTCTCGAGGAGCTGCCTTACGGTTTCCTCCGCCGGCGTGGAAAAAAAGAGAAACGAGTAACCGTCTTCCTCCCAGTTGCCGATGAACCTCGGCCCCAGGGCGGAATCCACCAACCCGGCCAGGCCTTTGAGGTAGTAGATGTGGAGCCGTTCGTAGGGGGGGCGATAAGTTGCGGGCGCCGTCATGGAAATCGAGGGCCCCGTGTGCCGACGGATGGGGCAAGCCCGGTTGACCGCGAGCGGGCCGCTGGCGGGAATCCACCGCGCCCGCTATTCATGGCGCGGCAGGCGGTCCATGGCCCATTCCATGGGGTCGAGCAGTTCGAACCCCAGATCGACCAGTTTGCGCTTGATGCGGCCGACGCTGTTGGTGAGCAGGTAGGCGAAGACCGCCCGCATGTTGGGCTCCCAGTGCCGCGAGACCAGGATGCTGCCGAAGGCAATGTTTTCCTCCGTGATAGCGTCGACGATTTTTTTAAGCTGCCCCACCTTCTCTTCCACCAGGATGCCCAGAAGGGTGCCGGGCTCCTCGATACCGAGCACGTTGATGAAGGCCCGCAGCAGGTCGCGCACCGAGATGATGCCCTTCAGGAAACCGTCTTCGTCCACCACGGGGAAAGCGCCCACGCGCATTTTCTGGATTTGCAGCAGCGCATCCTCGATGGTGTCCTGGGGGGAAATCGCCATCGGATCGGGGGTCATGACGTCGCCGACGGTCATTAGCTTATAGTCCACGCCCTCCGGTGCCTGACAGTCCTCGCGATAAAAGGCGGCCGGCAGCGCGCTGCGGATATCCCGATCCGTTATGATCCCCACCAGGCGCCCGTCTTCGCCCAACACGGGCAGATGCCGGATCTTGTGGGCCTTGAGAAGGTCGCGGGCCTCCAGAAGGGTGGTCTGGGGATGCGTGGTGATCACCTTCGACGTCATGGATTTGCTGATAAACATCAATGCCTCCCGATCGATCGCCCCTGAAGGGCACGGTCATCAAATCTGTAAAAGGGACTGGACGTGATCCGCCGCCAGCTCGGGCAAACGCTCGAGGCAGTAGCCGCCCTCCAACACCGAGATCAGTTTGCCGTCCGCAAGGGTGTCGCCCAGCTTCATGATCTCATCCATCATCCAGGCGTACCCCGCCGTCGACAGGGCCACATCGGCCATGTCATCGTCCGCGTGGGCGTCGAACCCGGTGGAAACGATGATCACCTGGGGCCGGAAACGGGTCATGGCCGGGCGCAGCTCATTTTCGACAGCTTCACGGTAAAAGTCGTCCCCCTGACCCGGCAGCACCGTGGTGTTGCAGGTGTAGCCGGCCCCCCGCTGGACGCCGTCTTCGAAGGCGCGGCCCGTGCCGGGATAGGCAAAGGACGGGTGCTGGTGGATGGAGTAGTAGAAAACCGTGGGGTCGTCCTCGAAGATGGCCTGAGTGCCGTTGCCGTGATGGACGTCGAAATCGATGATCGCCACGCGCTCGATCAGCCACTGGGTTTGCAGATAGGTGGCGGCGACGGCCACATTGTTGAAATAGCAGAACCCCATGGCCTTGGCCTTTTCGGCGTGGTGGCCGGGTGGGCGCACAGCGCAGAAGGCGTTGTCGAGTTCGCCGGCCACGATACGGTCGACCACGTCGAGGATCCCGCCCACCGCCAGAAGCGCCACCTCGAAGGTATCGGCGCACATCTGATTGTCCGGGCTTTCGAAGGTCCGGCTGTCGTTGCGGCAGGCCGCTTCGAAACGATCGACATAGTCGCGGTCGTGCACCGTTTCGATCCACATCCGCGGGGCGGCCTGAGCGGGAATCACCTGCAAATGCTCCAGCAGACCACGCTCGCGGATGCCGTTATAGATGGCGGTCAGCCGTTCGGGCACTTCGGGATGGTTGGCACCGGTGAGATGCTTCAGGAATCGCTCGTCGTACAACAGCCCTGTGCGCTTCATGCTTTTTCCCGTCGGCCCGGTAGGTCAGGCCAGAAGCTTGTCGAAAATCGTGAAGGCCGACCGCACCGCCTGGGTTTCCGCGGGCATCTCGATGGTCGGCTTGCCGGCCAGATCGTAATCATAGAGGGTTTCATCTTCCCGAACCGTGCCCACGTAATCGACCCCGGCCTCCTCGATGAGCGCCATCACCTGGGGCGGCGGTTCGCCCTTGGCCTGGTTGATCATGAGGTAGGACTGTTTGACGCCGATATTCAGCGTCTTGACCAGGTCGCTGATCCGCAGCCCCGCCTGCAGTCCGCGACGGGAAGCATCCGCCACGATCAGCAGGATGTCGACATCGCGCGTGGTCAGGCGGCTGAGGTGCTCCATTCCCGCCTCGTTGTCCATGACGAGATACGGGTAGTTGTCGGTGAGCTTTTCCAGAAAACCGGCCAGCAACGAATTGGCCGCGCAGTAGCAGCCGGCGCCTTCGGGTTGGCCCATGACGACGAGGTCGAAACCGTCGTGTTCGACAATGGCCTGCTGCATGCGCATGTCCATGAAGATGTCCTTGGTCATACCGCTGGGGACCTGCCCTTTTTTCATCTCCTCGCGTGCATCCCCCAGGGTGTCCGTCAACGCAACACCCAGGACTTCGTTGAGATTGGCGTTGGCGTCGGCATCGACGGCCAGCACCGGCGTCTTGTCGTTGGCCATCAGGTATTTGATCAGCAGGCCGGCCATGGTGGTCTTACCCGTGCCACCCTTACCGGCCATGGCAATCGAAAACGGCATGGTGCGGTTTCCTTTCATATTCAACTCGGCGCTGTTCGAGCAGGTTACGAAATTGAAGGCGGTCACTGCCATAAGAAGCAATGATTATAGCAATTAAAATGATTTAAGACAGTTGGCCCCATCAGTCAAGCGCCTTTTAGCGCTCCCCCGCCGCATGGATCGGACCTGGCCCCCTGGCCGGTTTGCACCGGCGGCCGCCCACCGCTGTCAGCGACTGCGGGCGGACGCTACAAGCCCCCAGGGCTTCCCGGGCCAGTCGGCAAAACGGATTTTTCCTGACCGGCCGCTGCTTGCAAAGCCCAGGGGCCTATGGTAAAAAATCAAATCAATTCCAAGGGCCCGGCAAATCCCTTCTGTAGCGCATCCGTTCCCCGCTGCCGCTTGGCATCGCATCAACCGGCGGAAGCTTCGCCATTAAACAATACGTGCGACCTAGATCGATTGGCAGTCATAAAAAATGTTGACGGCATCCCGCCGGTCAATCAGAGACAAGGAGATAACCATGGCAGAATTTCTCGATTTTACCAAAAAAGCCTTTTTGACGGGCCTCGGTCTGGCGCTCACAGCCAAGGATGAGGTCGAGGAACTGGCCAAAGATTTTGAAAAGCGGTTTAATATGGGTGAGGAAGAGGGCAAGAAATTTTTCCAGGACGTCCAGAAACGCTACGAGGAAACCCAGGATAAGCTTGAGGCCCGGGTTGAAAAAAGCGTCAAGGAAATCCTCAAGAAAGCGGACATCGTCACCTCCGACGAACTCAAAGCGCTCAAGAAGGAAATTCGCGAACTCAAGAGCACCATCAGCCAGGGCGCCCAAGAGGATTAGCCATTAGCCTCGGCGCCCCTTATCCGAGCGCCGCCGCGGTGGCGGGTGGAGCCCTGCCCCCGGCAATGGGTTTCCCGCTGAACGCATCCGCCCGCAAGCGCACCCGATCCGGCCGGAAGAAAGCCCGCCCACCATGCTGAGCATCCGTAAAATCGGCGTCATCGGACGCACTTACCGCCACCTGACCCGCTACCGCCAGATCCTGGCCGTTTTTTTCCGTTACGGTTTCGGCGACCTGATCGATCTTCTCAAAATCGACCAGTACATCGAAATCGGGCTGCAGATGATATCGCGCAACCGGCGCGAACGACTCGAAAAGCTCTCCCGCCCCGAACGGGTGCGCTTGGCGCTGGAAGAACTCGGCCCCACCTACGTCAAGCTGGGCCAGGTTCTCTCGACCCGCCCCGACCTGATCCCGGTGGATTTTATCACCGAGCTGGCCAAGCTGCAGGACGAAGTGCCGCCTTTTGATGCCGAGGAAGTAAAGCGCATCGTTGCCGAGGAGCTGGGTGCCGCTCCGGATAAAATCTTCAGGACCTTCGAACACGATCCGATTGCATCCGCCTCGATCGGCCAGGTGCACCGGGCAACTCTGGCGGATGACGAAAAAGTGGCCGTCAAAGTGCAGCGTCCCGGCATCAAACGCATCATCGAAGTCGATCTCGAAATCATGCTCCATCTGGCCACCCTGATGGAGAACCACATCGAGGAGATCGCTTTTTTTCGCCCCGTCAAAATCGTCGAGGAGTTCGCCAAGACGCTCGAGCGCGAAATCGACTACACCTTCGAGGCCGCCAACATGGAGCGCATGGCCAACCAGTTTCTGAGCGAACCGTCGGTGTATATCCCCAAGGTCTACCGGGACTTCACCACCGAGCGCGTGCTGACGGCCGAATTCATCGATGGCATCAAGATATCCGCCATCGATGCGCTCGAGGAGGCCGGGTTGGACCGCCGCAAGATCACCCTGCGCGGCACCACAATCCTTCTGCGCCAGATTTTCGACTTCGGCTTCTTCCACGGTGACCCGCATCCGGGCAACCTGTTCGTGCTGCCCGGCGAGGTCATCTGCCTGCTGGACTTCGGTATGGTCGGCACGGTTGCCCGACAGACCCGCGAAGATTTCGTCGACCTGGTGGATGCGGTGGTTCACCGCCGGGAAACCCGCACCGCCCAGGTGCTGCTCAAGATCACCCAATGGGACGAGCGGCCGCCCATGCGCGCCTTCGAGCGGGCCGTGGCCGATTTCATGGGCCAACACCTCTACCGCCCGCTGAAAGAGATCCAGGTGGGCCCGCTGCTCCAGAACCTGCTTGAAATGGCCGCCGAACATCGTCTCCTCATCCCGCCCGACATCTTTCTGATGATGAAAACCCTCACCGCCGTCGAGGGGGTGGCCCGGGTGCTGGATCCTGATTTCGATATTTTCAAGACAGCCGCCCCCTTCATCGAGCGGGTCAAGTTGTCACGCTATCAACCCGGGCGCCTGACCGGCGACGCCCTGCGGCTGGGAACCGACCTGATCGAATTCACGCAGCAGCTCGCCGACGACATCCTCGACATCAATCGTCTGGTCCGCAGGAACCGGCTGACCGTGCACGTGGAGCTGGAAAGCCTCAAAACCATGCTCGAAACCCATGACCAGATCAGCAACCGGCTGTCTTTCGCCATCATCATCGCCGGGCTGATGATCGGTTCCTCCATCATCGTTGTCTCCAACGTGCCACCGCTGTTCTACGGCATTTCCCTGCTCGGTATCATCGTCTTCATCACCGGGGCGGTGATGGGGCTTTGGCTTCTGCTGGCCATCATCCGCAAGGGACGCCTCTGAGTCACCGCGGCGCCCGCTCCGATATGCCGCCGTGCAAGCCGCAGGATGGCCCCCAGGCATGGGGCCGCCGTCCGCCAGCAAAACAATAATGTCCAAAAAGCTTGCTTTTGATTACAAAATTGTTATAAGGATCCAGCTTTTTTTGACAGGGCGACCCGCGACCATGCGACCGCACCCGGGTGGACACGAGCCCGGGAAGGAGTGATTGGCCGATGCGTAAAATTGAAGAAACCACACTGCTCTACGAAATCAGCGAAGCACTGAACGCACACCTAGAACTCAAAAAATCGCTTTACAAGGTGCTCGACATCCTGTCCGATTCGATGGACATGGCCCGGGGGACGATTACGCTGCTTGACCCGGTGCGCAACGAAATCCGCATTGAAGTGGCCCACGGCATCACGCGGCGGGCCATGCAACAGGTGCGTTACAAGCTGGGGGAGGGCATCACCGGACGGGTCATCCAGACGGGCAAGCCGGTCTCGATTCCCAAAATAAGCGAGGAGCCCCTGTTCCTCAACCGCACCGTCGCCCGTAAAAGCCGAAAGGACCTGGAGTTGTCGTTTATCTGCGTGCCCATCAAAAAAGGACGCCAGGTCATCGGCGCCCTCAGCGTGGACAAGCCCTACGACCAGAAATATGCGCTCAAGCAGGCCGAAAAACTGTTGAGTGTCGTGGCCACCATGGTGGCCCGCCATGTGATCAACCTCGAAACCATCCGGCTCGAAAAGCAGACCCTGAGGGACGAGAACAAACGGCTCTTAAACGAGCTCGAAAACAAATACCGCATCACCAACATCGTGGGCAACAGCAACAAGATGCGGGAGGTCTTCCAGATGGTCTCCCAGGTCTGCAAAAGCAACGCCACGGTGCTGGTGCGCGGCGAAAGCGGCACCGGCAAGGAACTGGTGGCCAACTCGGTCCACTACAACAGCAACCGGGCCCACGCGCCGTTCGTGAAGGTCAACTGCGCCGCGATTCCGGTCAACCTGATCGAAAGCGAGCTTTTCGGGCACGAAAAAGGCGCTTTCACCGGCGCGATCAAACAGAAGCTGGGCAAGTTCGAACTGGCCAACAAGGGCACCCTTTTTCTGGACGAAATCGGCTCGATCGGACTCGACGTACAGGTAAACCTCCTGCGCGTGCTCCAGGAAAAGGAGTTCGAGCGCGTGGGCGGCCAGAAAACCATTAAAACCGACGTGCGCATCATCGCCGCCACCAACAAAAACCTCGAACAGGCGGTCGAAGAGGGCACATTCCGGGGCGACCTCTACTACCGCCTGAATGTCTTCCCGATTTATCTGCCGCCCCTCAGGGAGCGTAAAACCGACATCCTGCTGCTGGCGGATCATTTCCTCGAACGCTACGCCAAAGAAAACAACAAAGACATCCGCCGTTTCTCGACACCCGCCATCGACATGCTCATGGCCTATCACTGGCCGGGCAATGTCCGCGAACTGGAAAACTGCATCGAACGGGCGGTTTTGTTGTGCGAGGAAGGGGTCATCCACAGCTACCACCTGCCCCCGACCCTGCAGACCGGGCCCGAATCCGGCACGCTGCCGGCCCTCTCGCTGGAAGAGGCGGTGGCCAATCTGGAAAGGGAGATGATCATCGACGCCCTGAAGAACACCCGTGGCAACATCACCCAGGCCGCCGATCTGCTCAAGACCACCGTGCGCAAGTTTGCTTACAAGGCCCAGAAGTTCGGGGTAAACTACAAACACTACCGCTGAAATGACCCTCCTCCAGGCCTTCATTCTCGGCATCGTCCAGGGGCTCACCGAGTTTCTACCCATCAGCAGTTCGGGTCATCTGGTGATTGGCCAACACCTTTTCGGGCTGCGGCATGCCGACCTGGCCTTTGACGTCAGCGTCCACGTGGGAACCCTCGGGGCGGTGGTTATTTTTTTTCGACGCGACATTCGCGCCCTTCTGCTGGCCGTCGTCCGCTGGCGGCCATCGGCACCCCAAGCGGCCATGCCCGCCGAGAGCCCGGATATCGATGCCCGCCTGGCCCTGCTGATTTTGATCGGCTCGATTCCCACCGCTCTGATCGGGCTTGTTCTGAAACGCTACGAAGCGACCTTGTTCGCCTCCCCGCTGATCGCCGGCGCCATGCTGGTTGTCACCGGGTGTGTCCTCTACCTGACCCGCCGCCCCCAGATCGCCGCGCAGGTCGATCCCGGCTCGACGCGCCCCTTGAACGCCATCCGCATGCGCGACAGCCTGCTGATCGGGATCGTCCAGGGATTCGCCGTCATGCCCGGCATTTCCCGGTCGGGCACCACCATCGCCGCGGGGTTGTTTGCCGGCCTAGCCCCCCAGGCCGCGGCCCGGTTTTCCTTTCTGCTGTCGGTCCCCGCCGTGGCCGGGGCCGCCCTGCTGGTCATTATCGATGCGCTGGCCCAGGGGCAGGTGCAACCCGCCCCCTGTCTGGCCGGCGGGCTCACCGCCCTGGTCGTCGGCTACGCCGCGCTGGCCTTCCTGGTCTACCTCATTGGCAGGGGGAAACTGTTCACCTTTGCCCCCTACTGCTGGATAGCCGGCATCGCCGCCATCGCGGTGGGCTGGTAGGGTCGGGCTCGAATGCCTTATCACACCGGCCACCCCATGCCGCCGCACGACACCAAGGTTTTCAACGTCCTCTTTTTCTCCATTTTCGCGTCGGTGACCGGCGTGGGGATCGTCGTGCCGCTGCTGCCGGTCTACGCCCGGGATCTCGGCGGCAGCGGTTTTGCCATCGGCATGCTCTTCGGCAGTTTTTCGATCGCCCGCACGGTATTCATCCCCTTCTTCGGTCGCGCTTCCGACCGCCGCGGACGCAAACCATTCATTGTCGGCGGCATGCTGGGCTACGCCCTGATCTCGCTGGCCTACGTGGCGGCGGACAGCGTCCCGACGCTGATTATTTTGCGGTTTTTCCAGGGGTTCGCTTCGGCCATGATGATGCCGGTGCTGCAGGCCTACGTCGGCGACATCACCCCCGAAGGCCGGGAGGGCTTTACCATGGGCCATTTCAACCTGGCCACCTTTGCAGGCCTCAGCCTGGGGCCCTTGATGGGCGGCGTCATCAGCGACCACTGGGATATCGATGCGGCCTTTGTGATGATGGGCCTGCTGGCGCTCTTTGGCTTTTTGGCCTGCTCTTTGTTGCTGCCACCCACGCGTTTTGAAACGGCGTTGCGCCGGGGCACGCCGCCCATCGCCTGGCGGCGGCTGGCCCGCGATGCCGGCATCCGCAGCCTCTTCGCCTTTCGCCTGGCCTACACGGCCGGCATCGGGGTGATCTGGGGATTCTTACCGGTCTACGCTGACCAGCGTTTTCAGCCGGGCGCCGCCGCCATCGGTCTGCTGATCATGACCGGCATTCTGGTAAGCGG
>JASJBQ010000054.1 GCA_030066455.1 Desulfobacterales bacterium
TCACGGCAAGGTTGCCTTTCTGCTTGAGTGTCGGTAGCAGGTCGGTTTCGACCTCGCGCCGCCAGAGCGAATATTCGTATTGGACCGCCGTGACGCGATGGATCGCGTGCGCCCGACGAACTTCGTCTGCGGTGGCATTGCTAAGGCCGATATCCGGACTTTCCCCTGCTGGACGGCATGCGACATGGCCCCGATGGTTTCTTCGATCGGGGTTTGCGGGTCCGGG
Organism: Desulfobacterales bacterium; assembly: GCA_030066455.1. Next base: position 227 of record JASJBQ010000054.1, read on the forward strand.
AAATGGGCGTACCATAAATCGATGGCATCCACGCCCAGCCGCTCCAGGCTTGCATCCAAGGCGTGACGTGCATAAGCGGGCCGACCATTGACGTTCAGGGCAAACCCCCAGCCGGTGCGGACCTCGGAGCCCGTCTGGTTTGCATCGAATACAATGCCGAATTTCGTGGCGATAAAGGCCTTCCGGGACCTCGCCTTCAGGGCTTTGGCAATCAGCGTTTCATTGTGGCCGTTGCCGTAAGCATCTGCCGTATCGATCATCATGCCCAGATCGATCGCTCGATTCAGGGTCCGAATGGCGGCTTGGTCATCGGATTCCCCGTAGTAACCTTCGAGGCCCATCGCGCCGTAGCCCAGGCGGGCGATTTCCGGACCGTCTTTCCCCAAAGGGGCTTTATCTATCATGACGACGCCTCCTTCCGGCCACGACTTGCCTTCATCCTTCCCAGAGAAATTGAATACCGGCTCCCGTTGGGGCATTGCGGGCAACGCGGCCCGTGACATTCACAGGGCGTTTGGAATTTCGAAGCGGGAACAAAATATGGACCTCGTCACCGACGATTAGCGGAAAGGGGGTTTCCAGAAACAGGCCTTCGGAGCTGAGGTCGCGAATGGTGCCTTCGCCGTTAAGTGATGTGGAATGGAAAAATGCCGTGGTGTGGTAAGGCATTCTGGGGGTGCTGCGCCGTTCGCGGCGGCCGGCATTTTCACAGAGCATGGATTCCATCGTCGAACCTCCTGCGGTGTCCGTTTGCAGCTAATCTAGGTCTGCATCACAGTGCTGTCATTCCGAATCTTGCGCTTTATTCAAAATTCAGGGACGGGGCCGCCATTTGCGGGGCCAGAACTGCCCTTTGCGCAGCCATTCCTCGCCTTTGTTCAGCGGTTTTACGCCACCGCTGTTTTGTTCGGCCGTGGCCGCGTCTTGGTGCTCTGCGGTTTTTGACCCCTTCGGCGGCATGTTAACAGTAACGGTTTTTTCTTTTCGGTCTTGCTTACCGAGCCACTTTCCGTACTTGCAATAGTAGATCTTGTGGCCGATCGATCCGGATATGATTCTTAACGTCAGCAGGATGCCTCCGATGGTCACCATGGGCACGCCCAGGGTTAACAGCTTGATACCACCCCCCAGCTCAACCAGCACGAACAAGATACTGATCCCCCAGATTTCGTGCCAGATGTACCAGAATTCAGGAATCAGAAAGGCCCCCCAGGACCACCGCGGTCCCTTTTGGATGGGATAATGAACCGGTTTTTTTGATCTATGGCTATCAAACGGATAAATCAGGTAGCCCAGCAAGGTATCGCTGAGAAATTGCTTGAGATCGAATCGCGAGAGCTCAGGTGGCAGGGGCAAGTTGAGTCTGGTGTAGATGGCCTGGGTAATGCTGTGCAGCATGCGGGCGGCCAGGTATTCATCCGCGGCCTTTTCTTCTGCGGACTGGCTCAGGGGATAGATCTCGGTGGTATTGAAGAGCTCCATGTAGGGCGTGATGTCGATCTTCATATCAATGGTTTCACGACGGTAAAGCGAGGCTTTCAGACCGAGCCTTTTCCCCCACAGGACGACCTGACCGATAAACGGAATACCGCCAAAGATCAGGGCCGCGATTCGGGACCCATAAACCGCATCGAGCTTGATCCAGTCACGCGATTCGTTTTGATTGCTTATCTTGAAGCCGTGATTTTCGACAACGTCGATGAAGTTCGTTTTAACCGCATCATAGTCAAGCGCCTCAAACGATAATGATCTCTCGAACCAGCCCCGCAAGTGTTTAGAATAACCGTCCTGATCCATGCCTGTCCTTCTCCGGTGAACTGATGAGGGGGCTGTTTCTGTAAGCGGTTTCAAAACCCCATCTAACGTCCGATGGCGGTGTTACAGCCATCTTCAAAATGCTCACATATCATCGAATATGCTGCGCTTTTTCATCAGGCTGTGCCTTGCCCTCAAACGCGATCTGAGGTTTTGAAACCGCTTCTAAGCGGTTTCGCCTGCATCGCCGATTACGGTCAACGGTCGTGGAAGTCGGCGTCGTGGCCCGGTCTCAGCGCCGAGCGGATCATGTTGGCGAAGCTGGCATTGCCGGTGGTGAACCATTTGACGAAGCGGTCCTGTCGGGGGTCGAGGCGGGTGATGATCTCCCTTGCACCGCAGCCCTGCGTGTGAAGTCCCCGGACCCGTTCCCGCAGCGTTTCGAGGAAATCCAGCTTGGCGCCGATTTTCCGTGGGCCGTCTTTGGAACTGGGGTTGTGGGCACAGAAAAGCGCCTGGAAGGGGAGGTCGCGTATTCTTCGCAGGGAGGCGATCTGGGCATGGATATCCTCATCCGCCCGGAAGAATTTGATCCGTTCCCCGAGATAGATGTCGCCCGCGAACAGCCAGCCGCGCTCCGGCTCCCAGAATACCGTATGGTCGTGGCTGTGACCGGGCGTGTGCAGGGGCACGAGCGTAACCCGCTCCGACACGATCCGGTCGGGCAGCGGATCGGCCCCGACAGGGGGCGTCCGCCCCCAGACCAGGTGCTGGTAGGGGCGGATTCGAAAGCCGCGCGCCATTGCGGTGATGGCCTGCGGGTGGGCGTTGAGGCGGGCGCCGCTGTGACGGCGGAAAGCGGCCGCATTGCCGCTGTGGTCTTCATGGTGATGGGTAATCAGAATCCGATGAATCGGCGGCAGGCTGGCCAGAATTTCCAACGCCTGCCGCTGGAGATGATGCTGGCCGGTATCGATCAGCAGGCCGTCGACCTGATAGAAAAAGACCGTCATGAGCGGGCGTCCGATCGGGGCAAAACCCATTTCGAAACCGCGGACGGCGCCAAAGGCGTGTTCTCTGATCAGGTGCATGGTCGGCTCGCGCTAAAAGGCCGATGCCCCGGGGATAAAGTGGTGCGTCGCAGGTTTCTATGCATAGATCTTTTCGTCACGATCCTGGGCGCCGGCGGCGTCAAGTGCGACCTCCCGGGCCTGGTTTGAACCGTCGCGCCGGTCATACTCCTGATACCATTCCACAGGATAAAGGCAGCCCATGAGGTTGCGACGTCCGGCTTCCTGTAAAAAGGCCTTGGGAAATGGTCTAACCGCTAGCCGATGCTGAACGGGCATCGGGCGTCCTTTAAGGCGGGAACGCCGTTCGCACCATTTGGCACCCTAAAAAAGGCTTGTATCGGTTCCAAACACGAAAGCGCCATCGCCACAATAGAATAAATAAAATTAATAATAATACAAATATTTTAACATTTATATATGAACTAATACTTTAGGTATTTTTGTTTAGCATTATCCCTTTCAGGCGTCCGTCAGAAAGGAGTCTCTGCGGCTCGACGGTGACGATCCGGTTCATGAGGCGGTCGTCGCCTTCGAGGAGAGTGGGTATATAATTGGCGGTCAGCCCCTTGAGCCAGCCGGTGCGTCGGTCGCGCTTGTTTTCGACGAGGACGGCGTGGATGGATGCCATGCCGGCCTGGGCGAAAGCACGCTTTTTGTCCTGCCCCAGCTTGCGCAAGGCGGCGGTGCGCGCCTTGATGACCGCATCGGGCACCTGGTCGCAAAAATGATACGCCGGGGTTCCGGGGCGGGCCGAGAAGGGAAAGACATGCAGGTAGGCCAAGGGCAAGTCGGCCACCAGTTCGAAGGTGCGTTCGAAAGCAGCCTCGTCTTCGCCCGGGAAACCGACCAGGATATCGGCGCCGATGGCACACCCGGGCATGGCGTTCTTGATACGGGTCACCGTTTGTGCAAAGGCCATCCGGCTGTAGGGACGATGCATGCGCTCGAGAACCCGATCGTCGCCGCTTTGCAGGGGCAGATGCAGGTGGGGGCAAATCATTTCGGAAGAGGCGAGCAGGTCCACCAGGGTGCCGTTGACTTCGTCCGGCTCAATCGAACTCAGGCGCAGGCGAGTGATGGGGCGCTGCACCTCGATCCTGCGGAGCAGCGCAATCAAATCGCTGGGCGGATCGAGGTCTTGACCGTAGGCGCCTAAATGAATGCCGGTGAGCACCACCTCCTGATATCCACCGCGGCCCAGATCCACCAGACATGCCATCACGGTTTCGAAAGGCATGCTGCGGCTGGGCCCCCGGGCATGGGGGACGATACAATAGGTGCAGAACCGGTTGCAGCCGTCCTGGATTTTCAAAAAGGGCCGCGTGCGCCGGCTGTAAGCGGGTGCCGGCGGCAGACTGAACTGTTTGGCCGTGTGGATATTGCGGACCCGGCGTTGTGTCTGGCGCGGCGGATTCGAAAGCGACGCGATGATGAGGCGCGGGATATCGGATTTGTCGAAATGCCCGATGATGTAGTCGACCCCGCCGATTTTCTCGATTTCGTCCGGGGCGGTCTGCGCATAACAGCCGGTGACGATGATCCGCGCGCCCGGCTCCCGCCGCATGAACTGACGGATTATCTGGCGCGACTGCATCGAGGCTTTGCCGGTCACCGTACAGGTGTTGACGATGCAGACCTCGGCCTGGTCCTCTTCAGCGGCGCGCTGCCAGCCTTGGGATTCAAGCGCCTGGGCGATGGCGTCCGATTCGAACTGGTTGACCTTGCAGCCCAGGGTGGTGATCCTGAATTTCATGGCGCAACGATCCATCCACCGCCCAGCACCTCTTCGCCGTCATAGAATACGGCCCCCTGGCCGGGGGCAATGGCTTTCTGGGCCTCATGGAATCGAATGGTCACTCTCTGACCCGATGCAGTCGGGTTCAGGGTGGCGGCCGCCGCGGGGTGCCGGTAGCGAATCTTGACGCGGACGTCGGCCGGAAAGCGGGGCGGCGGGTTGATCCAGTTGACGTCTTCGGCTTCGCATTCGCGTCGCTCGAGCGCCTCCCTGAAACCCACCACCAAGCGGTTGGCTTCAGGCTCGATCCGCACGACATAGTAGGGGGCCGCGGCCGGACAGTCGATCCCCCGGCGTTGACCGACGGTAAATCGGTGGAGCCCCTGGTGGATCCCGATTTCGCGACCGTCCGTGTCGACGATCGGGCCGGGGGATGCGGACAGCCCCGCGTAATCTTCCAGAAACCGGCCGTAGGTTTGCTCGCGGATAAAGCAGACATCCTGGCTTTCACCCGACGTTACGGGGCTCAGGCCATGAGCGGCGGCCAGGCGGAGCGTTTCGTCCTTGCGAAGATCCCCCAGCGGGAAGCGTGTCCTCGCCAACTGGCATGGACGCAACCGCGCCAGAAAATAGGACTGGTCCTTGAGGGAATCCACTCCGCGCAGCAGATGGAAGCGGCCGGCGGGCGACTGACGGATTCGAGCATAGTGGCCGGTGGCCAGGAAGTCGGCCCCCCGGCGAGCCGCGTGTGACCACAGATGATCGAATTTGATCAAGGGGTTGCAGAAAAGACACGGATTGGGCGTACGCCCGGCCCGGTAGGCCGCCGTGAAATAGGCCACGACAGACTGCCTGAATGTTGCGGATAGGTCGACGACCTGGATTGGAATCCCGAGCTGGGCGCCGATGCGCTGAATCGGGTGGTTGGATGCCCCCGCGGCCGGTGAATCTTCGAAACCGTTCAAAAAGTGCAGCCCGATGACATCATGGCCTTCGGAGCGGAGGAGGAAGGCGCTGACCAGGGAGTCGACACCCCCGCTGATGGCTATGGCCGCGACGGTCATTCCTCGAAAAAGATCTTGTTGATCGGTCGGACCGTCATGGCACGCGACGGGCAGGCGGGGATGCATAGTTCGCACACGCTGCATTTGCGCTGATCGAATTGGACGCTCATGGACGACCGCTCGATATCGAGGGCGCCGGTCGGACATACGGCCGTGCAAGCTCCGCAGTGGGTGCATTTGGGTTTGAGCCGTTTGACTTCCTGGCCCGCGTTCTGGACGTCGATGCCCTGAGATTTGAGGAATTTGACGCCCTCGCGGAACTGTTTGCGCTCACCGGTAAGTTCGAGCACCATGACCCCTTCCTTGCGGGGCAGAATGGTGGCATTCAGAATGTTGAAGGTCAGGTCGAAACGTTTGGTGAGGAAGCACACGACCGGCTTCTGGGAAACCTTGGCCGAGAAACGCAGCATGAGAATTTTGGAGTACACCCTGGGGTCTCCCCTGTATCGAATGGTTGATATCCTGGCGCCGAGCGCCGCGGCGCATCCGAAGCAACGACCCTAACGGTAATTGCGGGTTGTGTCAACTTGCCCGCCGCGCCCCTCGGCTCGATCCATTTTGGTCGGCATATTGATTCATCGTGTTGAATTTTCTATAATTCCCTCATGAATCCGTTTGCCTATCGCACCACCGGACTGGCCATTAAAGCCTTTTCCTGGCTCTCCAAGGCCAACATCCGCACCCATGGTGCCGAGCGTATCCCTTCATCGGCGTCCTTGGTTTTCGTGATCAACCATTTCACCCGCATTGAAACCCTGCTGATGCCTTATTTCATCTACCGCCTGACCGGCATCCCGGTGTGGTCCCTGGCGGACTTTGGGTTGTTCAATGGCCCGCTGGGCAACTATCTCGACCGCGTCGGCGCGGTGTCCACCCGGGATCCCGATCGTGACCGCCTGATCGTCAAGACCCTTCTGACCGGCGAGGCCGCCTGGGTCATCTATCCGGAAGGCCGGATGGTCAAGAACAAGAAGCTGGTGGAAAAAGGCCGCCACATGATCTCTTACGCCGGCGGCAAACACCCGCCCCACACCGGGGCGGCCACGCTGGCGCTGCGGACCGAGTTCTACCGGCAGCGCCTGCGCCATCTGCATGCCCTCAACCTTGATGAGGCCCGCCGGCTGATGGCGAAGTTTGGTATCGACGATATTGCGCCGGTGCTCGAGCGCAGCCTCTATATCGTGCCTGTCAACCTGACCTATTACCCCATTCGGGCCAGGGAAAATATGCTGACCGCGCTGGCCCGCCGTTTCAAGGAGGGGTTGTCCGATCGGGTGGTGGAGGAATTGATGGCCGAGGGCACGATGTTTTTATCCGGTGTGGATGTCGACATGCGTTTTGGTTTGCCCATTGCCATCAATCGATGCCTGAGCTGCCCCACGATCAACCAGGACATCCAGTCCGGCCGGCACATTGGCTTCGATGACGACCTCAGTTCGCGACGCCAAATGCGAAGAGAAGCCCTTCAGATCATGAAGCGATACATGGATGCAATCTACGCCATGACCACGGTCAACCACGACCATCTTTTCGCCTCTTTGCTGCGGCTGGCACCTTTCAAGCGCGTCCATCCGGACGATCTGCGGCGCAAGGTTTATCTGGCCGCGGCCCATTGCCTGAGCGCCGAGGACGTCCATCTGCACCGCAGTCTGGGCGAAGACCAGCTGCACCTGCTCACCGACGACCGGTACAACAAATATCGCGATTTTCTTGAATTGGCACAGGAAACGGGCGTCATCGAAGCCCGTGAAGGCTTATGGTACAAGAATGTCAAACGGCTTACCCGTCCGTTTGATATCCACCGAATCCGCAGGGACAACCCGGTGCGTGTCATGGCCAACGAAATCGAACCGTTGAAGGCGCTGCAGCGTTGTTTGCGTCGTATCGCCTGGCAGCCTCACGGCGTGACGCGCCGAAGGCTGGCCAATCGTCTGCTGAAACAGGCGGAAGACGCCTTTGAGCAGGACTACGCCGCCTATCGCATCGAAGGCGAATCCAAAGCGCCCGCCATCGGCCGACCCTTTCTGCTCCGCGGCCGCTCCCGGCGACTTGGCGTGGTGCTGGTGCACGGTTACATGGCCGCACCGGAAGAGGTCCGTGCACTGGCACAGTACATTCAGCAAAAGGGTTTCTGGGTCTACGCCCCGCGTGTTCCGGGACACGGCACCGCCCCCGAGGATCTGGCCACCCGCTCCTATCAGGAGTGGCTTCGCACCGTGGATGCCGGATGCGCCCTGATGGCCTGTCACTGCCGAAAAGTGGTGCTGGGCGGTTTTTCCAACGGGTCCGGATTGGCACTTGAGACCACCTCGCGCCTGCCGTTTATCCGCGGCGTATTCGCCGTATGCCCGCCATTGCGGTTGCAGGATTTTTCGGCCCGCTTCGTGCCGGCCGTGGATATATGGAATCGACTCATGAAACGCATCCGCACCAACGGGCCCGTCAAAGAATTCATCGCCAACGAACCGGAAAATCCTCACATCAACTATTCACGCAACCCCATCGCGGGTATTCGCGAACTGGAACGGCTCATGGACAGGGTCGAGGAGCGCCTGAAATATGTTCAGGTCCCGGCCGTGGTGGTCCAGTCCGCTGGAGACCCGGTGGTCGATCCTCGGGGTTCGCGCCGCGTTTTCGACCTGATCGGCTCGGAGGATAAAAAATACATGTTGTTTAATTTCGATCGTCACGGCATCCTCCTGGGCGATGGGGCGGCCAAAGTGCACCGGGTGATCGGCAATTTCCTTGACGATATCCACAGCGAGACTGCCGTTTGACGATCGCCAGGTGCTCTTGGCGATGGCACCTCAAGTTTTTTGGCTTGTCCTCTTGACAAAGCAAGTCACGAGATTATCGTGCTCATGGGTGGTTTTTATAAACCTCCTTCAATCTCCTCGTCTTAAAGGGCGGTCCATCCGGATCGCCCTTTTTGGTTGGTAAAGATGCACCCATCTTCAATGTATCCGGTTGGGGACAACGGGTTGGCCTATGAACATCGTCGCCTGGATCATTCTTGCCGCTCTGGTGCTGGATTTCCTGCTTAACCTCATCGCCGACATCCTCAATCTCAGGGCGTTGCAGGGTCAGCCGCCGGACGAATTCAAGCCGTATTATGATGCCGGGCGCTACCGCCGGTCACAGCGCTATCTGCGCGACAATACGCGCTTTGGGTGGATGGCCGCCGGCTTTCACCTTCTGGTGATTCTCCTTTTCTGGTTGAGCGGCGGTTTTCCTTTCCTGGACACCGTCGTGCGTGAAGCTGGCTGGGGAACGGTGGCGACCGGTGTCGTCTATATCGGCACCCTGGTTCTGCTCCATGGTCTGGTGGCGCTGCCGTTTCAAATTTATGCCACCTTTGTCATCGAGTCGCGCTATGGCTTCAACCGGACAAGTCCGGCGACATTCGTGCTCGACCGCCTCAAGGGCGTGATTTTGGGTATCGTCCTGGGCGCTCCGCTACTGGCTGGTGTCATCTATTTGTTCGAATCCGGCGGCGGCAATGCCTGGTGGTATTCATGGGGGGTACTGGTGGTTTTCATGCTGGTGATGCAATATGTGGCGCCCACCTGGATCATGCCGCTTTTCAACCGCTTCGAACCGCTGCGTGAGGCGTCCCTGCGCAAGGCGATTTTGGCATATGCGGCCTCTATCCGGTTCCCGCTGAAAAACGTCTTCGTCATGGACGGCTCCAAACGATCGTCCAAGAGCAATGCCTTTTTTACCGGCTTTGGACGCAACAAGCGCATCGTGCTCTTCGACACGCTGGTCAAGGGCCACAGCACGGCCGAACTGGTGGCCGTCTTGGGACATGAGATGGGCCACTACAAGAAACACCACCTGTTGACGGGAATGATCATCACGGTTCTCCAGACAGGGCTCATGTTTTACCTGCTGTCTTTGTGTGTTTCCCAACCCGCCTTGTTTGAAGCCTTCGGCATGAACCAAATCTCGGTTTATGCCGGAATGGTGTTTTTTGGTCTGCTGTATGCGCCGGTCGATTCCTTATTGGGCATGCTGCGGATGATGGTTTCACGCCGCAACGAATTCAGCGCCGATCGATTTGCCGTGGACACCACCGGCAACGCTGATGCGCTGATAAGCGCATTGAAGACGCTGTCGGTGAGTCATCTATCCAATTTGACGCCCCATCCTTTCTACGTTTTTCTGAACTATTCGCATCCGCCGGTAATGGCACGCATCCAGGCGATCCGCGCTCGCGGCGGCGGCGCAGCATGAACGCCGAGCGCATGGATGCGCCCTGCACTTACCGGAATGTCCTGATCGTGGCCGATATCGAGGGCAGCTCCGGCTGCTGGAGCTACGCGGGCTCCGCATTTTTTCTCCGGCTGAGCCGAGGCCTGCCGGCAGGCACGGGCCGTCGTTCCCGGCATCGGTACGCATCCGATCGACAAGTCCCGCGGCCCGGAAGCGTTTGATGCCGAGGACTGGCGCCGGGGTTTGGCCCAGACTGCCGTCGCGTCGCTGACCCGGCGCGCGCCCGATCTGGTCATTCCCGAGGGACCGCTGCACACCGTGGTTTCGTTTCGCGAGGGTACCGAAGCCGCCGGCAGAATCGCCCGCCGATGGGGGCTGGACCATGACCACGACAAGGTCTGGTTCGAATCCCCGGATATCCATCATCTTTACCATGCGCTGATTCGAATCTGCTATCTGACGCCCTGGATCGAGAGACGGCTGGCTTGGCTGTTGCCGCTGTTCAACCTCAAAGGCCGGTTCGGCATGGCCTGGCTGCGGCACAGCCAGCGGGGTTTCGCTGCTTTGCCGCGGGGGCCGCATTGACCGGCGAGAAAAACAGCCTTGCAATAACGCCCGATCTGAACCAAGAAGAGGATCATTTCACGCCAACATCTAGCGGGTATGGCCATGGCTTCGGAACTCAAGCCCCCTGCGCCTGACGAGCGCATACAAAAACTGGAAGACGTCATTGGGCGTTTAAGACACGACCTGCGGGTGGTTAAAAACAGCGAGGCGCGGTTCCGCACGCTCTATATGACGGCACCGGTGGGAATGTATGAAATTGATTTCGACCAGGGCTGTTTCACGGCCGTCAACAACTACGTTCTGGAACGGGTGGGCTACAGCCGCGAAGAATTTCTGCGGCTCAACCCCACCGATTTATTGACGGCGGCCAGCCTTGAAAAATTCAATCGCCGCTTCCAAAAAATCCTTGCCGGCGATCCCGTCCCCAAACATGTCGAATACCAACTGCGGCTCAAGGACGGACGCAAATTGTGGGCGCTTTTCGACATTCGCTATATTCGCCGGGGTACCCGCATTTGCGGCGCCACGGTCGCCATCTACGACAACGATGAACGCAAAAAAGCCGAAATCGCCCTGCATCACAGTGAAAAACGGTTTCGTACCCTGGTTGAAACTATGGCGGAAGGGCTTGCGATGATGAACGCCCAAGGGGATATTGTCTACATCAATCGGCGCCTGGCCGCGATGAGTGGATATCCGGCGGAGGAACTTGTGGGGCGCAATGTGCGTGAAATCATCGACCCCCAGGCCATCGTACCCTTAGAGGACATTCTCACCGGGCATTTAAAAGGTGAGGGACAGTCTTACGAGTTTACCTGGACGGACCGGTTCGGCCACCAAAACACCAGCATTCTCTCGCCGCAAACCCTCTACGACGAAGATGACCTTTTCTGCGGTACCTTTACGGTGGTGACCGATATCACCGAGCAAAAAAAAACGCAGCGCGCCTTGAGAAATCGCGAAAAAGAGTTGAAGCAGAAAAACATCCGCCTGGAAGAAATCAATACCGCTCTGAGGACCCTGGTCAAAATACGTGAAGAGGACAAGACCGAAATCGAGGAAACCGTCGTTGCCAGCATTCATCAACTGGCCGATCCGCTATTGGACCGGCTCAAGAACAGTGGCTTGAACGAGCGCCAAAAATCCTACGTGGCCATTCTGGAGGCCAATCTCAAGGAAATCATTGCACCTTTTTCACGGCATATCGCCACGCAGTATATCGAACTCACGCCTGCGGAGGTCGAGGTGGCCAATCTGGTCAAACACGGCCGCAAAACCAAAGAAATCGCTTCGTTGCTGAACATATCGGTCCGCACCGTGGAAATGCATCGACGCAATATCCGCCAGAAACTCGGCCTGCGCCATAAAAACGCCAACCTGCGCACTTTTCTGCTCTCGCGCTAGACCGTGAGAGGGTCGTCCGACTTGTGGCGGGTTGCATGCAGGACGCGTTACCATGCGAGGGGGGGGTGAATCGAGTTCCCTGCATCCCGAAGGGCTCAATGCTCCTTCTTGCGGCCGCGCGTGTTCAAGTTGTCTTGGCATGCCGGCAGGATGGTCAATGATGCCGAACCTCCGTTCAGTTGGTCGATCACATCGTGGTGGTAAATCTGGGCGCCGCAATCCATACACTGCCATTTCGGGTTGACCTCTTGGCTGAAGTGAACGCCCAGAACCGCCTTGCGATCATTGAGATCCTGCTGGACCGCGGGCGTAAGTGTATTGATTTCATGGATAATTTGGGCTACTAAATTCGAATTGCACCAGGGGCAGCGCTTGGGTTTAGAGAGGGCTTTCAGCATTTCGAGGCGTTCTTTCCTGTCGTCGGCATCATTTCTTTATCAATCCCGTACTTCGATAGCGAACAAAGCGCGCGGTGAAACGCAACCAACGGCTTGTATGCCATGCAGCAATTACGGTGCCGGAAAATAAGGCCGGAAGGCGACCTAATGGGTTGCCTGTTCTCAATTATCAAGAATCACTAAAAATCTTTTAGCGCCGGAGAGCTATAAAAATGGTGGGCATGTTGCGCACATGCAATAATAAATAGGAAATTATTTTCTATTTAGGAATTTAATGTCAATTAAATTGACAGCTGGGGTGGGTTTCCAACAACCGATCGTCCAGGATTCTCTCATGGAACCGATGGCGGCAAATGAAGACGCTCAAAACCGGCAGGCATTCGATCGGTTCGTCATTGATGTGATGAAGGCGTTGTCTTCAAGATTCCCTGTGTGCACCTCGAGTGACGAATTTCATTTCTTTCCCCAGATCCCCCCGGATTGTGCTCATTGGTCGCGCTGGGACGACTTTTCACAAGAGAGCATCCATGCCTTTGGAGACCAGTGCCGGAATTGGCGGCGAGAAATGGATCACTTGCAGGCGGCGCTGCCTTCCAAGGACCACCGCACGGACCTTCGGCTGCTGCGGCGGGTGCTGAATACCCTGCAAGAGCAATTGACACACTTGGCGTTTCACCAGAACCAACCGACCTTTTACCTGTCCATCTTAGGTATCGGTTTGGCGGAAGCCATCGATGCGGGCCCCTTACCCCTCAGGCAACGACTTCAAGGGGTGCCGGATTTTCTTGCAGCGGCTCAAAAGAACCTCGCGCGCGTGCCGTCGCTGTTCAATCGGATGGGACTTGCGATGGCCAAAGGCCTCTCGGACTGGCTCCAGGCATTGCCGGTCGAAGACGAGGTTACGGGGCCTGTCAGGACGGCGCTGAGCCGTTTCCAGACCTGGCTCCGATCAAACCCGACCGTCGAGGCGTTCCTGCCGCCCATCGACGTCTACGAGCGGATAGCGGCGGAACATATCGGGTGTCGCGTGTCAATGCCGGAACTGAATGCGGAACTCGGGGTCGAACTGGAATCCGTCACCCGGCTGCTGAACCGCCACGCTGCGCGACTTGAACCCGATGCCGACTGGCGGAACGTTGTGGCCGGCCTCGAGCGTTCCGGCGCCGACGACCCGGCCGGACACTACCGCCGGACGATCGAGGCGCTTGCCGATCATTGCGTGGCCAAGGGATTGATGCCTGCGGATTTACCCCTGGATAGCCCCGTAAAGGTTGAAACCATTCCGGCCTACATGACGCCCATCCGCAGCACAGCCGCTTTCAGCGCCATACCAGGGCATCCGGCCCGCGGCGGCACCTTTTTTATCGTGGGCGGTGCCGGCGGCGCCGTACCGGCGGATTATCGCCTGCTCGCAGCCCATGAAACGTATCCCGGTCACCATCTGCTCGACACCTGCCGCTGGAACCACCACCGACCGGTACGCCGCCACCTGGAATTTCCACTGTTCTATGAAGGTTGGGCCAGCTTCAGCGAAGAGCTCATGTTCGCTACCGGGTTTTTCAGCGGCCCGGTCGACAGGTTGCTTATGGCCCACCGGCGCTACTGGCGGGCTCTTCGAGGGCGCGTTGATTTTGACATCCATACGCGTCGCCGAAGTCTGGACCAGGCGGCCGCATTTTTAAGCGCCCAGGGGATGGCGCCTCAACGCGCCCGGGCCATGGTGGCACGCTACGCACTCAAGCCCGGCTACCAGTTGTCCTATACCGTCGGCCGGCGGCGGTTTCGGCGCCTATACGCCAAATACCACGACGCCCGCAAGGTCAAGCAGTTTGCACGCCTGGTGCTGTCCCAGGGGGAAATTGAATTCGATCAGCTTGAAACGTTTTTACTACAAGGAGGTGGATCGTGACGTCTTTCCGTGGCTATCATTCGGAATGGAATCTGGGCAGTCCCGGTGGCTGGGACTATCAGCGCATCACGCAGGAAATCGCCCAAGTGGTCTGGCAGCGGCTGAACCGCCTCAGTCCCACGGGCGTCGAGCTCGATTTCGACCATCCCATGCTCTATCCGGTGGTCGGATTCACGGAAATGCTTCTGGACGTCTTTCGCCAACGTGAGGGCAACAACCAAGGGCTGATCGCCGTGGTGGCCGAGGAGGAGACGCTTGCCGAGGTGACCGAAAACATCAATCTGGCCAAACGGCTGGACCGGGTCGATGGCGTCACGGGTATCCTGGCGGCCCCGCATGAATTCGAACGATCCAACGGCCGTGTCTGCCATCGGGGGCGGCCGGTCAGTCTGGTGTTCATGGATTTCAATAACGATGTTTTTCTCAAACTGCACCGTCAGCATGATTTGTCCCCCCTGATGCAGGCCATTGGTGAAAACCGGGTCCTCAATCCGCGCGGCACGGAACCGATCAATGTCAAAAGCATGTTCGAGGTGTTTACCGGCCCGCTGGCCGCGCGTTTCGAGCCCGAAACCGTGCAGCGCACGCCGTGGACACGCCGGTTCTTCGAGCGCGCCACCGACGGCCCGCGTGGCGAGACCATCCGCGACCTGGTCGCCTGGACCCGGAGCAACTGGCCCGATTTGGTTCTCAAGCCGGAACGGGGGTATTCGGGCATCGGCGTGATGGTCGGCCGCTCCGGGAGCGACGCGGACGCGGCCATTGCCAAGGCGCTGGAGAAAGGCCACTACATCGTTCAACAGAAAGTACCGCTCAACCTGTGGGCCGAAGCCATGCCGGAGGTCGATCCCGCCGGCGAAGCCGTCCGGCTGGCCACACGCCAGACCGATTTCCGTTGCCTGATCGGCCCGCACAAAACCTTCGGTTTTTTATGCCGCTACGGCGATGTGCCCACGAATGTCGGCAGCGGCGGCGGGGTTCAGCCGCTGACCGTTCTGAAGTCCAAACAGACGGTGGGGCAGGCCGTCGAACAGATCAACCGCACCATCGCCAACCTGCACTACAGCGACCTGAAGGCCGTCGAGGACGAACAGAACGCCCTGGCGCTGGAGGCCGAGTTCACCTATCTGCTGGGGCCGATCAAGATCGCTTTGCGGCCGCGCATCATTACCGCGGGACAATTGAATGCACTGGACGCCTACGGACGCGCCATGTGGAACGACAGTCTCAAGCTGGAAAAAATGTGGCAGGCCGGAGAACTGGACGAATACGTCGACATTGAGGAAGAAGAACTCGAAATTGCGCGCTTGCAGCCATGGCAGGGCGGTCCGGCGATCTTCGCGGCCGACGGATTGTTTGGCTTCGGGGCCGAGCCGGAGGTCTCATGACCATCGTTGTCGATCCCGACTGGTGGCAGACGCTTTTTGACGAAGTCTATCTGATCACCGATGCACGCACGGTGGGCGACGCCGACATCACCCGGCGCGAAATCGAAATCTACAGCCGGCTCCTGCCCCTGCGGACCGACGCCAGGATTCTCGATCTATGCGGCGGCCAGGGGCGTCACACGCTCGAGTTCTGCCGGCGGGGGTTTAACCGCTGCACGTTGGTGGATTACTCACGGCCGCTTCTGGTTGTCGGGCAGCAAACCGCGTATCGGGAAGATCTGCCGGTCAACTTCATTCAGGCCGATGCCCGCCGACTCCCTCTGAAGGTGGAAAGTCAGGATTTTACGCTGATCCTGGGCAACTCGCTTGGCTACATGGCCGCGCCTGAAAATGACCGGCAGATTCTTGCCGAGTGCCGACGGGTCCTTGCCCCCGGCGGTCGGCTGCTGCTGGACGTGGCCGACGGCGACATCATCCGCGCCAAGATCGCTCCCAACGCCTGGCATGAAATCGACGGTGATGTGGTGGTCTGCCGCGAGCGCGAAATCAAAGATGACTGCGTCTGCGCACGCGAACTGGTGTTAAGTAAAAAAAAGGGGCAGATACGAGATATGAACTACCGCATCCGCCTCTACCGCCGCCAAGAATTGCTGGCGCTTGTGCGCCAGGCCGGTTTCGTTGATGTCCATTCCCACGACCAGGCGTCGGCCGGTGCCGTGGCCGGTGGTGATGTCGGCTGCATGCGCCACCGGCTGCTGGTGACGGCTTGCCGGCCATGAGCGCGCGAAGCTTGCGCCCGATGGGTAAACCGGACACCGGGTGCCGCCGAATGGCCGGGGAGGCTGATAATCGAAACCAGCGCTGGAGCCAAGAAGGGGACGGTGGTGAACCTGAGCCCGTGAAGAAGTAATCGATCGTGTTTCAGGCCGCGGCCGCGGGCTTTTATTTCCCACGGCGGTGCCGCCGTCGCGAAGCGGCCCGCAGCCGGGTTGGTTCGAGGGCTTGCCAGCGCGATTGCACCGCTAGGGGGTAAAAGCAATGCCCAACGATGCACGGGCGCTAGCTCATCTGCCGCATCAATTCGCTCAGGGTGAGTCCGCAACTGGGCAGGGTGTCGAGGGCTTGGCGAAAATCCAGTGGTTGAGGGACGGTTTGGGTCAGCCAGTCGTAAGCGAAAGTTTCGGCCTGGGCTTGCGGCAGATTCGAAGCGGCGATGAACCCGTCCCCCGGCCGACCCGTCTGCGCCTCCACCACGATGCTCGTCAGCGGTGGCAGGCTGTTCAGGATACAATAAGACTGGATCGGTTCGAGAAGCCGTCCCAGGCCGCTTCGAGGCACCCCCATCAATTGGGCCAAGAGCGAATAGGTCAGGATATGTCGTTTTGTGGCCGACAAGGTCAGCACGGCCCAGACCGCAACCGCGGTTTCAGTACGTTTCATTTTTTCTCCACCCCGGTGTGTCGCGATTGGCGATAGGATCCATAGGCTTGGCACCTGTTCAAACCCGCGATGAAGCGGATACGAGGCTTTTCACTGTCGATCCGTGAGCCGGGCGGTGTTTGCGACCGGAACGGGCGGCGCATCGGTGCCGATTCCCCCTTGGCAGTGAACGTTCGCAGCCTTGCCTGCGCCGGGTCTTGACCGGCCGGCATCCGAATCGCGTACCGTTGCGGTTACGTGCACCACCGGGCAGGCCACGAAGGAAAAAAGCTACTCGCCCCGAGCGCCCACCGCGAAATCAGGAATGATGCCGCCCACCAGTGGCTCATAGAGCCTGTATTCGGTCTTCTCTCCAAGCAGATCGTCGATTTGCTGCTGAAGCTTGCGGCGGACGTCGCTGTTGAACCAAGCGTTCCAATCCGCTTCGGTGTGCCAGGTGCTGATGACCAGGTACTCGCCCGGACAATCGATGCAGCGCAGCGTCTGACCCGTCATATAGCCCTTTTGAACGGTGGCCAGTGAGCGCAGCTGGATGATCAGCGGGACAAGTTCGGCGGCCTGGGTCGCGTCCTTGATCGTACGCCGGATAATCACTTCAACGGCCATGGGCACCTCCCTTGGATTAGAGGGTTTGACAACAACTAATGGCTTTTCGATGGTACGGTATACCCGAGTTCCGACTGTAAACCGGTCGGGCACCTGATGCACGGTGGTTTGTCCAGATAGACCGAAGAGGCTTGGCGGTGCGTCGCAGACCGGTATGAAAGGCGGGCCGCGCCGAGATAACCGATCGGCAGGACGCCGCTCTTTTGGCTCGACCACTGTGGCTTCAAACCTTAGAGGACATGGCCTCGCGGTTCAAGCTTTTTTTCCGGCGCCGAATGCGTTGCCGGCACCGTTGGCCTGGCAGGTATTTGCCGACTCCTGTCAGGTCGTGGTCGTTCGCGGGGCGATCGCCATGAACGTGGGGACAGCTTCGAAGACGTCGGCGGGCTTCAAAGCCCCAGGCGTTTGATTTTGCGGTAGATGGTGGATGGATTGATCCCCAGGATCCCCGCCGCCTTGGCACGGTCGCCCCGGCAAGCGTTGAGGACGCGGCGAATATGACGCCGCTCCAGTTCCGCCAGAGAAAGCAGCGGTTCCGTGCCCTCTTCGACGCTATCGGCGGGCACGGGCAGGCCCGCGGCCGCCGCGGCCAGGCCGAGCCGGTCGCCTTCCTCAACGAGCGCAGCGGCGGCGATGATGTTCTGGAGTTCGCGAATATTGCCGGGGTAGGTATGCGCCTGCAAACAGGTTTTCAACGCGGCGCTCAGTCGCCTGATCGATTTTCCCAGACGCGAGGCATGGGTCCGGAGGAAATGCTCGGCCAGGGGGATGATGTCCTGCGGCCGGGAGCGCAGCGGTGGAAGCGTGATGTTGCACGTATTGAGCCGGTAGAACAGATCGGCCCTAAATCTTCCCGCACCGATTTCTTGGTGGATATCTCGATTGGTGGCGGCGATGAAGCGTACGTCGATATTGCGGAGGCGAGTGCTTCCCAGGCGATAGAGTTCTTTTTCCTCGATGACGCGCAGGAGCTTTCCCTGTAGCGCCAGATCGAGTTCAGTGATTTCATCCAGAAACAAGGTGCCGCCCTGGGCTTCCTCCAGAAAGCCTTTCTTGGCACTCACGGCGTGCGTATAGGCGCCACGGATATGACCGAAGAATTCATCTTCGAACAGACCGCGGTTGAAGGCGGCCATGTTAACGGCAATGAAGGGCGCTTCCGCCCGATTGCTCAGGCGGTGGAGGGCTCGGGCCAGCATTTCCTTGCCCGTGCCGGATTCGCCGGTGATGACCACGCTGTAATCGGTCGGCGCCACGGCCTCGGCTTGGCGGAAGACCAGCGCCATGGACGGGTCGCGCGCAATGAAGTCAGCAAAGGCTTCCGGATGCCTGAGGTCCTGGAACGATGAACGGCCGCTCAGCAGGCGCCGTTCCTGACGGAGGGCAAAACGTTCCAGGGCCCGGCTGATGGTGATGACCAGCCTTTCGTTGTTCTGCCCCTTGACCAGATAGTCGTAGGCACCGTAGCGGACGGCCTGGATGGCCGTTTCAACATCGTCCGTGGCCGTAAAGACGATGCATTCGAGATGCGGGTGCTGCGTCTTGATTTCACGCAGCAGGGTCATGCCGTCCGCATCAGGCATCATCAAATCCAGGAGCACCAGGCGAAATTCACCTTGAGCGATGGTATTCAGGGCCTTGGTGCCTTCGGAAAGGAGGATCGGTTCCTGAAAACCGGCGCCCACCAGGACCGCGTGGATGCTGGCCAGCAAGCCGGCATCGTCGTCCACCACAAGAATCGGTGGTTTTCTGGCCGTCGAAGCTTCCATACACCGACTTATACCAAGCTGCCGCCACGGCATCAAGCCGACGTGCCGTCCGGCAGCGGTTGGCGCCGAACGACCACGCCGTCGAGGTTGCTCTCAAGTTTGTCCCCCAAGCGACGATAAAACACCTAACAGCAACGGGCGGAAAGTGCCCGGAAGCGAAAGTGGTTCGAATCACATGGGTTCTCGGTGCCATACGGTGCTCGGACGAAGCCGCGGCGCGCCCCGGAACGCAACCGTCCCGAGGACAACGGCGCCGATGGTGTCCGTAGCGCCGGGGCGAAACGGAAAGGCAAACAAGAGGCAAAGATGGATCTGGCGACAATCATTGGACTGGCCGGTGGCACCTTCTTGATCCTGAGTGCCATCTTTCTGGGCGGCAGTGCCGGCATCTTTATCAACATCCCCGGCCTTCTCATCGTGATGGGGGGTTCGTTTGCCGCCGCCTGCATCAAATTCACCCTGGCCGATGTGCTCAACTCGATCAAAGTGGCAATGAAAGCCTTCTCGGTAAAACTGGAGAAGCCCGAAGAGATCATCATAAAAATGGTCAACTTCGCCCGCATGGCCAAAAAAGAGGGGCTGATCTCACTCGACCAGGAGAAACCCGACGATCCCTTCATGGCCAAGGCGCTGCGCTATTTATCCGACGGCTACGACGAGCAGCTTCTGGCTGAGATGCTCAACAAGGACATCAATTTGACGATCAGCCGCCACACGACCGGGCAGAACGTTTTCAAGGGAATCGGCGATTCCGCTCCGGCTTTTGGCATGATCGGCACCCTCATCGGGCTTGTCCAGATGCTGGCCTCAATGGACGATCCGGCCAGCATCGGGCCCTCGATGGCGGTGGCCTTGCTGACGACGCTCTACGGTGCGCTGGCGGCCAACCTGGTTTGTCTGCCGATCGCGGATAAACTGGCGCTCCGCAGCCAGCAGGAACAGCAGGCCAAGTCCATCATCCGCGAAGCGGCGGTGGGCATCAACCAGGCCCTTTCGCCCATGGTGCTGGAGGAGTCGCTCAAAATCTACCTGGCACCCAAGGTCCGCAACAGCACTTCAGCCAAGGACAGCCCTGCGGAAGAAACCGGGTGACCATGAGCGATGATGTCCTGACCAACGGCCACGAAGAAGAAAAGGGGGCGCCCAGATGGGTCGTCACCTTTGGCGACCTCATGAGTCTGCTGCTGTGTTTTTTCGTGCTGCTCCTGTCTTTTTCGGAGATGGACCGGCAAAAATATAAAATGGTCGCCGGGTCCATGGCGCAGGCATTCGGTGTGCAGCGCAAGGAGCGCGTGTTCGAGAGCCCTCGGGGAGCCAAGATGGTCGCACTCAGTTTCGACCAGGACATGGTCCCCAAATTCGACAAGAAGGAATTCATCGCCACCCAGGTGATGGAGAGTCTGGGGGAAGAACTCAAGGAGGCCCTGGAAGGCAAACTGCGCGGGCTCGAGGACCAGATTGAAATCGAAGTCGACGGCCACCAAACGATCATTCGTCTTCTGGGCGGCGCAACCTTCGACTCCGGCAAGGCGCGCATCCGGCCACGCCTGATTCCGATTCTAAAAGAGATTGGTTTGCGCCTTAAAGGCACCGGCGGGGATATCATCGTTGCCGGTCACACGGACAATGTTCCGGTTCGCGGCGGCCCTTTCGAAACCAATCTCAAGCTCTCGATTGCGCGTGCCGCCGAGGTGGCCGAATTCATGATCGACAAGGTCGCGATCCCGCCGGAGCGAATATCCACCATGGGGTTTGGTGAGTACCGTCCCACACACACCAACGACACACCGGAAGGCCGGGAAAAAAACCGGCGGGTGGAAATTATCCTCACCGCTGTTCCGCAACCGATCCAACCCATCTTCGATAACAAGGGCTCCTGAGATCAGCACCGCCGAAGGACAACCGGGCCGGCGGCAGCGTGTTCAATTCCTGGATTCTGTGGTATTATTCAGTTCTAGGCCGAATCGATGCAGACCGGCAGGGCCGCGCGAGGCCTTTGCGCAAGCAGGGTGCTGACACCGGGCAGCCGATCGGGGACCGCTCATTTTACGGTTGAACCCCGCACGGGAAACGATGGAGACCATGGCCAATTCGGTTTGGATCATAACACCGGGCGCCTACACGGATTTCGACGTTGCGTCGCTCGGTATCAACGCCAAACCGCAAAGGGTGATGGAATACGGCCTTTCGGATATCGGGCGGTATCTCATCCAACCCGGTCCGGTCGAAGTGGAAAACCAGCTGGTGGGTTGCGAATGCGACCCCGTGCCAACGGGGCGTATCCGTCTCGGACAGGGTTTTGCGCGGCTTTTGCGAAGGATGCGCGGCGGCCCGGATGACACGGCCCCCGGCAAGAAGACCCTCCTGGCGCGCAACGCCATCAAAATTCCGACCCTCAAGGACCGCCAGCTGGCCGGCCATGTCGAAAACCTGCGCCGCATGCTCCAGCCACTGGATCCCGTGTTCAAGGAAATCGCCGATCTCGACATCCAAAAACTGGCCGACATCCACGGCGTATGCCAGGACGAGGCCGGACACCGCACACTGCTGACCCTGAAAGGTAATCTGGCCGAAAAAAAGCAGTATCTTCTGGATTCCCTATTGAAGCCCGTGCGCACGACCCTGGCCAGCCTGCACATCGCCGACGGCCTCTACGAGATGCGGGCCTGGCGCAGCCATCTTTTCACCAGCCAACGCCGCCATCGACTGCTACGCTTCCACGTCGACGGCAACTTTTTTGGCTGTCTGCTCAACGCCAACAACCGCATGGCTTTCTGGATAAACGACAGCCAACACCTCCAGCGCATGGTTCTGCTCCAGCAGGCGGTCGACACCAGTCCGGCGCTGGCCGAGGCCTTCAACCAGTGCCTGGCCGACGCGGCCCGCCCCATGCGCCTCATGTTCAACACCAGTCTCGATATCGACTATACCCGCAATCGTATCCCTCAAATCTACAAGGATATTTTTGCCCACATGGACGTGGGCATCGAACTGCGCCATCAGGTCATACGGCTGTTGAACCATCACCAACTGGGTGTCTCGTTCAGCTATGTCACCCAGGAGGGGTTCGGTGATCCGCTGCCCGTCACCAACATCTCCGTCATGCACGATGTCAAAGCGCTGGAGCCCCTGAGAACAGGCGCCCCCCAGGTATTTGCCGCCATCAACCAGCGCGCGACCCAATCGGAAGCGGGCAAATACTACCTTCTGGAGAATATCAGGGGACGCAGCGATGAAGCCGGATCTTAACGCCAACGACAAGGCTTGGATCCAGGAATTGCTGCACTATCCGCAATTACTGAAGCGGCGGCTTGTCTTTTTCGAGGATACGCGCACCGTCAGCATACCGGAAGACCCCATCGACCGGGTTGTCTTCCAGGACCGGGCCAAAAAGGCCATTCGCAAAATCGCCCACAAACGCGGCCACATTCTCATGGTCGGTCGTCCGGGGACCGGGAAATCGATGCTGGCCGGCATGCTCCAGGAAATTCTCGACCAGTCACTGGGCGACTACATTCGGCCCCGGGATGCGATTCTGGCTTACCCGGGCCGCGATCGTAATCATATCCGCATCGCCTACGAGGAACCCGGGCAGACGGATCGCCTGCTCGACGAACTGCGCAACAAGATCGAAGCCAGCGCCGATGCGGGACGGCATTTCAGCCTTCAGGATCCAATCAAAAGTCTCCGGCGCGTGAAGCATATCCTTCTGGCGGCGACCCTGGCCATGGGGATCGGCGGGTTTTTCCTGCCGCCGCTCCTGGTGGGGGCCGGCATCACCGGTATCGGGAGCCTGTTTCTCTTTCTGCAGGAGAACAACCACCGCGCCCAGGAGCAGATCCAGGCGCACAACGCACCGACGGCGACCGCCAACCTGAAACACCTCTACGATATGCTGCCGGTGGTCCTTTACGACCCGCGGGAAGAACCAATGCTGATGGCGCGGGTAGCCGAACCCAATGCCCGCAACATGAAGGGCGGATTCCGCCACGACCCCTACCAGTCCGGCAATCTCCAGACCCCACCGCACCAGCGCGTCTATTTGGGGGCCCATGCGACTTCTCCGATTATCTACATCGACGAGCTGCGGACGCTGATCCGGATCGGTTATATGCCGGAGCTATTGGAGATCATGCAGGAGAAGCGCTACGTCCTCGAAGGCGGGCAGGGCACGGGCAGCGGTGCGGCCGAGCGGTCCGAAAATCACCTTCAGGCCGAGAACATCATCGTGGCCTGCTGCAACCATGATACGGTCGAATACCTGCGCTCCGAAGGAGACGGCGCCTTTCTGAGCCGGATCGAGGACAAAGGCGAAATCGTCCACATGGAAAGTGCGGTGGCCGAAACCCCGGACACCGTCAAGCAGGTGGTGCAATACGTCAAGCAGGAGGTCGAGCGGATCGAGGGCGAATTCCAAACCGCTTGGGGCGATGTGCTCGCCAACGAGGGCATGGACAGCGTGCGCAAGCGCTGTGAGCAGATTTTTGGACGTCGCCTGCCACCCGATTTTCGCCTGGCCACGCGCGATTTTACGCGCGATGCCGTGATGGAGATCGTCAAGGAGCTGCGCTGCCGCGCCAGCGACGGTAAATTGACGACGATTCTGCGCCCCATCAACGGGATTATCAAGGCGGCGGTATTTGAAGCGATTTTCAGCAACGCGGAAACCGTCATGCCGCAGCATGTGCGCATCGCTCTCGAGGAGCACTTGAGCCTCGAAGGCTCGATGCACCAGGAGATGGCCCGCCACAAGAAAGATTTGAAGAAGTACATTGATTCCATCACGGATTCGATCGGGTACGTCGTCGGGCTGGCCGTGGTGTCGTCCAACGCCAGCGGCCAGATGTACGGTCAGCCCCTGCCGATCCACTGCCTCGTGGATGCCGGCGCCGACCGGGTCATCGCCGGAGGGAAGATCGGCGAGATCGCCAAGGCGGCGGCACAGAATGTGAGGGCCTCGGTGCGGCGTGTACTGCAAAAAACCGGCGCCCCGTATGTTGGCTACGAAATGCATATTGAGTACATCCAGGCCCACGGCGGGGTCGAGGGGGACAGTGCTTCCGCCGCCATCGACGTGGCCCTGGTTTCGGATTTCATCCGTAGGCCGGTGAACGAGAAGTTTGCGGTGACAGGCTCGCTCACGGGCGATATCATTTTGGCCGTCGGCGGTGTGACCGAAAAACTGCGCTCGGTCATGGACCCGCTCTTGGGAATGAGCGGTGCCTGCATACCCTGGCAGAACAAGCACGATGTCGAACCCCTGCTGATCAATGCAGCGGTGGAATATGTGCAGGTCGATCACATACCGGGCATCCGGATCTACCGTAATGACGAACGCAAAGCGCCTTTCGATATCTTCTTTTGCAGAACCAAATGGCAAATCTACCGCATCATGATGGGGCTCGACCAGAAATCCGTCGAAACCCTTATGGCCGCGCGCTGCAGCGACGACCACCGCGCCCGCCGATCATCGGGGGAAAAAGGTTCAGTGGATGACGCGTCCCGGCCTGAAGGTCCTTCCCCCCGCGGCGATCGTTGAAAAGGCTTGGTTCGCATGGGCGTATCCCCCACCGACAAACGAACAGACGACGCCAGCGCGACGAATGCGCTGCACACCCCGGTGCTGGATGCCCTGGAAGCCAGTGTGGCCGTCGTGAAGAGCGATGGCCGTTTGGTCACCTTCAATGCCGCCTGGCAGTATTTGATGCAGCGTCTCATGGGCCGCAGCGTGAAGAACGGTGACCTGGCGTTCCTGCTGGACGAGCGCTTTCCCGATACGCGGCCGCGAAGTCACAACCGTCGTCGGGTGGCCGGTATTCAAGCGGTCATCGACGGTGAGCGGGACCATTTTGCCCGCGATTTGGTCGATCCTCAGGGGGAGCGGGAATCATGGTATCGGGTTGACGTCCACCGTCTGGAAGCCTTGCCCGGACTGACCGTATTGAGCATCAGCGATGTCACCAGCCGTAAACGCGCTGAAAGAGCGCTTCGCAGCAGCCAGGATCAGCTCATCCAGTCCCAGAAGATGGAGGCCCTGGGCAGCCTGGTGGCCGGCATGGCGCACGAGATCAATAATCCCACCAGCCTGATCATGTTCAATCTGCCCATTGTCAAACGCGTCTGGAAAGACGTCCTACCGCTGTTGAGGCAGGCCTCCCGGCAGGGCCAGCCGCCCGAATTCGGCGGCTACAAGCTGGACTTCCTTGAGAATCGTTTGCAGCCGTTGATCGACGACATGGAGATGGCCGCCCATCGGATATCGAAAATCGTCAAGGATCTCCGCAATTTTTCGCGTCAGTCCCAAGTTTGCGAAAAGGCTTCGGTCGACCTCAATGCGGTTGTGGCCGCTGCCCTGCGTCTGGCCCAGACCACGATGCGCAAATCCGGCGTCGAACTGTCAACCGAACTGGCCGGGGATCTGCCTGCCATTCAGGGCAATCCAACAGCCCTCGAGCAGGTCGTGCTGAACGTGATCATCAATGCCATTCAGGCCATTGACCATGAAAAGGGGCGCATCGTGATCCGATCCCGTCAGGACCATTCCGGGGGAACGGTTGCGATCACCGTGCGCGACAATGGCCGCGGTATTTCACCGGAGATGGCGGACAAATTGTTCGATCCTTTCGTTACCGACAAGCAAGGGCAGGGCGGCACCGGATTGGGACTGGCCGTGAGCTACAACCTGGTCGAGGCGCATGACGGCCGGATCAGCTTTGCGGACGCGGATGAGGGCGGCACCGTATTCACCCTGACCTTCCCCATCGAATTACAGCAGAAACGCCCGCGTGTGCTGGTGGTCGACGATGACGCCATGGTGCGCCGGCTGATGGTGCAAGCCATTGGGAGGACCGGCCGATACCATGTGAACGAAGCGGCCAACGGCGTGGACGGCCTGATCAAGATCGGTTCGCAGCCCCCCGATCTCCTGGTTCTGGATTTGATGATGCCGGGGATGAACGGAAGGGAAGTCTGCGAGGCCATCCATGGCAAAGCGCCCTTTGTGGAGATGAAGGTGTTGATTACCACCGGCCACCCCCATCACCCCGATCTCAAAGCGATCGCCCGCCTCGGATACAAGGACATCCACACCAAGCCGATCGCGGTTGAAAACTTCCGGAAAACGATTGACGCCCTTCTGGACGCGCGTTGACCGACCCGCACACGCCCTTGCGCACGGGCCACCCGGACCCCACCGTGTTGCCGAAGATCGCCGGGCTAAAGTTTCACGGCCGACGGTCGATATTAGCCATGAGGCCTGAAATTCTTAATCAACACGTGCGCTTCCACGAATCATCCATTCGGGTTTCAGCCCGTGCCGCCACCTGCTCTGCATTTGGCGCCGAAGGCGGCGACATCGGGTAAACCAGGGTCTCTGTGGAAACCACGATCGACCGCAAAGAGTGGATCACGATGAAGTTCGAATGCCCGCAATGTAAAAAACAGTATGAAGTGCCCGACGACAAGCTGCCGCCCAAAAAAACGGTGTCTTTTCCCTGCCTCAACTGCAAGGAAAAGATCGCCCTGGATCTCGAAGCGCATCGCAACGGCGATCCCGCCGCGGCGGATACGAGCCCGTCAGCAACGGCGGCCAGCGTTGCGGCTGAACCCCAAGCCGAATCAGATGGGGATTTCCGCAAGAAAATTCTTCGTCAGCTCAAAGATTTACCCCCCATGCCCCAAATCGTCTTCAGGGCCCGCAACCTGCTCGCGGACCCGGAGGCGGAAATGCGGGATCTTTCATCATTGCTTGAATCGGACCAGGCCATTGCCACCAAAGTCCTGAAACTGGCCAATTCAGCCTATTACGGCCTGAGCGGCAAGGTGTCTTCGATCCGACATGCCTCAAGCATGCTGGGGTTCAAAGCGCTGGGGCAACTCATTTCGATGGTGGGCACATCAGCTGTTTTAGGCAAAACACTGGCGGGGTATGATCTCGATTCCGCCGGGACCTGGCGTCATTCCCTGATGGCGGCCAGCGCCTCGCGCATCATCGCCCTGCGCAAGAATCCCCAACTGGAGAATGACGCTTTTTCCGCCGGATTGATCCACGATGTCGGCAAACTGGTCCTGGACCGCCATGTGGACAAGCGCAAGGCGGATTTTAATCGCCTGACCGAAGGCGGGCGCAACTCGATGCTGGCGGCGGAGCAGCACATTCTCGGCCTGGATCATGCGGAAATCGGTTTCGAGGTCTGTCAATACTGGAATATCCCGGAAAGTATTTCCACAGCGATCAAATACCATCACCAGCCTTCCAAAAGTGAAGACGACGAGTTGGCCTATATTGTGTTCATGGCCAATTCGATCGCCAACATGGTTAAGTCATTGGAGGATTCGGAAAGCATGATGGCCCAAATGGACGGGATCGAAGCGCATATGTACATGATTGATGACGATGCCCTGACGTTTCTGGATCTGACGGAAGCAGACGTACCGATCATCCTCAATGAGTCCCGCGAGGCGGTCGACAGCCTTTCCGAGGAGATGCAGATCATTGCCGCGTAAATCTACACCCGGGGATCCGAAATGAACACGTTGAACCACGATGACAGACTTCCGGCGGATTCGGTTGATGAGGATTCACAGGTCTCCGGCCTGATGCGGCAGCTGGTAGTGGCCCAGAAAATCAACCGCCATGCCCGTGCGCTGCTGCATGCGGATACCCATAGCGATGCCGCCCACAAGATCCTTGAGCGGATCAGGCAAATCACCGGCATGGAGGCGCTGTCGATTTTCACGAAGCAAGCCGGTGAAGATGACGTTATGCGCTTCGAATGGTGTTGTCGAACGGGAAACGGGTCAGGAACGGACGACGCGCCGGAATGGTTTTCCCTGACAAGCGCCATGTGTGAGCGACTGGCCGTCAAGAAACCGTTTCGCGCGGCCATGGCGTCGACCGGTGGCACCGATACCAGCGATAGTCGAGACGAATGCGTCCCCATCGACCTGATCATTCCGATCAACGTTTTCGGGACATGGTGGGGGGGGTTGTGCCTGGACGGCGGCCTAACGGAAGTGGGCGAGGAGACACCGGTATTCGAATCTCTCGTCACCGCGGCGGATTTCCTGGGCGTGTATTTCGAACGCCAGATCGCATCCCGCGAGAGTACGGAAAGCGACAAACTCGCCGGTGCGCTGGAGATGGCGGGCACGGTCTGTCACAAACTCAACCAGCCCATGCAGGTGATCCTGGGGTATGCCAGCATGGTGACATCGGGGGACATCAGCGACCCGGACCAAGTGTGTGATATCGTCAAAATGATTGAAGATGAAACGCGCCGGATGGGGATTATCACCAAAAATCTCATGGGGATTACCCAATATCGAACGGTTGAAACGCCGGAGGTCGGCTCGATGTGCGATGTGGATGGCCCGATGCCCATTCGTTGATGAGGCCCTGTTCGCAAGGGGCTACCATTTCGAAAACCAGGCATGATCGGCTCAGGGGAAAGGTGGTTTGATGACCGTTGTGGACCCTACAACGTCTCCCCTGACGGGCGCCTTGAGTGGTGTGCATCCAAGCCGTCTGACCCCTGGTGAAGTCGTCCGTGGCTGTCTCATCGGCCGTTCCCCCAACGGGCAAACCCTCCTTCAGATCGGTCCCTACCAGGTCGCGTCCGAACGCCCCATGAGCGGACGGCCGGGCGACATTCTCCTGTTTGAAGTGCTACCCTCACGATTGGCGAACGCCGATGGCGACAAGTCAAACGCCCCTTTGCTGGTCCGCCTTTTGGAAACGACACGGGCGGCGACGCACGCCACCGGCAATAAGGCGGGTGTGGGCCAAGCCGTTTGCTCCCAACTTCCATTCACCGGGCTCAGCGCAACGCGTGCTTCGTCAACGCCCATAGCCGTTGAGAACCAGGGAAGCGCCCAAGGACCGGTGTTTCGGCTAATGGGCACATTGCAACTGGTGGAAACGATGCGTGCTCTGGGCCGCAAGTGGATAGATCGCGCCAGGCGTCGTCTTGCTCCCGGCCATCAGCGAGAGGATGCCGCAGGGCCGATCGCGTCCCGGTCAAAGGTTGATGCCGGTGCAATTCGAAGTGACCGGACGAGCACCGGGGCCGAAAAAGGCATGGGCCGGACCACGGATGGGCTATGGGACTGTGCCACCGATTTCAACATCGGTTCCGGTCGTGATGCCGGGAAAGCGCGGATCAGTCTTCAAGCCCCTCAGGGCGGTGCGTCAAGGATCGAGAGCGGCAGGACGCTGACGGCCAATCTGGTTTTGGAATTCGTCCATACGGGAAGCATAGAAGTTGACGTGCAAATGAACGCGGATGTTATCCGCGTGCTGTTCAAGGTCGATACCGAGGATCTTGGCCATGCGATCCGCAGCGACATCGGTCGCATGCGCACGGCACTCAGGCATTTGGCACCTGAAGTCTACTGCCGGGTGACGGTCGGCGAGCCGTGCAACGCGGGGGACGAATGCGCCCATGGGGACGTCACCGGCAAGCAAGGCATCGATTGCACGATATGAAAGACGCCCAGCGACATCTGCGCCAGGCTGTCGCCTTGCGGTATGACAGCGAAAGCGAAAACGCGCCCCGCGTGGTGGCCAAGGGGCGGGGATATGTGGCTGAAAAGATCATTGAAGCGGCCAATACCTACGGGATACCCCTGGTGGCCGCCCCCGAAATGAGCAGCGCGCTCGGGGAGATGGAATTGGGGACGGAGATTCCGCCCCAATTTTATCTTGCCGTGGCGGAGATTTTGGCCTTTGTTTATCGCCTGGAGGCGTCGCAGGCCAAGACTTGATTGGCTCCAAAGAGCTCAACAGGTCCCCGTTTTTATGGGGCTTTGCTGCCGGGCGCATTCGGTGTCCGAAGCACGGTCGAGTTCTTCGCGCACGGCGACACCGATTTTCTCGAGGAGGTAGGGTTTCTTCACATAGGCACCGGCACCGAGGCTTTGGGCTTCGCGAACACGGGCGGTTTCGGAAAAGCCGCTGGCAATGATGGCTTTCTGCCCTGGGCGGATCTCGAGGATTCGCCGATAGGTGTCGAGACCGTCCATGCCGGATTCCATGATCATATCCAAGACGAGCAGGTCGCAGGGGCGCGTTTTACTGAGGGCGACGGCCTCCTCTCCGCTGGCGGCAGTGGACACGGCGTAATTCAATTTGCCCAGGAGACCGGCGGCAATTTCGCGCTGGGCTTCAATGTCGTCGACCACCAGAATGGACTCGCCCCGCCCCATATAAGCTTTCATCGGCAGGGGCTTCGATTTCGCGGCGGGCAATTCGCGGGTGGCCGGAAAGTAAATCTTGAACACCGTCCCGTAACCGATGCGGCTTTGGACATCGATATAGCCCTCGTGATCCTGGACCGTTCCCCAGACCACCGCCATGCCGAGACCGGTGCCGCTGCGGCCCATCGTTTTACGCGAATAAAAGGGCTCGAAAATGCGGTTGAGATCCTCGGGGTCGATGCCCACCCCTTCGTCGCGGATTTCAAGCACCGCATAGTCGCCTTCTTCGACATTGTCGTAACCCAGAAGGGGTTTATCCACATAGCAATTGTATGTCTTGACGGTCACCGCCCCGCCGTCGGGTTGGGCCTCGTAAGCGTTGTAAACGAGATTCATGACGGTTTTGCGCAGATGAACGTCAGCCCCATTGACATTCAATAGGTCGCCGGCCAGATGCATTTTGACTTTAACGTGGGGAAAATCGTCGGTCAGGCGCCGGTGTTCGGGGGATGACACGTAACCCGCAATAACCTCGTTTAGATTCAGGACCACCGTGTGGTTGACGCCGCGGCGCGCCAGCGTCAGCAGATCCTGGACGATGGCAGCCGCCTTGTGCCCGGACTCCTGGATGGTGCGAATGGGATCCCGCAGGGGACTGTCCGCAGGAAGCTCCATCAACAACAACTCCGGATAGCTGACAAACCCGGTAAGAACATTGTTGAGATCGTGCGCCACTCCACCAGCCAAAAGCCCCAGAGACTCCATTTTCTGCGAACGGGCCAGTTTCTGCTGCAGTTCCTCCTTCTCCTTTTGGATGACTTCCTGCTGTGTGACATCCAGGGCAAATCCGATGATGCCGATGACCTCGTCCTGGGTATTTTTGTAGGGAATCTTGTCGATAACGATGGACTTGGCGCCTTCCGGCGTGTCCACGCGCGCATGTTTGTGCAAATGCGGGGTCCCGCTGCGGATAACCTCGGAATCGTCCGTGAAAACCGAAACTAGCGTTTCCGCTGGAAAGAGATCACGATGGGTGTGGCCGATGATATCCTTGACCGCGATGTTGAGAAAGTCGGCGAAACGTTTGTTGGCGCGGATGTAGCGGCCATTGCTGTCCTTGAAGAAAATCAGCGCGGGCGAGGAATCGAGCATGATCTGCAGTTCACGGGTTTTGTTCTCCAGCTGCGATTTGACTTGATGCAACTCGCGCGTGCGCTCTTCAACCATCTTCTCCTGATTGGAGAAGATGTCGTAATAGTTGTCGATCAGGTTCTGGTATTCCGTGCGGCTGAGGGACAACTCGTTGCGGAGATGTTTGACCTCCGTTTCAAGGCGCCTGATCTTGCGATGCAGGGCATCTTTATCGTCGGGTCTGGGCACTTTACAGCAAGCCTTGTTCGATCATCTCGTGGATGAGCGTTTGCACATCGGTCGTGATCAACTCAATGGCATCGGGTTCGATGGCGAGCCGCTCGATGCATTGATTGTATAGCGTTTCGTTTTCCAGGGCGGAGTCACAGAAGCCGATGGCCGCCGTCTGGCAGCAGTGATTGGCCACGAAAAGCGATGCGGCCAGTTTGTGGTAATCGTCGGGCGCTTCGTCCGGTGTGTGGTGGTATTCGACCCCGTGGACGATTTCATCCGGAAGATTCCAGCCGGCCAGCAGGCGCGCACCGACCCGGCTGTGATCGTAACCCAGAATACGCTGCTCGGCCTGCCAGAGGGGAAGGTCTTCCTTGTTGACCGCACGCAGGGCCTCCATGAACGCGTTGTTGCGAAACTGGTCTGCGACGATGATGCCCAAGTCGTGAAGCAAGCCCACGGCGTAGACGTTCTCGCCCCTTTCAGCGAATTCGCGACGATAGATCATTTTGGCAAATTGTGCAACGGCCACGCTGTGCCGCCACAAGGCCTGCCGGGTGTAGCCTTCGATATTGACCGCTTTCTGGAAGATCTCACAAACTTTCTGATTGAGGGCGAGCTCCTTCAGGGCATCGAAGCCGATGAAAATGACCGCTTGCTGGATATCGGCGATCTTGCGTCGAGGCGCGTAATGGGCTGAATTGACCAATCGCAAAACATTGGCGGCCAAGGGCGGATCGGTCAGAATGATGTCGACCAATTCCTTGGCCGTGGCTTCAGGGTCGTTGATCACCGCGATAATCCGGGTAACCACGCTGGCGATGGTCGAAATCTGCGATCGGTTGGCCTGATCGACAAGGCTGTTCAAATCTTTTGTGTTTTCCATAGGATATCCTCACGTTACCTGATAGGGATATCGGTTCTCAAATGTAAAACTTTAGATATTGTTGCCGG
Organism: Desulfobacterales bacterium; assembly: GCA_030066455.1. Next base: position 33,062 of record JASJBQ010000054.1, read on the forward strand.
AAATTATTAGAAATATTGACGTTGGGCACTCAACGGTGGAAGGGGACCGCCAGACGCAGGAGCGGAACGGTGTTGGGGCTAGGCGTCGGTCGTCCGGATTAATGTCGACCACGGTTCATCCGCCAGCTGCGGTTTAAACCGCCCGCGCAGGATCAAAAGGGCAATTAAATCGGCTGTTCAGCCCGAAACGCACCGTTTGCTTTTCGAGGCCGCGGGTTCAATGCGGTGGCGTTTTATTTTCTCGACAAGGGTGGTGCGGTTGAGATGCAGGAGCTGGGCCGCGCGTTTTTTGACCCAGCGTGTTTTTTCAAGGGATTGCAGGATCAGTGCTTTCTCGAATTCGGTAACGGCGGAGTTGAGATTGATGCCGTCGTCCGAAAGGGCGATGCCGGTGTTGACAGGATCGAGTCCCGAATGCTCCCGCACTTTGGCGGGCAGGTCGTCGAGTTCGACCGCGCCGCTCTGCTTGAGCACCACCAGCCGTTCGATCAGGTTGCGAAGCTCGCGGATGTTGCCCGGCCAGCCGTAGCGGCCGAGGGCGGCCAGCACCTCCTCCGAAAAACCCGTGATCGCCCCGCTGCTGCGCGCATTGAATTCCTCCAGAAAATGCCCGGCCAGAAGCGCCACGTCGCCGCCGCGCGCGCGAAGCGGCGGCAGCACGAGCGGAATCACGTACAGACGGTAGTAGAGGTCCTCGCGGAAAAGCCCCTCGCCCACGCGCGCCTCCAAATCCCGGTGGGTGGCCGCGATGATGCGCACATCCAC
>JASJBQ010000053.1 GCA_030066455.1 Desulfobacterales bacterium
CGCTATCTCGGGCACATGGGGGTCTCGCGGCCGGAAATCATGTCGGTCTTCAGAAAAGAAGGTGAATTTCCGAACGCGCTCGACATCGCTGCGGCCAAGCTGCAGCTCACACCAGAGGAGCTCGACCTGATTGCCAGCCCGGCTTCAAATGACCAGGGGCTGGCAGCCTTGTGGGGGACGGCCCCCGCTGCGTTTCCGGTCGAAATCGAAGCGCTGCCGCTGTTTTTAGAACGCGCAGGAATGGATTACGAAACGTTGCAGGTTACCCTGGGATCACGTTATGTCAACCCGGAAGGTCCCAACCAGGTCCATGTCGAATTTGCCCGCCCGGACTGCGACCTGGCCAGTGCCACCTTAATAAACATTGACCCATCCTTCCTGGACCGCTTCCATCGCTTTCGGCGGCTGCAGATGAAGCTCGGCTGGTCCATGTCCGATTTGGACCGCACGATCACCGCGATGCCGACAGACGATATCGATACGGGGCTGCTCCAGCAAGTGGCAGCCATCGTGTCGTTGCAGGAAAAAACCAGGATGCCTTTGGTCGATATACTCTCGTGGTGGGGCCCGCTGGACACCACTTCCTACGAAGAGGATCCCTCACACTACGCGCGTCTCTTTTTAGATCACACGAATCCGGACCATAGCGCGTTTGAACTCCAGCCCGACGGTTCAGATCTTGTACAACCCTTTCAATCTTTACTCGACACGGATAATCTTCCGGACAACACTTATTTCGCGATCGTGCAAGGTGCCGTTAACCTCCGGGCGGATGAACTGCAGCGGTTAATCCAGGAAGAATTGCCGAATGCGGATATGAACCTGGCCAACCTAAGTCACCTCTTTCGCGTGGCTTCTCTCACCAGGGGGCTGAATATTTCCCTGGACGAATACAGGGCGTTAAAGTCGCTTATCCCACACCAGCCGATTACCGAGATTCACCCCGACCAAGCGGCAACGCCTGAAGACAGTTGGGCGTTCGCGGGCCATATCGACTCGATTCGGCGTGCAGGATTCTCGGTCGAAGGATTGGATTATTTGCTGTACCACCGATTCCCTGACGGATCGCGGCTGCCACCGAACGAAGATACCGTCGGCATCATGCTGGACGAGCTGCGGGCACAACTCAGCAAGATCGAATCGGAAAACACCATCTCGGGACCAGACGTAGGGGCTGGGGTGGCGGCGCACCTGGCGCGCTATTTGGGCGATGCGGCGGCCAGCACGGCGATGGATATCGCTCAGATGACTTCGCCGCTTCCCCAGAACGAACAGGAGGCATTTATCCAAACCTGGCTCGCCGCATTTACCAGCCCGACCGATGCCATCGCGAAGCTGGTCGATCCGGCAACGATGCTGAGTGATGTCACCGCTCGGCTCAAATTTATTCAGGATGCGATGGTGCGTCATACCATGGCGGATTTTGTCTACCAGAAACTGGCAGAGGCGGTGGAAATCGAAACGGCCGCCGCCCAAAGTCTGCTGCAGCTGTATCTGCCCCATCCGTCGGATTCCGCCCAGCGGGCGGTCCAAGCTTTCACGAACGATAGTTTTGTTCTGAGTGATCCCTCCGTAAAGGCGACCCCGTCCGTGTTTCCGGATCTCTTTGCCATCTATGAACGATTGCATAAGATCGCGATGATCGCCAAAGCCTTCCGCCTGCGGCCAGAAGAGATCGATTTCGTCCTGCAGCATGGACCTGCAATCGGCTGGCTGGACCTGACGGCGCTTCCCCTTTCGAAAAATTCGAACAACCCGAATACGGGCTATGAAAATTGGCGCCGCCTCCACGATGTTTATGACCTGGCAGGAAGACTGGCCCATCCCGATTTCTCGATTTTTAATTTGCTGCGGGAAGCACGGGAAGCCACGGACATGGGGATCGTACCGCAGCTGTTGGAGCAGCTGGCGGCAGGCACGGACTGGAATGTCGCAGAACTTCAGTATTTAACCGGGCCCGCCGGATTTGGCATCGATACCCTTGAAGCCTACCAGGATGAGAGATGGCTGCGCAAGTTGTTCGCGGCCTTCGATCTTATCCGTCGTACCGGACTTTCGGCTTCCCAGCTCTGGGATTTTGGTCAGGTGCCGACGATGACGTCAGCCGAAGCCAGTCTTGTCCGCAATGCGGCTAGGAGCCGTTACCCCCTGAAACGATGGCTGGAAACGGCACCAACGCTTCGCGATCCATTGCGGGAAGCGCAACGCGATGCGCTGCAGGCTTATCTGCTGTTCCATCAAGGCCATGCTGATAAAGAGGCCCTGTTTGAATACTATCTCCTGGATATAGAGATGAGCGCCTGTGCCCTGACCTCACGCATCAAACTGGCCATCTCCGCGGTTCAGACTTTCGTGCAACGCTGTTTGATGGGCCTCGAGCAGGAGCCTGTCGTTACTTTCAGCGCCGACGATGCCGAAGAGTGGATTTGGCGCAAAGCCTATCGTGTGTGGGAGGCCAATCGCAAGGTGTTCCTCTACCCGGAAAACTGGGTCGACCCCGAATTACGGCTCGACGCCTCGCAATTCTTCCGCGAAATGTTGGATGAATTGGCGCAAGACGAAGTCACTGCGGAAACGGCCGAGCGTGTCTATCTCAACTATCTTTACAAGCTGGACGCGACCGCCAAACTGGAGATATCCGGTCTGTTCTGGGACCCAGAGCAGCAGACCCTGCATCTGTTCGCTAGGACCAAAGGCAATCCGCACAACTACTTCTACCGCCGATGGGTAAAAAAATCCTGGTGGACTTCCTGGGAACAGGTGCCCCTCGACATCGAAGGTGATTACCTGATGCCCGTCTGGTACAACCGTCGCCTGTTCCTGTTCTGGCCGCGCATCGAAATTAAGACCCGCCAAAACGCTCAGTCGGAGATCTCCGAAAAGGCGTACGAGCTCAAGATGTTTTGGAGTGAATACCGCAACGGTCAGTGGTCGCGCACGCAGATATCCCGGGATCCCCTGAAATTGATTTTCGAAGATCCTCACAATTTATATCATTATGAACGCAAAGCGTTCTTTTTCCCGCATCATATCGATGATCATGGTGGATTGGTCATTCGTTGGGGCTATTTAAACGCAGGTTACACAGATAAGCAGGATGTGAATCTAGAAGCTGAGGAGGGTTTTGGTGGTCATTATCATCCCGACTTCAGGTACGAAATTCATAATGAAGCCTACCGGATGAACGATTGCCATGGGGTCTTAGAGCGAATCGAGACAGCCTCTGACGTCTTCACGGGTGGGGAGTTTCCATCGCCTCTCCAATCCAGCGGCATTCAATTCATGAAATTCTTCGACTACTCGGGGCCGCTCAATATTCCCTATCGGTGGAAGGATCCGAAACAGACGCCGGGTCAATACCTCAACCGCGAGTTGTTCGGCAAGTTTCCGAATCCCTATTTCATCGCCTGGCCGCTTCAATATCCTTTCTTTTTATCCCAGTCCCCCTTTACGTACGAGGATGGGCTGCGGGTATTCGTGGTGGAGCCCTTTATCCGCAAAGGGCGTTTTTATCCCAAGTTTATCTTTGATTTATCCAAGCTGAGCCATACGAGCCTTGAAATACTCGATATCTTTGACCAAATCTACTGGCCGCTCGCCGCATCTTCTGAGGATGCAATATCGAGCGGCAGTGAAGTCGCTGTTCAGGATTCGGCCCCGGTGGCGACCCGTTACCGCAATGTCCTGAGTCCCGGGACATATTATACCGGCCGCAACGATCGCTCCGTTCTCAATCGGAATGTCACATCGAACAGTCAACAGATGGCCAGCAGTCAATTAGCGCTTAAAATTGACGCTATCCTGAAAAAAGTTGTGGATGGCGCATTTCATTCCCGAATGCCAAACATCCGGCGCTACCGATTCCATACTTTCTATCATCCCCACACCTGCCTTTTTATCCGACAACTGCAGCGGTATGGAATCGAGGGATTGCTCCGACCCCTTCCCCAGGGCGAAGGGGATGACCTGCTGCGCCAGAAGGTGGAGGCCGATTACTTCGAGGAAGAATATGACCCTAAACTGCTACCCGTCGCGAAGCCTTACCCCGTGGACGACATCGATTTCAGCATCGGTGGGGCCTATAGTCCCTATAACTGGGAGCTGTTTTTTCACATCCCTTTGTTAATCGCCGACCAGCTATCACGAAACCAGCGATTTGAGGAAGCGCAGCGCTGGTACCACTTCATTTTCGATCCGACCGAGACCGAAGGCGAAACGCCACGTCGGTTCTGGAAGCTGAAGCCTTTTTACAATATCGCCGAGATCCAGTCGATCCAGGAATTGACGAATATCCTCAACGGCAGCCAGGAGTTCGATACGCTGGTTAGTCTTTGGGAAGACAATCCCTTTCAACCCCACCTCATCGCCCGCTTTCGTTTGGTGTCTTATATGCGAGCCGTAATCATGAAATACCTCGATAATCTCATTGCCTGGGGTGATCAACTCTTCCGCCGGGATTCGATGGAGTCGATCAACGAGGCAACCCAGATTTATATTCTGGCAGCCCAAATTTTAGGTAAGCGGCCGTCGCTGGTCGAAAAAGATGCGATCGAACCACTGACCTTCAATAGCCTACCCTCCCTGGACGCAATCTCAAATGCCCAGATTCAGATTGAGAATCAACTGAATGGCGGCGGAAGCAATGGCAACCGCATTCAACCGTCCAACCATAGCAGTATGCTGGACACGCTACCTTACTTCTGCGTTCCGTATAACCGGAAACTGCTTGGTTACTGGGACACCGTTGCGGATCGTTTGTTCAAGATTCGACATTGCATGAACATCGAGGGCGTGGTCCGGCAACTCCCGCTGTTCCAGCCGCCGATCGATCCAGGCCTCCTCGTGAAAGCGACGGCGGCGGGGGTCGATCTCAGCAGCGCCCTAAGCGACCTAAACGCTTCGCTTCCCTATTATCGTTTTCGCACCATGATCGAGAAAGCGACAGCACTCTGCAACGAAGTCCGAAACCTGGGCGGCGCCATGCTTTCCGCTCTGGAAAAACGCGATGCCGAGGCCCTGTCACTCATACGCGCCGGGCAGGAGGCAAGCCTGCTCAAGACCGCCCAACAGGTGAAGGCGCAGGCTATCAAAGAAGCCGAACAAGCACTGGCCGCGCTGGAGCGGGCCCGGGAAGTGGTGGATATTCGGTTGCAAGACTATAAAAACCGTAAACCGATCAGCGACAAGGAGCAAAGCTACATGCGCTTTATGGAGCGGGGCCACCAGGCCGAGCAACAGTCTGCGGACCAGCAGATGTTTGCGTCGTTCATGTATGTGGTCCCGAATATAAGCGTGGGCCCGATGCCTTCTTCGACCTTTGGGGGCAGTAACCTAGGTCATATTCACGAAGCGATGGCCAATACTTACCGCGTGAATTCGATTCGATCGGCCAACAGCGCCCAGGCGGCCCAGGTGGCGGCCAGCTATGAACGCCGGCAGGAGGACTGGGACCTGCAGGTGGACCTGGCCGAGGCGGAGCTCAAAGAGCTCGATAAACGAATTGCCGCGGCTGAGATACGCGTCGCGATGGCACAAAGCGACTTGCAGACCCATATGCAGCAAGTCGAACAAGCCAAGGAAATCGCCGAGTTTACGAAGGATAAGTACACGAACCGGCAATTGTACAACTGGATGGTGGGCCAGATCGCAGGGCTATATTTTCAGACCTATAAGATGGCCTACGATCTGGCGAAGCAGGCGGAGTCGGCTTTCCGTTATGAGCTGGCAGTCTCGACGACCAATTTTATCCAGTTCGGCTACTGGGACAGTCTCAAGAAAGGTCTGTTGGCCGGTGAGCGCCTGAACCAGGACTTGCGCAGAATGGATCTCGCCTATCTCGCCCAAAACAAGAGGGAATTCGAGCTCACCAAGCATGTGTCGCTGGCCCAACTGGACCCGACCGCCTTGCTCTCATTGCAGGAGACCGGTTCTTGCACTTTTAGCGTACCGGAGGTGCTGTACGATCTGGAATATCCCGGCCATTATATGCGCCGCATCAAATCCGTCAGCGTAACGGTGCCGTGTGTGACCGGGCCATATACGAATGTTAATTGCCAGCTCACCCTCTTAAAAAACCAGGTACGGGTATCTACTGACACCTCGGGCGGCTATCCCAATTTTCAAGACCTCGGTCTTTTCAATGAGGACACGGGCGGGTTCCAATCCATCGCCGGCAGCAGTGGTAAAACGGATGCCGGGGTTTTCGAGTTGAACTTTCGCGACGAACGCTACCTGCCCTTCGAAGGAACGGGTGCCGTCAGCCAATGGCGGATTGAATTTCCTGCAGATTTTCGGCAGTTCGATTATGATACCATTTCGGATGTCATCCTGCACGTCCACTACACCGCGCGTGATGGGGGATCCATCTTCCGGAACACCGTTTCGAACTATGTCGAAACAGGCTTGAACAACCTAATGGACGAACTCCAGCAAAACCAAGTGGGCATTGCGCGGCTCTTTAGCATGAAAAAGGAGTTTCCCAATTCTTTCCATCAATTCCTGCGGCCGGCGCCGAGTGCGGACGGACAATCCACCGCTATTCGAGTGGAAGGGAAGCATTTCCCCTATTTCATCTCCAATCGTGATTTAGAGGTGGTAAGTGTGGACGTGATCTTGAAGCCGGCGGATGGATTCACCCCCCAATCGCTCAGCAACCTGCAGTTTGATCTCGACAATCAGACAAATAGGGACAATGACAATCCACTGTTCACGCTACAAAACTTTCAGTTCCACCAGAGGTTTGGCAACCTACCCGTGGCAACCGTCACGCCGGGCGGTGATCCACGGGATACTTGGTATCTCGCAGCGAAAGAAGGCCCAATTGCTGCCTTTCCAAATGGCTGGGTCATCCAGGAGACCGTGGACAATGTGACGCACAACCGCATCAACCCCGATGCCCTGGAAGATGTGCTCATTCTGGTCACCTACCTGTTGAAGTGAAATAGTGGGAACGGGGCGTAAGTCGTATCAACGCCGGCGGGTTACCTATTCAACGGGGCGCAAATACACGACGTGCAACTTGGCGCTAGGTGTTTATCGCGGCAGGCAGGTCAGCAGGGTGGGGCACGGCAACAGGGCGTATTGATCTCAACCGGGAGTGTTACCAGACCTGTGAGCCAATTGCGCGATCCAGGTGGTCGCAAAAAAAATTGCGGGTTTCATCGCCTTCCCGGAATATCATCTCGCCGGCCGCACAGGCATTTTTTTTTACGTTCGCCATGATATCCTTTACGAATCCATTTGGAAAAAAATGGAGAGTTGATCCTTGTACGTGACCATGTAGCAGATGTCCCTATGATCCGTTAAAGCCTTGTCCCTTATTTTAAATGTTCTTCGGTATATAAGGACAGTTCGATCATCCGTTCGAGAAGTTCGTTAGGCTGCATTCCTGGGAAATTGTGGCACACAAGTTCCTTGCAAAACAAGCGGCAAATATAGCGAAGTTTGCGTCCTTTCAGTTTGCCAGCATATACAAAATCTCTGTGACCATTGTTGATGACGATTACGTTTTTAACCTCATCGTATTGTGAGCGCCACATCTCACCTGGAGCTCGCCGGTAGGTGTATCCGGGGAGCCCTTTGTCAGCTTTTCCGGAATTGGATGTATGGTCTACAAGGGAGTCGGTGATGGTTATGAGGGCCTCATCCCTGCATACCTTGTCTTCTTGTGTGACGATTACCTCTAATGTTGAAAGTCCCGGCTCCGACGGTGCTGTAAAATTGACCGACTCACTTGTGTCCTGGTCGAGATTGCCTTGGCCATCAATGATCTTCCATTCGTATGTCAGGTTTTTGTGAACAATTCTACGGGAGCGGTCCCTGCAGATAGCTCGAAATTTTTTACGCTTGTCAACTGAAACGACACTCGTTTTAGGGGATATCAACACGCTGAACAATGGGCCGGCATATTCGAAAAACTGTTTTTGGCCGCTGTCATCATCGAACAGCTCCGGTGAATCCCCGGAGTGCTTCCCTTTATCTTCGTCCTTTTTGCGGGTGGATCCAGACAACGGGCCACTTGAAAATGGATGCCGCGGATTGTTTTGAGGTCTCCCCCCATAGATGTCAAACCAGTCATATTCTTCTTGCGGGAGCCGTAAAAATGCTTCCTTGAGAGCGCGCTGAACCCTGCGCAGGACCAGGCGGCTGGAACGTTCCTCTTCAGCCTTGCGCTGTTCCTCGATGATTTCCTGTAGCTGTTTTCCGACAGGAACCATGGCCCGGTAAAATGCGTCGAACCGATCATCGCGAATAATACCCTGTCGCGTACCCGGGGTTAGGGACAAAAACGGCGCGTCCACAATGCCCTGAAGATACCCGGCCGTCCATGGTTCTTTTTCAAAGTGATCCAGTTCGGTGATTGAAGGCAGAACCCGCGTGCCGCGCCGAAATAAGCCAACCCGGTTTACCGCTCCAGGATCATTGAGGTAAACTTCAAGATAAATATCCCCCTGTTCGGTTGCGGCTGGCTTCAGACCATGCAGTAAGCGCCCCGTGTATTGCCGCGGTACAACAACAAATTCCTTACGGCCGGTTCGGTCGATTACCTTGATGGTCACCCCGGTTGCTTTGATCCGGTCCCTAAGTTCGGATGCGAGATATCTCTGAATTTTTTCACCCGTCATGGACTTCAGCCCCGGCAGAAGAGGATGGACCAAAAGATCTGTCCCTTTAAAAGGAAGCAAAATCCGCTTCTTCGAAACCGAGAAATCCGGTGAATCTTTGGCCATGGTCATCTGGTATGTGTTCCCGTCGGTCCCGCAGCATGTCATGCTGAGATTTTGGCCGACCGTCCAGAAACTTAGGAGGCCAATGCCGAATTCGCCCTGAATATCTTTGGCGCCTTTTGATTTGAACTGGCGCTTAATGGAATCACAGATGTGGGTCGCCACGCGGCGAAAATCCGGTAATCCGTCCTTATCCTTTGGAATGCCCTCGCCGTCATCGCTGATCTTGAGATAGAATGCCCCCTGCTTCTTGCCCCTTACAATGGCAATTTGTTTGGCCCCGGCATCTATGCTGTTTTCAACAAATTCAGCCACGGCCTTCAGCGGATTGGCCTGTGAACTGGCTATAATGTTGATGGCGTTCCAGTGATCGGCAATCCGGAGCTTGCCGGAGCGGACGCTCGTTTTTTTCTTTTTCCTTTTGGATCCCGGCATGGCTACCTCTTTTCTTGACGCCACAATAATTTTCACATTCGTTAATTGGGGTCAAAGCTTGGTTTGTGATTATCGGAAGCCCTACATATACCGGATTAATTGCGGGGGCACTGGAAGCGAGCCATGGATGAAAGTGGTCTCAACTCCCGGCGGGTGTATAAACGGGCCCCACAGTCGCCTCCCGGGTCCTGGGGGCCGGAAAATTGCCCGAGTGGTTGGCAAGGACCCTGGGCCATGCGGCTACCCCGATGGTCTACAGCAGTTTGCCCCATCAAAACCCATCTAATAAAGACGCGCCCTTGGAGAGTGCCTGCACCGGCACAGCTTCGACTTGACGCGCCAATGGAAATCTCTGGGTTCCCGGATAAATCACAAACACATGCTTGAGTTTTAAATCATCAAGAGCGATCCGGATGGAAGGTGTCAAGCGCGGTTTGTCCGTACGTTTGCACTCGACACCGAATAAAGCCTCTCCCCGGCGTAATAGGAGATCTATTTCCGCTCCTTGGTGGGTTGCCCAAAAAAACACCTCTTCCTGGGGCTCAAGGCTTAACAACTGCTCGATGACAAACCCTTCCCATGAGGCCCCCACCTTAGGATGGTTAAACAGATGCTTCATTGTATCGATCCCCAGCAATTGATGCAAAAGACCGCTGTCACGCACATAAATCTTGGGAGATTTCACTTGGCGTTTTTTGAGATTGGCATGGTAGGGTTGCAATTGGCGGATCATAAAGGCGTCCGTAAGTAAGTCCATATAGCGACGAATGGTCGATTCACTGACACCGAGAGAGCGGGCCGGTTCGGCCGACTTCCAGACCTGGCCGTGGTAATGCGCCACCATGGACCAAAAACGTTGGAGGGCAGTTGCTGCGATGCGCACACCCCATTGGGGAAAGTCACGTTCAAGAAGCGTCTGGATGAAGTGCTTTCGCCACGCGATGCTGTCGGTATTGTTCTCGGCAAGGTATGAAAGTGGAAGGCCGCCCCTCAACCACAATGGCGGCTCCGCTTGGGAACCCAACTCAGCCAGCGAAAATCCGCCGATGATGACACGCTCCATTCTACCGGCAAGGCTTTCCGAAGTCTGGCGCATGAGATTCCCGGAGGCGCTGCCAAGAATTAGAAACCGTGCCGGTGTTCCTCTCCGGTCGGCAAGAACACGCAGTACGGGAAAGAGATCCGCACGCCGCTGGATTTCGTCGATTACGACCAATCCTTTAAGCGGTCTGAGGGCTGTCATGGGCTCATCCAGCCGGGCCAGGCTCGCCGGGTCTTCCAGGTCAAAATAGTTGACGGAATCTTCTGCAAGCAGTTCGCGGGCGAGCGTGGTTTTACCGCTTTGGCGGGGTCCCACCAGTACAACGACACGACTGCGGGCAAGGGCGCTATTTAGCTTCGCGAGTATGGATGACCGCGGGATCACGGCCCATTGATACCATGAAAATCCATCATGTCAAGCAGGAATTTCATGGTATTTATGCCCTAATGCTGCAAGGCCACCGATATAAAAAGGGTCCAACCACGGTCAGAATGGATATAATCAACCCTTTAAAGATGATTTAACCAAGCTTAATGGCTGAAACCATTTTTTTTTCAACTTTGGAGGCCAAAGGCCAGATTGAGGTATTGATTTCATTATATCAGCAAGTTGAATGATATCGATTGCTTTTAAGTGCTATTGTATACCAGAATTTGATACCCTGATCACAAATTCACTTCAAAATATAATGAACCATTCATAGCTCTCAATCAACTACCAGAGCTAAATTGGAAAGGGTTGCTGAACGACTGAATTTAATTTAGGGCTTGGATAAAGCGCATATAGACCTCGGCACTATTGAAGGCCTCATCCCACGTCAACCCGCGGACTTTGATCGAGCTTTTGTTGTCGATGGGATCTTCGGGATCGGTTTCCCCATGCCCGATCCCGACCAGGTGGGTATACTCATGGATAACCGTATTGATGATCTGCCGGCGTGTGGTCGTCCCCGTTATTCGAAAGATGTTGCGGTTATACGTGATGCCCGCCTCGGGAATCACCCGGCCTGTTTCCGGGTCAATCTCTGTATAAGCCCGGGGAGGGCTTTGGTGTCCCGAGCGCCTGAGGTCGGATGCGGTTCGGCAGTAGCTGTCAACCGGGGATTCCAACTTCTTTTGAAGCGCGGTTAGGTTTTCCTTCAACAGAAACAAATGGGCGCTATCGGTGGGCGCGATCGAAAAGAAACGTCTCAACGGACCGGCAATCGCTTCCGGGTTTTCCAGGGCCCGGAGGGCGTTGGTTACCAACTCCAAAGCGATGCCGGCATATTCCGTTATTTTCGTTTCGATCTTTTCTCCGCCGCATGATCCGTCCGGAAATACAGGGGCGCGCTGCAGCCGGCCGGACGGCCCGTTTCCTTCCGATTGCTGCACCACATGGGTCAGTTCGTGGGCCAGGAGCCGCCTGCCCTCGGAGCTGTCGGCGCTGAACTGCCCTGATCCGAAAAAGATATCTTTTCCCAATGTAAAGGCCCTGGCATTTATGGCCTTGGCGGCTTGCGCGGCCGTCTGCCCGGTATGAATCCGTACCTGGCCGAAGTCGCGACCGAGGCGCGGTTCGAAGAAGGCCCGTTCCGAGATGGGCAGGGGCCGACCGCTGCCCTGCATTGCGGCGATCTGCCCGCCTGTCTGCGGCGGCGCTGCAGAAAAGTTATGGTCCGGCATATGTCGCGATACGGGTTCTTCCTCTGTCCCATTTTCAGTGGTTTTGCGGAGAAGCGGTGTAACGCTTTCTGCCGGCGCCGGCTGGGTTTGTTCTCCCGTTTTCTGCTCCTCGGATGCGGGGGCCTTCCAGAATGACCGCAGGGCGTTGCCATAGGTGCCTCCTTCCAGATCCGAGAGAGCATGCAATATGACCGGTGTCTTGCTGCGCTCCCCGAGCTTGCTCGAGAACGTCATGCGGCCGTATGGCTGCGCGGCCTTTCGCGCCGCATGCCCGACAGCACCCTCTTGTTCACCGAACAACACCAGGTCCGCACTGGTGTCACCGCCGTTGGCATACCGCGCGAATCCGTGGTGATCCATCAGGTAGCGGGTCCACCCCTCCAAGTTCGTGGAATATTTCAGTTCCGAGATCGTTCTTGAGGTAATGATGCGATCGTCAATCCCCACTGCCCATGCGAAACAGTTGAATCCGTAAGTCCGTTCTACCAGTATGCGGTACGCGGTCAGGTTGGGAAAGTTGTGATCGTGAACTCCGATGTCAGAAAGCTCGTTGGGTTTGGGTGCTCTACCGGGAGCGGATTCGTCCGGCGTTGAAAGTGCTTCGTGAGGGGCATCGGGATTCTCCGATCGCTGTATCATTGGTTTGGTGGCCTGCATTATTTTCCCAGCAACGCTATCAGCCTCCTGTTCGTAGACATCACTGGCGGCACCGGTAACCAGCGTTGGTTGGAGGCTCGGGCCGCGTAAAATCTGGCGAACTGCAGTTCTTCCAATATGGCGGTTGAAATCGGCTGTAGTCGATGCAGTTCCCCGGTGTCTATGCAAGGAGACTAATGCATCGTGTTTTTTCGCAACTGAAAAAATCTTCATAGCGATATCTTTTTGCAGTACCAAGACTGAGACGTATCATAAGGTGTAAATCTTACCCATTTTCTCAGATTATAAGCATCACCCGTTTGATTGATCACGTTGCTCAGATTATTAGGTTCATATTCAGTGTTCAATAGAAGGACCCTTTATAGGACCCGAAGCAATCGATCGGCAAAGCCTGGGTTTTTGATTCTTGATAGATCGTTATGGGGTTTGCTCCTCGACCTGAGGACAGCCATCGGCCCCTCACGTGGGGGCCTTTTGAACCTTGGGCTCCGGCATGCGCATCACCTCATCGGCCACGCGGTCGGCCTCCTGTTCGTAGATGCCGTTGGGCGCGCCGATGGTAAGTTTGGTTTGAAGCCGCGGGCCGCGTATAATCTGGCGAATATCGGCCCTATTGCTTTCCGCAGTCGAAATCGTGTATGTCCCGACATTCGGACGATTCGGCCGAACCGCCTTATACACCTGCCTTTTGAGGATGTAATGGTTTCTCATCCTTTGATCTTCTGCTTTGTGATTTATCGGTTTCGCAAATCATTTCCAGCTGTCTTCCGGCAGATTGGCCGCCAGACCGCGGTTCCGTGCAGCCGTCAGCATTTCTCCCCCGCCGACCGTAAATCGATCTGCGCTTAAGTCGACGTATTGGTCGCGTCGGACCCGGTTGCCGGTGCCGATAACCGTTTTGCCAACCCCCCATCCTATCGGGTCCTTAAGGGCTTGAAATTCATTGGCCGCCAGGGTGAGATTTTCGAAGAGGATCTGATTATCGTTCCCTGCTATGATATTACTCTCGAATAGAGCGGTTCGATAAAGGCCCTGAATCAAAGTTTCACCTTCGCTGTTTTGGATCATATCGCGGAGGGTTTTGATTATATCTTCACTTACGGTCAGCCGGGTGATCCGGTTGTCCCAAGCCTGAAGGTTTGCGCCGGACGACAGGAAACGAATCTGAACAGGCGGCTTGAAATCTCCCGCAATTTCGTCAATCTCGCTTGGGCTGAGATCAGTTCCCCCCGGGAGGCCGTAGAAACCGACGCTGCCGAAAATCGTGTTGTCCTCGAGGGCAACGCTGGCAAGGGCATCCATGAAGATCACGCCCCTGCCGGCAGCAGCATGGTGGGCCTGATCCCGGACGTCGCGCAACCGATTCAGCAGGGCCTCGCTATCGATGGTCTCGCGGGCGAGGGTTTCGACCAGATGACGGTAGGCCAAATCCTCGTTCACCGTGATTCGTACCTCTTTGAGTTGGCTCTCGATTCGGCCGGCCAGAAGTCTCCGTTCATTTTGACGTAGCTGGGCCCATCTATCAGCCTTCGCCGCTGCCGGTACCCAAAAATCGTCACGCTGGGCGAGGGCATAAAGCGATACCAGTTCGGAATCGAATTCGAGCACCGCTTGCGGCTTTTCCAAGCCGATCGCTGTGTAGGCCTCCAGGATATTTGCTTCCAGCCGGACGCGATCGCCGCCGGCCACTTGGATAAGGGGATTTTTTTGGGCCAGCCCCATGTGGTGCAGGTTGCGGATGTCTACCGCGGTACATCTCGTCACAGTCATCGGCAGGTCCGGTCTCATTGCATCGATCGTAAAATTCTCCAACTTCAGCGATGCAAGTCCGATGAATGCCAACGGCCTCTCCAATTTGACCTTAGTACCTGCACCGCACCCAGTGATGGAGAGGCTGAAGTGTTCAGATTTGGTTTCCCACGTTCCGCCGAAGATATGGTCTCCGGGCAGCAGGCAGATGCAGATGTCCGTGGCATTCTGGCTAAAAAGGGTTTTGAGGGTTTCCTCCAATGTCCTGAACTGGCCGCCGTCCCCAACGGTGATTTTGCAGCCGCCGCCGGCCGGGCGGCGGCAGAGTTCATCCAGAGCGTCCTGGACCGTAGCAATCTCGGGCCGGTCTAGATAGGTACAATCCGGCCGGGGCTGGTAGCTGATCTGGCGGGCCTGTACATCGCACAGCAGCTTCAGGGCCTGTTCAACCGTTTCAATGGTTTGCCCCTCGTAAATGCTGGTGTCGCAGGGTTTGGGAAATCCCACATCCTTGGCCTGGATGGTGCAAATATGATCCAGGGCATCTTTTACCGTGCCCGCGAAATTCTGGAAAAGTCCCCTGGAACAGTCCGTTTGGTAATCGACGTCGGAAGCCCACAGATTCGTCAGGGGGGGAAAGCTTTTGCGACGCCTGTCGGCTCCGTTCGCAACCGCTTGAACCGTGCCGTCCGCCGCCACCTGCGCCAGGCTCAGGTAATGGTGGACAATCCCCTCGGGCCGAGCCGCGTCCAGGACCTTGTTGCCGGGGTTGTGCGCCGCCTCTCGAACCGGCGCCAGCCAGAAGTCCCCGGCCACGAAGGCACGACCGGCCGTCTCCAGTTTCAGTTCCAGCGCCTCCAGGTTGATTTTCACGTTCGGACCCGGAGTGATATGCCCGGGAGCGGTATCGGGCACCTCGGTGGACAAGGGCACGCCCATGTCGAATCCTTCAACCAGTGACCAGCCGGGTCCGCTGCGGGTGAGCCGGCAGTAGCCGTCCCATCGCCGCACATGGTCTCGTGGTTCGTCCGTACCCGTTTCGGGGATTTCGTAGGCGGGTTTCAAAGCGCCCGGGGTGGGGTTGAAGCCGGGGGTCAAATGCACGCCCGCATGCTTCTCACTGGCGAGATTGAAAAACTCGTAGATGTAGCGACCGCTCATGACGAACCCGGGCGGCATCCGGTCCTCGCTCTCGGCGGCATACTGCTCGGCGCCGTTTTCGCTCGACCACTTGAGCGTAAGGCCGGTGGGCGCATCGGCCGGTCCCATGACCGCATGCACCTCCAGGCGGAACAGGTAGTTGCCGATGCGGCCCTCGCCGGCATCGACCTGCCCGGCGCAGGGGTCGCAGGGGTCACCGGATTCCCGGTTGCCGTGCAGCTCCAGTGTCAGGACGGCGTTGCCCCGCCGTAGAATATCTTTTTCCGGGTCGACACCCGGCGCACAGGTCTTGATCTGCAGCATGGCCTGGGTACGGGTGCAGGTATCGGCCCCGTTGAGACCGGCATCGCGTAAATCCGGATCTTCAAGGGCGGTCAGGGATCGCTCCCAGAGATCGGCATAAACGGTGTACGGTCCGGTGGCGGGCAGGTTGGGGTGATTCGGATAATCCGGCTGATTGTCGGCACCGATGGGATCCGTGCCGAGCAGCTCGGCCCGCAGGCCGTTCACATAGAGGTCGCCCGGTCGAATCATTCGGTTGCTGGTGATGGTCAAGGCGCCGTTGCGGGGCGATCCCGTGCCGACGACGTCTTTCAGGGCTTCGGCCAAATGCCCCTTGAGCAGATCGACCAGGTTGTTCCAATCGGCGTCCGTGATCATCCGCCCCTGTTGCTGGTAAACCCCGGCATAGCGCTTTTGCGGCTTGAAGGCATTTCTGGAAATCTGTGTTTTCATTGGCCCCGTCCCATCTGTATCGAACAACCCATGTCAATATTAGGCTTCATTCTGGCTTTCCCCGGTATTACAGCTCTCCCTGGGGAGCACCTGCAAGCGCAGGTCCGGCACGACGACGGCTTCGATCCCCACCGGGAGAAAACCCTTCAGTTTGTCCTGGACCGCTTCCGCCAGGAGGGCGTACTTTCGCGTGTGGTACGCTCCCATCTCGCCACCGTCCTCGGCCCCGAAACGCACGGACCCGGACGTTGCCGGGTGCAGAACCCCGCAGCCCGCGCGGCCGAATTCGGTGGTCCACATCACCACCGGGTCACGGGTGCTTTGGTAGATATGCATCCCGTCGATCGGCTGGCGTTCGTGAAACCGTGCGTAACGCAAGCAGGCCGGGCGCGGTGGAGCGGAAGGCGACCCGCCGCTGCGGAAAAGGAGGCCCAGAAAAAGCGAATCGCTGGCTTCCAAGGCTTCAACCGGCGCGTTCTCCAGCACGGTGCAATACTCCAGTCGGACCAGCCCGTCGGGAACCAGCATGTTCTTGATCAGGCTGTCCCTTGCGTCCAGCACAGGCAGCTCCGTGTCGCGCGTGGCAATATCCACCCGGCGGGCGGCAACAGCCTCCAATTCGAGGCGCCCCTGATCGACCCGGAGGGCATTGTCCAGGTGCAGCCCTTCGAAGCGATAGTGTTCGACCTCGGCCAGTTCGATCCGGCCGATGATCTTTATCGGCATGTACCATTCGGTGCCGAGGGTTTGGTTGCAGAACACGCGCACCGGCGCCGCCAGTCCCGACCGATCCTCCCGGCGCTCTTCGAAAAGACTTTGGTAGCGCAATTCCCCACGCCGGTCCCAGCGGATGGTGACCGCACTTAGCACCTCCAGCTTTACCCGTTCGGAAGGGACGGGCACGGTCAATGTTTTCGGCGGTGCCGGTCCCTTGAGGCTGAGCGCCTGGTTTGTGGCGGCCGTCACCGCTACCGGCAGTGTAACGTTCGACCCGGTCTCGGTTTCAATCCGCAACAGCCCTCGACTCCCCGCGGAAATCTTCGGCGCCTGCGCCCTGAGCGGAAATTCCGCACAGTAGGCCGTCGGTGCAAAGCCGCACGGCTGATAATCGAGGGCCCCCTGATCCGGGTCGGGGCTTATGACCACAGATGGCCGCGGAAGGGGAAAAAAGCCGGTCGGCGGCGGGGCATATAAAACCGCCCGTTTGGGATGACAGTGGCCCTGCCGCCAGTGGGGCGTGCGCACATCCACCGTTCGCCTGGCAGTGTCCTCGTAGCTGCCCGGGAAGCACGGGGCGCCGTGAGAGTTGACCTGGCGCCACCAGACGGTGGTGCCGCCGAAATCGGTCTGCTTGGCCGCGGGGTTCTGGGGCGTACCATCCAGCTGCACGGCCCGTGAGGGATAGCGCAGGTCGATCGTGGCCGAATTCAGATCCGGGTGGCGCGCGGCCCAATTGGCGTGCCGCCTGAAATCATCGAAGCGTTCCGACGCTCCCCGTGCCCTGGCCGGCAAAAGCGGCAAACCGATCCGCGGCGTCGTGGCCACCTTTTTCCAGCCCTCCTGCACCTCGACTTCCAGCCTTCCCACCTGTTCCGCGATTTGTTCCAGAACCTTGAGGGTGCCCTTGCGCTGCCGCCAGGCCACGGCATGGGCCACTTCCGCGCGCCGCCCGGCCTCGTCCGGGGACACCATGTGCACATCCAGCAGATCGGCGATATAGGGCAGCAGCCAGGGTTGCCCGCCAAGCTCCGCGGGGGGATCGTCCGGGAAGACGTCGGCCAGACGTTGATCCATCGTCCGACGGATCAAATCGAGCAGATGGCCGCAGGCATCCAGGTAGCGCGCCAGATCGCCGCCGGCCTCGGGATCGATGGTGTCCCGGGTGCGGTAAACCTCGGGCAGAAGTTCGAAAAGCGCTCGACCGGCTTGCGTTTGGATGTACTTGTCGGCGTTCATGCGATCACCTTTCGGTTTGGCCTGCGGGGCGTTCGAACAGCAACTCGCGCAGGGTGATGCGCTCTAAATGCGCCCTGTCCAGGACAACCTGCAGAACGCGCAGCTTGCTTAGGAGCTGGCGGCCGAACGCGGGCGTCTGCCCGCTGTCGCGGGCCAAATCATCAGCACCGGTCTGCAGCAGTTCGAAGAGAGAGCGATGCAGAAGGGGCATCACCATGAATGCGTCCACATCCAGGCTCGTGATCAGCTCGGCCTTGGTTGCCAATACGGACAGCTCCGCTGTGGTGATGCCCTTGGGCGGCTTCTGCGGGTCATGGCGGCGCAGGTCTTCTACGGTGCGGACGCCGCTGCCCTTCAGAAGCTCGGCGTAGCGACCCCCGATACCATGGATGACCTCTAACTCGCGCCCGCCAATCAGGCGAGGGGCGGCTGGCGCTGATGTCGCGGGGGCGGTGGCGGCTTGTGTCGGCGTGTCTTCGCCGCCCTGGTGCGTCACCAACAGTCGGCCCAGGGTCAGCACATCCCGGTCGCCGGCCGGCAAACGACGGATAACGCCGCTGCCGTTGATGACGGCCTGAGAATGCGCCACACCCGTAACCGCTTCCACCACCTGGTATACTTCGCTCAGAAAGACATCCTGGCCGAGTTTGCGGTTTTCAAGGCTGAAGGCCTCCTCCAGGCCTGATTTGACGGCGGCGGTCACTTCCTCGGGGTTGTAGGCCGCGCTGTCTACCGTGATCAGCACCTCCAGCCCAAAGGTCCGGGGTCGGTAGGCCGTAACCATCACCTCCAGCCCCGGAACGGTATGCGCCAGGATGAAATCGGTCAGGGTTTCGGCCAGAGCGCCCAGTTCTCCGCCGCCGGCCGGCACCACCACCACCTCGATCATCTGGTTGCGGCCCAAACCCGTCGGTCGCGCAAAGGCTTTGGCTTGCCAGACGCTGCTCTGGCTGGTGACCAGATAATCGAAGTCCTCCAAAGACACCGCCCGCTCCAGGGTCAGCAGGGTGGCTGGCGCATTTTCCCGCAGGGACGCCAGGGTTTCCATGTCGTTGCCGCCGGTGGCCGGCAGAGGCTGACGAACCTTGTCCACCAGGTGGTGCGGCTTGGCCGCTTTGATGAAACTTCCGGCATCCAGGTTGCCGCCAAGACCGGTGCCTTTGCGATAGGTCAGGCGCACGTTGTTGCTGCCGGTGGGCAGACGGCGGCCGCGCTGGCCGTCACCAAAGGTGATTTTCAGAGAACCCTCCTCGGTCAGGCGCACCGTGTAGTGGGCATCTGTCGGAAGGCTGTTCTGGAAGCCGGCCACCTGCTCCCAGACGCGGCCGACGACCTTGACCTCGATGGCCGCTCTGACGCCGGCGGGCTGGGTGGCATCGGCGATAAAGGCGACGTTTGTATCACGCAGCACGAAGGCCTGACTCAGCCGGGTGGCATCGCCGCTTCCCAACACTTTTTCCCCTTTGGTCTCGCCATGACCGGCTGAGACCACATTGGCGGCAACCAGGGTATTGGCGTAGGTGAACCCGGCGGGCAGATCCTGGTTCAGCACCAGCTCGGCCGGATTTCGCGATTCATCGATGGCGGTCACGATGGCTGCAAAAGCCGCTGCCGGGTCGTCGGCGTTTTCCACAATGACGCTGCGGCCCTTTTCAAGGGCAGCAGGGACAATGGACAACGGAATCCGGCTGCCGGTCAGCGTTCGGGGGTTGACCTGCCAGTCCCTGAGGCGGACGGCGTCCTTGAAATGGGCCCGAACCAGGGTTTCCGTGAGATAAAATTTGCTTGAACCGTCCTCGAACCAGCCCGTCTCCGCAATAAGATCGGCCTGCTGGACGTCTTCGTATGGCTTGACGGTTTCGAGGCGGGCCCAGGCCATATGGCGGCCGTTGTCGACCACCGCCAGGTCGCCCTCGTCGGTTTTTAAGGGCAGGCCGGCGGTCAAACCCGTCGGCAGGCGACCCTTTGGCCTTTCGAGGTACGAATCCACGGGCCACTGTCCGCTAACGGCCGGCGGTACGAACAGTGAGCCTGCATCATCGAGGGAAACCGTGTGATCGTCCGGGTCCCAAACGACCTTTAGGATCGTGTAGCCCTCTTCGGCCTCGGTGCCATCCGCCACCGGATTGTATTCCGCGCCGCTGACCGTATAGACCGGCAGCTCTTCCATGGGTTTGGCAACCTGCCGATCCGCCAGGTAAGACCAA
Source organism: Desulfobacterales bacterium (assembly GCA_030066455.1). The sequence goes on from JASJBQ010000053.1 coordinate 20,333, forward strand.
TCGCCGGCCGTCTTGAAGGTGTATTCAACGCTTGTGTCGACGATGATTTCTTCGCTCCCGGTGTACTCGACCGACAGCAGCAACGGCAGGCCCACCCAGGCCTCTGCCAGGCGCAGATGGCCGACATCGGCGTTCAGCACCAGGTGCCGGCCGTCGATCTCGACGGGGCGGCGATAGTAGACGGTGTCTTTGTCGGCGATATAGATCGCCTTCTTCAATTCCAGTTCCTGGGGTTCTACCGTCAGGTGCAGCTTGCGGCCCAGCGGCGCCGACGCGACGACAGGGCCCATGGGATCCAACGGCTCCTCGGGGTTTAGATGAACGATGGTGTAGCCGATCGGCAGGGGGGGTGAAACCGGGGGATCCACCCAGATCCTGGTGGTGTCTCCTTCGACCTCGAACGCGCTGATTCGGTGGCCGCGAAGCGCGCCGGTTGTTTCATCTTCCAGCACCACGGGCGCTCCGATCTCCAGGCCCTCCACCTCGCTTGCGAGCACGAACCGCCGGCCATCCAGAAGATCCTGGCTGCGGTCGTACCCCGCCGGGCGCAGTTGGTTCAGATCGGCATGGATGACAATGTCCGTCAAGGTTTCGAACACCACGGGAGGGCTGCCGTCGGGCGGTGTGTATTTGACCTGCAAGCCGGCTTCCAGCGTGCCGTCGGCGTCCGGCTTGGCCTCGATCGCCAGCAGGGTTGCCGCCGAAGCGGGCGGGGCGGGATGGTAGTCGAGCATTTCCACCAGCCGGCGCACATTGTCCCATTGGGTGGCGGTCCTTAGAAAACCCTCATTGGCGTAGGCGTCGATATATTCGGTGAGGACGTGGGCACTGCGGGCCAGCACGCGCGCAATTTCCCAGCCCCAGTCCCGCCGATCGCCGTCGTACTGCTCGCTGATGCGGTCCAGACGCTCCCGCTCGGTCTCCCGCTGGATGCGCGCCCGTTCGCGCTTCAGCCTCTCGTAGGCGCCCTCGCCGGAAGGATCGTCCGGCGGCCCGGAGACGAGGCTTTCCCATTGTAGCGTCTCGGCCGCCTGATCGGTGAACCTGTCGATCAGCGCCTGGCGCAGTGTTTCCAGAAACGTCACGGCGTTCCCGTCGATGTAGCGGAAGCGGCTCAGATGGGCGCGGTTCCAGCGCGTCAAGTCATGGCGAGCGTTCATCCTTTGCGCCCCCCGCTCAATGTAAGGGTGAAAAAGCCCCGCTCGGGGTGGGCCGGATCGTTGTCACACACGGCGATCTCCAGGCCCTGCAGAGGGATAACGCCGGTGTCGGCCTGGTCGGGAAACTGATCGCCCAGGCGCTTGAAACGGTTGAGGCACACGTTTTCCACCCCATCCAGGGCCATCAGGGTCTGGAAGATGTCACTGGCGTAAACGTCTTGACCGAAGTTCAAACGGCCCGGTTCGAAAAAGCCTCCCGGGGCGGTACCCAGGGCCTGATTCACGGCGTGGCGCACTTCGGACTGGAAGAAGTTCTCGGCCACCCGGGCGGAAACGAATATTTTAATGCCCACGGGTTCGGCATCCTCCAGGCGCACTTCCTGGCCGATCATTCGCAAGGCGTCCAGGTAGGGGCGCAGCACGGTGCGGATCGTGGGCGGGTCCGGCGCCCAAATCGGTTCGGGCAGAAGGTTCAGGTGGTGAAAGGCCGCAACCTGCGCCTTGAGATCGTCCGGGAAAACCAGGCCCGGATCATCCAGCCGTTCCTCCTGCCACAGCACCACCGCCACGCGGAGCGCGGTCCAGGATCCGCTCCACTCCTCCCAGGCCGTGGCCCGCAGCACCAGGGGGTGGTCCACGAGCCTCGCGGCATAGTCTTCCACCGTAACCATGCGCCGCTGGGTGCGGATGGACAACGGTCCTTCGCGTTTGGCCGCCGCCATCAGCGCCGGATTCCGGCTCCAGAGCCCTTCCAGTTGCTGCTCCTTGGTCCGGGCATTGGGGAGGTAAGGATCTTCGTCCGTCAGGCCGGCCGCGGTGGCGGCGTCAAAACCGATGAGGGCCAGCAGACGGCGCACCGTTTCCGGCCTGCGGGCTGTTTCCAGGTAGCTTTCCGCGGCCACACGATCCAGCATGTCCGCAAGCTGATCCAGGACGGCCGCCAGCACCTCGACCAGGACGACCTCCATGTCGGCCGGCGTCCAGCGCGTGCGTTCGGGGAAGCGGGCCGCCAACTCCTCCAGCATGAAACGCCGAAAGCTGTCGTAATCGCGTACCAGCCAGTCAAAATCGTCGCCCACTTCCGGCAGGGCCGGCGGCAGCGCCACCTGCCGCTCGGCGCAGTCCGGGCATCGGCCGACGAATGTCAGGGTGGTTTGAGGCGTTGCTGCCATGCGTTTGTGCCTCCTCGCTACAATGTCGGGTCAACTCACTTCGAACTGATGCCGTTCGGTGCGGCCGATGGTGGTCAGATTGTAGGCAATCTCCACGATCAGCTTTTCATCCTCGCCCCGCACGCTGACCTCGAGCGTGCGGGGATCGACTTCGCCCTTGAGGGCGTCGGCCAGCGAAGCGGTCAGACGCTTGCGCGTCACCTCCCAGAGGGCGGATGCGTTGGGTTCGAAGATCAGCTTCTTGACCCCCGCGCCGAACTCGGGCCGAAAGACCCGTTCATTCGGATTGGTGAACAACACCTGTTCGATCTGTTCGCGCACGTGGCGCGCCCTGCCGCTGGTCTGGGCGCCGTCTGCCCCGATGCGGAAAGGAAAGGCCAGATAGGGTGGGTCGCTCAAATGCTGCATGATGGTTCGGCTCCTGTTTTCAACTCGTCATGACTTTCATGGACAGCGTGCTCATCTCTCCCTGGGGAATGGGGGGCGAGGTCGGACCGCCGGCCGGTACCGCCGTGTGAATGTGCGTGGCGAAGAGGGTCAGAAAACTCTGCCCCTTGATGATCGGTTCCCCCCCGGCTCCGCCCAGCATGACCTGCTGTCCCTCCACCACGACTTTGGTGCCCTTGACCGTCACCCCGGCGGCATTCATCTCGATCTTGTTGCTGTTGCTGTCCTGGACCGTGGTTCCGCCGGCGTTCATGGTCAGGGTATTGCCGCCGGTGTCTTCCACGACAATTTCACCGCTGTCGGCGTCAAGCGTGAGGCGACTGCCCTGCGCATCGGTGATGACCACTGTTCCTTTGGGGTCCACCGTGGTTTCGGCTCCGGCCGGGTGGGCCAGGCGAAATTGCTCCTCACCCTGTTTGTCGTCGAATTGCAGCACATGGCCGGAAGGGGTCTTGAGAACCCGCGTCGTGGGTGGGCTCTGGGCCGCCTCGGCGGGTGCATCGCCGCTTTGCTGCCAGAAGGTACCGGTCCAGATGGGCTGGTTGATGTTGCCGGCCTCGAACTCGACCCACACCTGTGCGCCCGGCTCCGGCACGGCGAAGAACCCCTGGTCGCCGAGGCCGCCGAAAGGCAGGCAGGGCAGGGCCCATCCGCTTTGGACCTCGCCCAGCACAGACGGGACGGTAAGGCGCAGGCGTCCCCGCTGCTCGGGATCGTCGTTGTCCGCCACGAAGCCCCGGTATTTGCCGAAGTATTTGTTCTGAAACTGTTTGGCCAGTTTGAGCAGCAGGTCTTCCATGGGTCCTCCCGTGTCGGGGTTCGAAAACGCCCTGCTGCGCGTTACAGCACACCTGAGAGCACGCCCCCGGAACTCTCCAGGTTGTCCCCGTAAGCGTTGCGCAGCAGGGTAAAACTCTGGCGATAGCCTTCCGTGTCGAAAACGTGATGGACGGTGTCAACGAAATAAACACCGCCGTAGCGCTCCCCCACGCCGTCCACCCCCACCGGTTCGCCCACCCGCAGCACGTGGCCGTAAAGGGATCCGTCCAACTCGCCTTCCGCCTTTACCCGCAGGGAGAGCTCGTTGGCGCGGCGCTGGGCCCGCGCCTGCCACTCCGCTTCCTCCATTTCGCCCTCGCGGCTCATGCGCCAGGCGAAGGCCGGCAGGCCGCTGCCCTGTTCCGTTGCCGGATCGTTTCCCAGCAAGGGCAGATCGGGCGATACGGTTTCGGAGACGGTGCCTTCGCCCTCGGTTTCGGCCCGGTCAAAAGTGACCTGGTCGGCCTGGTGGCCATCGTCCACCACCTCGAAACGCAGACAGTTGGTGGCCTGCCCGGCATAGACCATGATCGCCGCCTGCGCCGCGGCGTCCAGACGCATCGGCCCGAAGTAAACGCTGCCTTCGCGGAAGAGCAAATCATAGCCGTTGGCTTCGGCCCGCCGCCGCAGAAAGGCGATGTCGGTTTCGTCCTGGTTGATCACGAGGCCGGTCTGGCCGGCACCGCTCTCCGGATCGAGGCTCAGGCCGTAGCTCTCCAGAATTTGCGTCAGGATGTCCTGGTCCGTCGTAGGCGCATCGCCCCCCCAGACTTCGCGGACGTGGGCACGGTCAAGTTGGAGCGAGTCGTCCTGGCATTCGACCGTGACGGTGGTGGTACCTGCATCTTCGGGATAGCTGGCGTCGATTTCGCGGACAAACCCGCGCATGACCTCCTCGACGCGGGTACCGAAAGCGGCTTCCACGACGATCGGTTCCCAGGGCGCCAGCAGCCCGCTGTCCTGAACCAGCCACTGGCCCTGCTCGTCGCGCCGGGTTTCAAACTTGAGCGTGGCCACTGCCGGCTGGTCCCGCCGGGTGTCCACGCGCACCTCCAGCAGAACCGGATAGAGATCGCTGATTTCCTCTCCCGCGCCACCGACCCGGATAAGGCATTCCGCGGGTTCGCGAAATTTCGCGGTAAGCAAGTCCAGCACACCCATTCTATTCTCTCGCTTTCGGAATCAGGATGATCCGACCTTCCATGGCTTCCAGGAGCATGTCCCCCCCGAACAGATAGTCGGGATTGGCATCGACGATGCGCCACCACAGCCGGCTGTCGTTGTAGTAGTGCCCGGCCAGGAGATCCAGGCGGTCCCAGGACTTGACCACGTGCTCGATAACACCTGCGGCCGTGCCGATGGACCGCGGGCGGATACCCTCGAAAACCGATCCGCCTTCATCCGTCGGCGCGAACAGGGGGGCCTTGTCGTAGCGTGAACCTTTTTGAAACATTAGAAGATCGCTCCAATCACGGTGCGCCCTGTGTTGAGAGCGGCGCCCACCACCTGACGCACCTTTTCCACCTGGTAAAAGGGGTTGTTGCCTTCGATGATCTGAAGGTTCAGGGTCGCCTTGGCACGGTAGGGGATCAACGACGGCAGATGGGCTTCTTCCGTCACCTGCACGCTGGTCAGGAAAACCGGCAGGATGTGCGTTCCCCACACGAGCAGGAGGACCGAAGCCGACTCGCTGCGTTGAAAGGCCCGCTCGCCGCCAAGGCCCAGGCTGGAGAGGGTCTGGAGGCCGGCCGGGCCCTGGGACTTGGGTTCGACCATTGTGCGCAGGGTGTCCAGTTCCGGCTCGATGCCGAACTGGGTGGCGATCACTTCCCCGTCGTTCATGCGGTCGGTGGCGTCGAGCAGTATGTCGAGGGCAAAGCTTTCCGGCTCCACGGTCACGCCCTGCGCCACGCGGGGGGTCTCGGTGGGCAGCAGAAAATCATAGCCGCCCCTGGTGCCGGGGGCATTGCCGGTTTTGATGGTGATCGTGCGGGTGCGCGAAAGGCTCTGGGGATTGAATTCAAAAACCAGCACCAGTGGCGGTATGGCCAGCGCGTATTCGACCAGCATGCCTTTGACGGTGTTGAGCATGGTTCACCTCTGGGCCGGAGACGTTCCGGCCATCGGCCATTCAGGTTTTGAGGTTTCGATCCGTTGCGCGACCGCCGCGGTAATTTTCCTGGCGATCCGACGATCGCTCTCGCCGGATGCGATCGTAATCGACGGGAGACGCAGGTTTTCAATTTGCAGGTCGCGCCCCAGGGGTATCCTGGCCAGCTCTTCCGCCAGCAACCGGCCGATGGCAGCCGAGCGATGCCGGTATCCACTGGGTAGATGCAGCCGCAGACGGTCGATGGTCAGCATAGGGCCTCCTTCGGCAGGTGGGCCCCCAAGGCGCCAAGGTCCGCCGGAGACAGCTCGCGGCCATCCTTGCCCAGCTCACGCCAGACAGCCAGGGCGATATGGTTTAGCGCAATGACCTGGCCGTCGCCAGCCGCCAGGTAGGCGGCATGCAGGGCGGCGTTGCGGATGTTGCCCCCCGTAAGATTGACGGTCCGACCGAGAAATGCCGCATCCACCTGATTGCGGCCGGGTGCTCTGGGCGGCAGCAGGCGCTGCCACAGCCGTGTGCGGGCCGTTGCATCGGGCCGGGGAAAATCGACGACCACCTGGAAGCGACGCGCAAAGGCCGGATCGAGGTGCTGGCGTAGATTGGTGGTGAGAATCACCGGTCCGTGGTGGGATTCGATGCGCGCCAGAAGGTGGCTGACCTCCATGTTGGCGTAGCGATCGCGAGCTTCCTTGACCTCACCCCGCTTGCTGAAGAGGCTGTCGGCTTCGTCGAACTGCAGAATCATCGGCTGGTCGTGGGCCACGTCGAACAGTCGGTTCAGATTTTTTTCCGTTTCTCCGATATACTTGCTCACCAGCCGACCCAAATCGACCCGGAACAGAGGCCAGCCCAATTGGGTGGCCAGGACAGCCGCTGCAAAGGTTTTCCCCGTGCCAGACGGGCCCGAAAAAAGCGCCACCGGACCGCCGCAATCCTCGCCGCCCCATTCCTGAACCACTTTGGTTTTCTGTGTGATCCAGAGGAGATATTCCTGCAGCGCGATCAAGCGGTCCCGCGGAAGAACCAGGTCGTCCCATTCGGCTTCAATCCGGACCCGGATGGCACCGGGGATATCGCCGCCGACCGGAGGACGTCCGAGCAGGCGGGCGCTCATCCCGGGAGCCGGCCGCAAGGGCTGATAGGGATTGCTGCCGTCGATTTCTATCAGCCCGAAGCGCCGCAGCGGTGACGAGTCGGCGATCGCGGCATAGAGTCCCGGGCCTTCTTCAGGCACCACGGCCAGCAGCTCGTGAAGCAGGGCCGCCGTCGGGTAGGGCTGGGGCGCACCCGGCTGCAGATGCTGAAAAAGCCAGCCCAGACGGGGTTCTGCTTCCGGGGCGAGCACACAGGCCAGCACATCCAGCTCCATGGACGACAAGGCGGCGGGCGATAGGGACACGAGGCCCCGGCCCCGCCGCCGCTGCTGTTCGACCTGGGCCTGAAGCTGCTCCAGGCGCTCCAGCGCCGTCTGAGACGCCTGACGGTCCCGGCGCGATTCGGAGAGCAGATGCCCCAGTACTTCGATACGCTCCCATTCGACCGCCAGGTGTTCCACGGAATTTTCAGGGGCCGTCGCCTTCATTGGGCGTCCTCGAAAACGGTGACAAGCAAGGGGTTGCTTCGCACCGTGGCGGACAGGCCGTCGCCGGCGCGAAGATAGACACGCTCGGCGTAGAGCACCGCCTGGCCGGTCTCTCCGGCCTCGAAGGGCAGGGCGAACGAGGTCGTGGTGGCTGCAGCGGCCTTGGCCGGGTCAATGGCCGGGTCCGTGACCGTCGCTTCCCGGGTCGTGTCCTGCCGCGCCCAGCCCATGGTCCCGGTCCACTTTTCCCAGGCCAGGGTCACCACATCGTCCACCTTGCCGGCCACCCAGACCGCGGGCACAAACTGCTGCAGATCGACGCTGTCTTTGGCAAAGACCAGGCTTTGCGCGCATTGCCCCTCATGAACAAGGGCTATGGCCGGGGCCCAATCCTCCCGGGTGACGTCGACCGCGGTAAAGATAACCGGGGGTGTCGACACCGCTCCGGTGAAGGGTGCGCGGCGTGTGGTCATGTCGGCGCGAATCTGGGTGCCCAAGGCGCCGACCAGCGGGCTGCCGGTGCTTCGCCGGGACGGGACAACCGGGGCCAGCGACATCTCGTAGGCGACCGACGGCCGATAGCTGACATCGCCCTGGGTCGACCAGATGTGGTTGAGATCGTCCGGATTCAACGCCTGGAAGATCACCTGCAACCGCAGCGTCTCGTCTTCCACTTCCAAGGAATCCAGCAAGGGGGTTTCGTGAAAAAGGCGCATGACCTCGCCCAGCAGTCGCAGATCGTTCTCACCGGAGCTGATGTTGTCCTCTGCAATACCGAAGCCGGTCACCAAACATTGCAGTCTGAGCCACCAGGTATCAGTGGGGTCGACGTCCGGGAAGAACCCTGACGGTTCAATACGGTAAAAGAAAAGATTGATATGATGTTCGCCTCCGGAGGCACCGGGTACCGCATCCGCCGGATTGCCGATCATGACACGGATGGAGTTGGCACTGGCGTCGAGACCGGTGCTGACGAAATTGGCGATCGATCGGCAGATTTGCGATAGCGATGAGGTTGGGAGCGGCATGGTTCAAAGGTTCCTCAAATAGTGACGACTGGCGATATGGTTGCGTATCCCGAGGGTGCGCTCCGCTTTTCGAGGCGGACTTTCAGGGGCCGTCACCACCACTTCGAGCAGCCCGATCCGCACCGCGGGAGCTTCCGCCTCCGCGCCTGGCGCTTCGGCCGGTCGGTTCGGCGCCTGGCCCGTGCGTTCCCTTTCATGCTGCGGGGCTGGCACGGCTGCAACGGACGGCATTATCGCCGCGCTCTCCTCGCGGGCCGTGAATCCGTCCTCTTTCCTTTCGGGCGAGGCGTCCGGCGGCTGCTCCATCGGGGTGAGGATGACAGCCGCCGGCATCGGCTGTTCCCGTGTATTCGTGTCCGCTACAGCGGATCGGGGCATCGGCATCTCAAACGCTTCGTTTGTATGCGGCTTGGCTTCAAGAGGCAGCGGGGCGTCAACGGTGTTCGCGTCCGGCGCTGCCGCGGCGTGCGGAATGTTATCGCTTGCGGCTGCCCCCGAGGCAGGCCTCATGGGCGGGGCCGCTTCGGCTGGAGGCAGGTTTGATGCGCTCGAAAGGGGTGCGGTGACGGGTTGAGCCGTTAGACCGGGCTTTAGCGATATGCTTTCATTTAAGCTTTCGACCGGTTCATGCCTGCGGTCGTCCGCGCGCCTTGAAGACTCCGCTTTACGCTTTTTCCCCAATGCCTGATCGGACAACGGTTCGATGAAGACGGGTTCGTTCCGGCGGCGTGTGCGCTTCTTTGTTTGCAGGCCGGTTGCCGCTCGCTGTTCCGGGGGGCCGGCGGAGGGGGGCATCACGGGTTCCGAACGGTCGTTATAGCGCGTAGCCGTCTCAACGGATCCGGTCGGTTGGATGGTATCGGCCGATGAAGGAACCAACGGCTTACGGGCGGAAGACATCGGGGGCGTAGAATGGGTCGGTCCATGGCCCAGGGATAGGGGGGCTGTATGCGATTTCCTGCCTTCCGGATCGGCGGTTACGGTGTTCTTACGGCCGGGCTCCGATGGGCCTTCTGCCGTCTTGGCTGGGTGACCATCCGTGGGAATCACGACAGCCGCCGCACTGCGGTCGGATAGGGTACTTCTTGCCGCCGGCGGTGGACGTTGGCTGTCTCGGATTATAGCGGCAAAAAAGCCCATTGACGGTCTTCTTTCTGGATGGGCCGTACGCTAGGCGCCATCCAATCCGAGCGGTCGGAAGCCGGCTCGAATTCAGTTTGTCATACCGCGGGCCTGGTCGATCAGCTGCAGGTAGCGTCGGCGGCGGTTTCTGGACAGGGAGAGAATTTCGGCCTCGCTCCAGTGGTAAGTGCTCGCAATGGTATGGACGTCCGTGCTGATCGCCTCGCTCCAGCCGTTCAGGACCAGGTATGGATCGACGCCCACCGTATTGGCTTCATGGCAGACCGGGCAGTGCACCTGAAGGGCGGAAGTGACTTCCGGCGCGACGTCTTCCAATGCGGCCTCCACCTTTCGCATGTCATCGGGATCAAGGGCCGCGATCCACGCTGCGGCCGGCCCTGCATCGGGGTCTTTGATTTCCAGCAGACATCTTTCCATCAGGACCCTTTCCGCCGTCTGTTCCGGGGGGATGGTGGCCATGGCTTTCTGGTCGGCACCGTTGGGCACGCGCCAGGTAGCGGTACCGTTGGAAGTGGCAACCGTTGCAAAGGGGTAGCCGTCCCCGGACGGTTTGACCGGCAGTTCCGATGCGCGGATCGAAAAGTCGAACGGCGCCTTGCAGCGGGTGCAAGCGGCCGTCATCCACACCGCGTCCATTCCCAACCATCCCGACAATTGCTGCATCAGGAACTGGCGGTCGCCCACACTCAAACGGTCGATCAGGGCCGCTGTCGCCGCATGGGGATGCAGATGTTTCAAGGCCGCCGTCAACACGCGCGTCACTATTTCCGGCAGGGATGCGGCCGCATCCAGGGAGGCCTCGGCCACCGCGAGTTCGACCGCCCCGGTCAGGGGCTTGAACCCGAACCCGCGCGACAGCTTGCCCGCGTTCCAAAGTCCGCCAGGCAGCTTCATCATGACTCGGCAGGCTCGGAAACGCCGGTGTCGCGCTGCCAGCCCTCGTGCTGCAGGGTAATGGTCTGGATGCCCACCGTGTTCATGGAACCCGCATCCAGATCGGGGAGACCCTGAAAGTCGGAGACCCAGGCCCGGAAGAGCTTGTAGGAAATCGCGACCTGGCCCTGCAGGTTGAGGACGTTGATGATGATGTCCTTGCGAAAGTTTTTGAGCGACATGGCGCCATCCCCCTCGATGTTGTTCACCAGGTTGGCCCAATTCTCGAATACCGGGTCGTGGGTCAGGCCCTGCTCGAGCGTGACGGCTTCGTAGCTAGTGCCGCCGGGCAGGATTCGCTCGTGGGAAGGATCATTGGAAGCGCGCCATTTGACCGGCTCGGTTTTCTTCTTGAGCGCGCCCATTTTCTTGAGACCCGCCACAATCTGTCCGTCGATGACGACTTGAAATTTGAAGGTCCGATAGGGGTCGTGGCGGTGTGCATTCACGGGAAAAAGCGGAGCTGCCATTTCTCTCCTCCTTTACTGTTGCGCAACCTTCTGCTGAATGCGAACGATGACGAACTCAGCCGGTTTGAGCGGTGCAAACCCAACGATCACGATGACCTGGCCGCGATCGATGTCGCCCTGGGTCATGGTGTCGCCCAGGCCGCAGCGGACAAAATAAGCGTCGGAGGCCTTCTGCCCTTGAAACGCGCCGGCCCGGAACAGTCCGTCCATGAACGAGCCGATATTGATCCGCAGGGAGGCCCAGAGGTTGTGGTCGTTGGGCTCGAAAACCGCCCACTGGATGCCGTTGTAAATGCTCTGCTCGATCATGATGGCGGTACGCCGCACCGGCACGTAGCGCCATTCCGGGTCCGCCCTGGTGGCCAGGGTTCGCGTGCCCCAGATCACCGGTCCGAAGCCGGGCATGGATCGCAGGCAGTTGATACCCAAGGGATTGAGCTGATCCTGTTCCCCGTCCTCGACCGGGAATTGCAGACCGGCCACACCGAGCAAGGACGTTTCCACGCCTGCCGGGGCTTTCCAGACCCCTCGTTTGGCGTCGATCTTGGACCACATGCCGGCGGTGAAACCGCTGGGGCCTACCAGAAGGTTCGCCGGCACACCGGGATTGGTCTCGACATGGTAAAAGGGGTTGCTGACCTTGATCCAGGGGTAATAGACCACGGCGTAGGTTTTGGGGCTGAAGCTCAAATCCTTAACACTCTTCTCGGTATTCAGCAGGACGCCCTCGGGCGGATCGATGATGACCATGCGGCTTTTCATCTTCTCCGCATGCCCGATGGCGTCGGAAATAATCTCTATTTCCGGGGTCGTGTTCCAGGTTTGACCGGGCAAGCAGATGATGCTGATATCCCGATACTTCTCAAAGGCCGCAAATATATCTTGATAGTCCGCCCGCAGCGGCGGGTTGCCGTTGGTAGCGTCATCAAGGGAAACTTTCCAGGTCGTGCCGGACGGCGTGCCGGACAGCAGCTGATTCAGGGATTCCTGGCCGGTGCGCTCGGTTCCTTCCCGGTCCACCCCCAGCAGCAGGTCTGCCGCGGCATCGGTGGTATCTCCCGGGCCTGTCACCACGACCGCGGAGGTCGACAATCGGGACCCGGAAGTGAGCGTCAACTGATCGCCGGCGGCGGTGCAGGTAAAGTCCTTCACTGCATCGTTGTCCTGAATTTGACCGCGGACCATCGTCTGGATAACGGCGGCCACGTCGGTTATCTCGCTCCCGGTATCGAAGTCATCTGCGGCAAAGGAGAACGTGCGGTCACTGCCGTCCACCGAAACGATAAGGGTCTTGCCGTTGAGACCGCTGAAATCGACATCGTCGCCAAGGCCCTGGCTGATACTCACACCCAGCAGGTAGGGGGTGATGTCCTGGACTTTCACCCGGACCAGCTGAGAGGCGTCGTCGACTTTACCCTCGATGAAGTCGGGCGCTTGGTCATCGGCCACTGTGAGATCGCTGAATGTTTCCAACGCGATGAAATTGCTCTGCGCATCCAACACCCCCACTTCCAGAATGAAATGCTCAGTGCTGTCAGGCTTTGGCTTGAACTCTAATTCAATGGCGTCGCCCCATTCACCGGGGTTGACGGCGCTGAATTTGATCAGTTGGGTGGCATCGATCGGATGTTCGAGAAACCCTTCGGCCGGTGTGGCGGAAGGCACGGGCAGCAGCGGATTGGTTCGATCAACTTCGACGATGCGGACGATGTAAGCGGCGGTGCCGCCGTTCAGGAAGAAATTGTATACGGCCAACCCCATAGGATCACCGACAGGGGCCATAGCTTCGTCCCTGATACCGCCGAACTTTTCCTCGTAGGTGTCCCATTTGAAAATCAAGGTCGGTTCCGCTACCGGCCCACGGGTCGTGTACCCGACAAAGGCCGCGGTGGATGTCCCGACCCCCTCGATGGGTTTGACCCCACTGGGGATCTCCTCGATATAGACTCCCGGATGAAGATAGCTGGGCATGTCCCTCTCCTTTCACTGACAAATACTTCCCTCTGCCAAGATACTTGCATGCCGCTTCGGATAACCCGTCAGCGACCGCCATGACCGGCGGAAACCGCACGCAAGGTCGGAGGCAATTAAAGCCGTATCATGCTTACTTTCTAAAATAGGGCCGGCGGGCTCTCAGGCCGATGGCTCAGGTCTAATAGTAGAGCAAGAGAAGACGTGGGAAACCGTTGGAACTTAGCACTCTTGCGCTCACCTGGCCTGGATGCACAACTGAAATTTAAAACAACAGATCACCTGATGGATCTATACATCGGTAGAAGGGCTATATAGAAGAGGCGCTAGAGAAATCGTTACAGGTCCAGACGCACAGGAGATACAATCAGATCCAAATATAATGTATTCCGTTTGACATCACAAACATGAGTCGCCTTACAATAGGCATCCATTATGGGGAATAATACAAACCGTTGCAGGCGAAGACAACCTGGTGTTACGTTTATTTACGATGGCTTGTAACTTTAGATTATCTAAATTAATTATTCTGTAATACTTAACACTTATGACGATAAACAGGGTTCTCGGGGTTGTCCATAGTCAATCAAAAAAAAAAGTTAGACAAAAAAATCGGATTTTTTCTGGATGCCCGGAAATAGTGAACGGATTTGCATCCGAATGTAAAATCGGCGGGTTGGGCGGCAGTAAGGCGCTTGCACGCCCTGTCATATCCAAACTGAAATCGCTCTTGTGAAAATCCAGGTATGAATTCAATGTCGTTGAATCAAGCCATCGGCGCGTATTGGAAATAGTATCTTCATGGTTTGACCTTAAGATTTCATGGCTATTTACTTCCTGACCTGATCAGTTCTGCTGCTATCGGGAAAAACGGTGCAGATCGGCCCTCAAAATATCTGATAGATTTGACCGTGTTAAAAAAACATGAATGCACTAAGTTTTTGTATTTTGGACGGTCAACACAATGCAGGACGGTATCCATGAACGCGAAGATCGTAAAGGAAGAAAAAAAACGCGAACCCAAGATGGCAGAAAGCTGAGGTGCTATCGGCGCAGATGGAAGGTGGAGCGCCTGTTTGCCTGGCTTCAAAACTTTAGGCGCCTGATTGTACGCTATGAATACCATGTAGAGAATTTCCTGGCGATGGTTCACCTTGGTTGTATCAAAATACTACTTAAATTTTTCTGAGATGGCTTCTATTATTATGGTGTGTAGAGATG
>JASJBQ010000073.1 GCA_030066455.1 Desulfobacterales bacterium
CTGCGAGAGAGGGCCTGACGCACGTATTCGGTCAGGATATCCAGATCCTTGGTCATCGGGGCCCAATCGGCCAGGGTTTCCAGAATGGCCAACAGGTCGCGGATGGAGACCTGTTCCTTGAGCAGATTCTGAAGCACCTTCACCACCCCGCCCAGCGGTAGAAGATTGGGCACCAGTTCTTCGACGACCTTGGGATAGGATTCCTTGAGATGATCCAGCATTCGCTGCACGTCCTGACGGCCGACGAGTTCATGCGCGAACCGCTTGATGATATCCGAGGTGTGGGTCGTCATCACGGTGGCGATGTCGACGACGGTGAATCCGTCGGCAATGGCCTTCTCACGCATTTCCTCCTTGATCCAGACCGCCGGAAGGCCGTAGGTCGGCTCTTTGGTCTGGACGCCGTCGAGCTTGCCAACGGCATCACCCGGATCCATGGCCAGGAAATGGTTCAGCACGAGATCGCCGCGCGCGATTTCGTTGCCCTTGAGAAGAAGACGGTACTCGCCCGGTTGAAGCTGCATGTTGTCCTGGATATGAATCGGCGGGACGATGATCCCGACGTCTTCCGCCATCTGGGTCCGAATGGTCCGGATGCGGTTCAGCAACTGGCCGTCCTGCTCGAGGTCGACCAGCGGGATGAGGCCGTAGCCGACCTCGAGCGAAAGGATGTCGAGCGGCGGCAGGGCGTCCATGCGGTCGGTGGCCGGCTCGCTCTCGACCGCGCCTTCCGTTTCCAGCGGTTCCTCGGACAGCGTCAGCGTCGATTTGTAGATGGCGTAGGCGATGCCGGCGGTAATGACGGCCATGATCAGAAACGGCAGGGTTGGCATTCCGGGAACAATCGAAAACCCCACGAGAACGACGGAGGCGATGCCGATGGCGCGGTGATGAAACATGACCTGCGACGTGATATCCCTGCCCAGGCTCGACTCGGAGCCGGCCCGGCTCACGATGATGCCGGCGGCCGTGGAGATGACCAGCGCCGGCACCTGGGAAACCAGCCCGTCGCCCACCGTCAGGAGCGTGTAATTCTGTGCGGCCTCGGCAAAACTGAGCCCGTTCTGCAGGACGCCGATGGTCAAACCGCCGAATATGTTGATCAGGGTGATGATGATCCCGGCGATGGCATCACCGCGCACGAACTTGTTGGCCCCGTCCATGGCCCCGTAGTATTCGGCCTCCCGGGCGATGGTTTCGCGCCGCACGCGGGCTTCTTCTTCGGTGATCAGCCCGGCGTTGAGGTCCGCATCGATGCTCATCTGCTTTCCCGGCATGGCATCCAGCGTGAAGCGGGCGGCGACCTCGGCGATACGCCCCGCCCCCTTGGTGATCACCATAAAATTGATGATCACCAGGATCAGAAAAACGATGATCCCGATCAGGTAGTTGCCACCCACCACGAAATGACCGAAGGCCTGAATCACTTTCCCGGCCGCACTCGTGCCCTCGGCGCCGTGCATCAGGATGATGCGGGTCGAGGCAATATTGAGGGCCAGTCGAAAAAGCGTGGCCAGGAGCAGAATGGAGGGAAAGGACGAGAGCTGCAGGGGGTGGACGATATACATGCCCACGAGCAGAACGATGATCGCCGCGGTTATGTTAAATGACAAGAGCAGGTCCAGCACGAAAGGCGGCAGCGGTATGACCATCAACACCAGAATGCCCACCACCAGGCTGGCCATGATGATATCGGCATTGGTGTTCAGAAATGCCAGCTGATCGGGGAAATTGTTCTCTTGAGCGTGTTCCATGGCCTCTTCCGGGATGGATGGGGATCAAGCACTTCTAATTGATATCGGCCCCAGATTCTGCAGGAACCATGCCTGAAGAAAGAGCCTCGCGATAAAAAACGCGCCGTTAGGATCCCTCATCAATTGCGACATGATTTCAAAAAGATAGAGGATGAAACCGGCGTCCCGCCAAAACGCCGAAGACGACCGCGGCCGTTCCGCAGAATCGCTCACGTCAATACCGCCGGGTGCTGTCAAGCTTTTGACAGCGTTGGCGCCAAACCCGAACGATCCGGCGCCCGGGCCGCAACATGGGCTAATCGTGTGATTGATTTGGAGTCTTCTCAGCTGGCGGGCTGAATGCCTTTGAGCCTGTAGACGTAGGCCAGGACCTCGGCGATGGCCTGGTAGAGTTCGACCGGTACCGGATCGCCGATTTCGGTGGATTTGTAGAGCGAACGGGCCAGCGGTTTATTTTCGACCCGAGGGACAGCATGAGCCTCGGCCGTCTCGCGGATGCGCTGGGCCATATGGTCGGCGCCTTTGGCCACCACCTCCGGTGCGGCCATGGTGTCCGCATCGAACCGGATCGCGATCGCCAGGTGGGTCGGGTTGGTGATGACCACATCGGCTTCGGGCACCATTTCCATCATGCGCCGACGGGCCATTTCGATCTGCATGCTTCGAATCCGGGCTTTGATCTGCGGGTCGCCGTCCATCTGCTTGCGTTCTTCCTTGATCTCCTGCTTGGTCATCATCAGTTCTTTCTGATGCTGCCAGCGCTGGTAGCTGAAATCCGCAGCCGCCAGCACGATTAGACCCAGGCAGACGAAAAACGCGATTTTGAATGCGGCCTCACCCGTAAAAACCATGATGTCGGCGACATCCATCTGCGTCAGGGCGGGAATGACGTCCAGATCCCGCTTGAGGATCAGATAGGCGATGGCGCCGACAAAGAGAATCTTGAACACCGATTTCACCAACTCGACCAAAGACTTGAGGGATACGAGCCGTTTCAGGCCGGTTAGCGGGTTGATCTTCTTGAAATCGGGCGCCAGGGCGTTTTCTTTAATCAGAAAGCCGAATTGCGATATATTGGCCATTACACCGACCACCACCAGGAGAAGCATGATCGGCATCAGGATCACGATCACCTGATCGAAGCACCAGCGGGCCAGGGCGCTGGCGCTCAGGGCATCCTGCAGCACGGGGGCATTTAGCCGCTGGTAGCTGCCGGTGATCAGAACTTGCATGCGCTGGAACATGAAACCGCCGGCAAAATAGAAAAAACCGAGCGCGGCCAGCAGGATCATGGCGGAAGGAATTTCGCGGCTCTGGGCCACCTGCCCCTTTTTACGGGCATCCGCAAGCTTTTTGGGAGTCGGCTTCTCTGTGCGGTCGCTTTTGTCGCTGGCCATGTGTGCGCTCTAGGGCCCCATCAATTTGATCACGGCATTCAATTGGGTGCCAAAATCCCTGAATAGCGTCACCAAAAAGAGACGGCAGTACGGCAAGCTGAAGATGACGAAGGCAAGGCCCACCACGATCTTCAGCGGCATGGCCACGATAAAGATATTCATCTGCGGCACGGTGCGGGCCAGGAGACCGAAGGCCACGCTGGTCAGGATCAGCACGACGATCACGGGGGCCCCGATTTTGACCGCGATGACGAACATCGCGCCGGCCGTGTCGAACAGGTGGTTGATGATGGCCGCCGACAGACGGAAATGAAAGAGCGGCAGCAGCCGGAAGCTGTCCACGAGACTGCGGAAAAACCAGTGGTGGGCGTCGACGGTGAGAAAAATCAACATGGCCATGAGGTTGTAAGCCTGGGCCAGGATGGGGATTTGCAGACTTGTGGCCGGATCCATGATGTTGGCGATGGCCAGCCCCATCTGGTAGCCGGCAATCTGGCCGGCCATCTGCACCCCGGCAAACAGCAGCCTTACGAGCAGCCCGAGACAGGCCCCGAGAAGAACTTCGCCTGTGGCGCCGACCACCAGCAATTCCCAGTTTTCAAGTCCTTGGGCGCGGCCGAGATCCAGAACCGGAAAAATGGCCAAGGCAACGGCCAGGGACAGACCGGCTTTGATCATGACCGGAAGATTGCGGCTGCTGAAAACCGGCATGGCGGCCAAAATGGCAGCCACACGTAAAAGGACCATGCAAAAGAGCATCAGCTGGTCGAAAGGGAGGCGCAGGGCGAGCATGAAAAGGGCCTTGGCGCTACCGCAGCATGTCCGGCATGCCGATCAGGAGATTCCGAAGAAAGTCGATCAGGACCTGCAGCATCCAGGGAAAGGCCACCAGCAGGGCGATCGCCACGGCCAGCATCTTGGGAATGAAGGTCATGGTCATCTCGTTGATCGACGTGGCCGCTTGAAAGATACTGATCACCAAACCGGTGATCAGGCCGGCCAGCAGCATGGGGGCCGCCAGAACGATAGTGGTCTTGATGGCTTCCAGAAAGAAACCCGTTACGAATTCCGGTGTCATGACACGCTATCCCCTTCAGGCGAATCCTTTGACCAGTGATCCCACGATCAGGTGCCAGCCGTCGGCCAGAACGAAAAGCATCAGTTTGAAAGGCAGCGACACCATCACCGGCGGGAGCATCATCATCCCCATGGAAAGCAGAACGCTGGCCACGACCATATCGATGATCAGAAACGGCACATAGAGCATGAACGCCATTTGAAAGGCCGTTTTGAGCTCGCTGATGATGAACGAGGGAATCAGGACGCTGGTGTCCACGTCCGCCATGACCCGCGGCCGCGGCCGTTTGGCCACCTCGATCATCATGGCCAGATCCTTCTCGCGGGTTTGTTTGAACATGAACGCACGCACCGGCTCGATGGCGCGTTCGAGCGCTTCGCGCTGCGTAATCGTTTTGTCCAGGTAGGGTTTGAGCGCGTTCTGATTCACGTTCTGCCAGACGGGCGTCATGATGAAAAACGTCAAAAAAAGCGCCAGACCGATAATGATCTGGTTGGGCGGCATGGACTGGGTGCCGATGGCCTGCCGCAAAACGGACAGGACGATGGCGATTCGTGTAAAGGAGGTCAGCATGATCAGGATGGCCGGCGCCAGCGACAGCACGGTCATGAGCAGAAAAATCTGCATGACCACCGAGGTGCGGCCCGTCGTATCGGCGCTGTCCATCTGGATGCTCACGAACGGCGCCTCCTTGGCTTCGGTCGCCTGGGCTGGCAGGGCGGAAAGCAAAACAAGACCTGTGAGGACCGCGGCCGCCGCCATCAGCCCGACGGACATCCGCCGGTATTTGCGCGTCGGGCGTCTCATGCGGATTCACCCCTGCGGGCAACCGGGGCCGCCGTTTTAAAGGTCGATGTCAAGCGCCGCAGGTGTGCCTTGAAGCTGCCGGCGGACACGTTGTCCGCTCGTGCCGCGGCGGCACCATGCAGGCCGTCCGGGTCGTCGATGCGCTCGAGCAGCGCGATGCGCTCTCCCGTCACCCCGAGCACGAGGACGGCCCCCGGCACCTGAACCATGGCAATACTTTTTTTGGCGCCCAGGTGGGTGTTTTCAATCACGCGAATACGGCGGGCGCTGCCGCCCTTGCCGGCGTGCAAATGTCGGCGCACGTAGACATTCAAGAATACCAGCCCGCCCACGACGAACATCAAGACGGCAATCATCGTCAACCCATCGGTCATCAAGGGGGATGCGCTCATCGCAGCTGCTCCACGCGTTCCATCGGGCTGATGATTTCGGTGACCCGGATACCGTATTTTTCGTTGATCACCACCACCTCCCCGCGGGCCACGAGCTTCTGGTTGGCGAGAATCTCGAGCGTTTCACCGGCCAGTTTGGAAAGTTCGATGACCGACCCCTGACCCAGTTTCAAGAGATCGTTGACCAGCATCTGAGTCCGCCCCAGCTCCACCGAAACCTCAAGCGGAATATCGAGGATAAAACCGAGGTTGGCCGATTGATCCGGCCGCGTCTTCTCGCTCAGGGCCGAGAACTGGTAGCTGTCCAGCTCGCCACCGCCGCTTGCCTTTTCGGGCAAATCGGCATTTTCGTGTTCGTTGACAGGATTCATTCGTTCTCGCTCGCAATCTTCTCGGGGATGATGGTTTCCGTCAGTTCAACGGCGCGGTTGCCGTTGATGATGCCCGGAAACCCCCGGTATTTGGGGACGCTTTCGATATTGACGGTTATGGGGTCGTGCGGCCCGGTGTTGAGGGTGAAGATATCGTTTTCCTGAAGGCTGAGCAGATCGCCGAAAGTGTGATCGGTATGCCCCAGCTCGGCGATCAGTTCCACGTCGGTCTTCTCCAGGATTTTCTGGATGCGGTCGCTGAAGGCGTGTTCGGCATCCTTGGCCCGCAGGTAGCGGGAAGACAATTTGTCCTTGATCGGCTCCAGCATCCGGTAGGACATGCAGATATGAAAATTGCCCGCAAATTCGTCGCTGCTGATCGAAAACACGATGACGATCATCAATTCATCGGGACTGACCATATGAACGAATTCGGGCTTGGTTTCGCTCTTCTTGGGGGTGATCCGGATGGAAAAGACGCGTTCCCAGGCGCGCTCAAAATCACCCAGCAGTTCACGGCTCAAGCGCTGCAGCATGCCGTTTTCAATCATCGTGAATTCGCGCCGCTGCTTGAACGGTGTGCCCTTGCCGCCGAACATGCAGTCGATCATCGAAAACACCAGACTGGGCTCGATGGCCAGCAGCGCCGATCCGATCAGCGGATCCATCGTGTAGATCGTAAAACTGGTCGGATTGGAAAAGGCCTGGATGAAGTCACCGAATTTGACCATTTCCGTGGAGACGAACTTGACCTCAAGGGTCTGCTGAAGGAGCGCGGCGAGTGAATTCTGGAGGAGCCCCGAATACTTGTCGTAAACCTCTTCAAGCGCCGAAAACTGATCCCGCAGCATGATGTTCTGCGAGGTGAGATCATAGGACTCGGCCCGGGCCTCGGGCGGTTCCTCTTCAACCTGGAGGTCGACCTCACCACTGTCCATTGCGGAGAGTAAGGCATCAATTTCGTCCTGGGAGAGAACGTTGTCGGCCATGGAAAGCGGTCCTATTGAACGACGAATTCGGTAAAATAGATGTTGTTGATGACTTCCTGTTTCAACAGCGTGTTCAGACGGGTCATCATCTCCTGGCGCAGCAACGTTTTCCCGTCTGCGGTGCGGATCTCCTGAAAACGTTTGGTGGGCAGGATCATCAAGATGATGTCGCGCACCTGCACCAGGCGCTGTTCGAGAATCTCCACGGGCTCACCCTCTTTGAGTTCGATTTGCATGGTTACCCGCAGGTAACGCTTGGATTTCTCGTCCGCCAGGTTGACGACGAAGGTATCCAGCGGGAACATGGCCCCCGTCGCCAGAAGCCCTTCCTCGTCCTCTTCCTCGACGTCCTCCTCCGGGGGGCGAACGAGCGCATCCAGATCGGCCAGCTTGTTCCACATCATGTAAAAACCGCCGCCCACGGCACCGGCGAACAATACGGCGCAGGCAATGACTGCGATGAGAATGATTTTGTTCATATTGTTTTTCTTTTCCGCCATGGCCTGATTGTGATCCTTTCTCCTGGCTGGATGCTGCCTGCTTTGCCTGCCGGTCGTGGCTCCCGGGCCGACAGGGCATAAACGAAATTCGATCGGCCTAAGTTTTAGCAATATATGTGCCATTGCCCCCTTGGTCCTCGGGTGTCGCGGTGCCAGGATAAAGCGGCGGCCGGCAAAGGGATTTCCGTGGGATATACCGGTTATAAGGCCCGGCCCGCACACGGCGGAGGCCGTCTGGAAGGATATCGGAATTGACGCCTGTCAAAGCGTTGACAGCGCCAGGCACGCAACCGAAAAAAAAATTACGGGCGGGTGTGGGCCATACATGATGATGGCCTGGCACCCGCCCGCAGCGAACGAACACGTGATTGGATTCGGATGAGACTAACGTTTGATGTTGATCAGTTCGTTGAGGATTTCATCGCTGGTGGTGATCACGCGCGAATTGGCCTGAAAGGCGCGCTGGGTGGTGATCATTTTTACGAATTCCTGCCCCAAATCGACGTTCGACATTTCCACGGCGCTGGGGCTGATGCTGCCCAGTCGCCCGCTGCCGGGAATGCCCGGCATGGCATTACCCGACTGCAGCGAGGCCCCATAGAGATTGCCGCCCATTTTGGTCAGTCCGTAATAAGATGGAAAATCCGCCAAGGCCACCTGAAACAGCGGGACCAGCTGACCGTTGGAGTACGAGCCGGTCACGATCCCGGCCTCGTCCACCGAAATCGCGCGCAACGCGCCGGCCGGAAACCCGTTCTGGGTCTGGAAAGTGGTCGTGGACTGGGAGGCATACTGGGTTAAATCGCCGTTCGTCGCGCTGGTGGCGGCGTCGTACAGGTCCCAGGTAAGGGTCGGCATGGTGGCGCCGTTGGTCAGGGTCAAGTCGATCGTGGGGTCGGTGGTGCCGTTCAACATGCCGGTGGTGGCATCGAAGGTGATCGCGGTCGGACCGGCCGGCGTCACCGCCGAGGCCAGGGTGGAGGTCGCCTGCCAGGTCCAGGCATTGTTGCCGGTCTTGGCGAAGTCCAGGGTCAGCGGCACATCGTTGCCCAGCGAATCGTAGACCGTAATCGTGGTGGAATAGGTGTCGCCCACCAAAGCGCCCGAGTCGAGGTTGACGTCGACGGTGAATTCGGTGGTGGCCTGCGGCGGCGTGGTGCTCTCGGTCGGGATCTGGATGGCGTCCAAAGTCCCCAGGTTGAGCGACCCGTTGGTGTTCTGGGAGAGCACTTGATACCCCTGGAGTTGCAGGTCGTCAGGATTGACCAGTCGCCCGTCGCGATCAAAGGTGAACTCGCCGGCCCGGGTGAAAAAATTGGAGCCGGAATCATCGGTGACCATGAAGAATCCGCGGCCGTTGATGGCCATGTCCATGGGGCCGCTCGTGTTCTCCAGCGAACCCTGGCTCCAGATCGGGGTCGTCCCCCAGAATTCGACGCCCCGGCCGATATCGTTGCCGCCCCCGCCGATGGCCTGGCTGAGAACGTTGGCAAACGAAGCCCGGTTGGATTTGAATGCGGTGGTATTGACATTGGCGATGTTGTCGCCGATCACGGTCATGGCCGTGGAGTTGGCGTTCAGCCCAGAAATGCCTGCGAACAATGATCCGATCATCGTTTCCTCCTAATCGCTTGGTATGGCTCGTCGGTAAATCATCTCGTGTGTTGTTGGCTAATAGCTATTCTTCCGGATTGGCGCTCGCGGGGCGGATGACTTCGATGACGTCGCTCATCGCCACCTCGCGCTGACCGAGTTTAAGCACGGCCTGGCCGTCGGTGAAGGCGACACCATCCACCCGCCCGCTGCTCAGGGGACGGACGCCGATCTCCTCGCCGCCGGCGCTGACGGCCATGGTTTCGAACCGGTAATGGCCCGCGGGCATCGTATTGCCGTCACTGTCCTTTCCGTCCCAGGCGGCGGTCTGCCGGCCCGCTGATTTGCTTCCGCTGTCAAAAGAGGTCACAAACCCGCCGGTGGCATCATAGACACTCAAAAAAACATTTTGGGCCGGGGCCTCCAACTCGAACGCCAGTGAGGTTTCCGCCTCGCCCTCATGGACGAATGCATTCCCGGCCGACAGGACGGTATGACCGAGATACCCGACGGCCTGTGAACTGGCGAAAGCGGCCTGCGACTGCGCCATTTCTTCGAGTTGTCCGCTCATGTTGCTCAGCTGTTCAAGGGAACTGAACTGGGCCAGCTGGGCCGTGAAATCCGTGCTGTCCATGGGGTTCAAGGGATCCTGATGCTGAAGCTGGGTCACCAGGAGGTTCAGGAAGTCATCCCGGCCGAGTTCGCCGGGTTTGGCGATGTCCGTTTGATTGCCGGCCGGAATGGTGGACGCGACACCTGCGATGGTCATGGTTGAGGTTCTCCGAAGGCTTTATTAGTTGGTTTCATCCGCCGATCACCTGCATCGTCAGGCGAAATAGTCGATCCCGGATGTTCGATCGACGGAAGCGCGCCGGGTTTCTTGCCCCCTGCCATCCTTTGCGCGTTCGTCTTCCTCCACCGGTCGGCCGTTGGTATGACCGCCCTGACGGTTTCCCCGGGCCCGCCGCTCTTCGCGACGGAAATGCTGTTTTTCATCTTCCAGGCTCACGTCGAACTCTTCGACGTCGAGACCCTGTTGCTGCAGTTCCGCCTTCAACTGCGGTAAATTGGACTCCAGCAGATCACGGGCCATCGAAAACTCGGTCATGATTTTAATGCTGACCATGTTGTTTTCCGTCGAAATCTGTACCCGCAGACTGCCTAAATTCTCCGGTTTGAGCGCCATTCGGGCCTCGGACTGGCTGCCCCTGACGGTGACGGCGATGCGCTCGACAATCGATGCTAAATTGTTCTCCCGAAAGCCCTCGGGCGACGGGGGCGGTGCTTTTTCCGCCCCAGGCGCCTGGGTGGCCTTGTCGAATAAATGACCGTTTCCGCGCTCGATGGCGCCCAGCCCATCCGTCCGCTGTTCAACTTTCGACTGGGCGGCCGGCATCATGCGCTGGGCAGCTGCCGGCATGGCATTGGATATCGATCGGGAACTGCTGCCTTCGACGCCTTCCGTTTCCGCGCGCGGCATGTCGGCTTTGATGCGCCCTTCCGTTTCGCTGGTTTTCGGCGGATCGCTGGCAGCCGTCTGGACCCGGGACGCGGTCGGCGGGCGTGTTCCTTCCCGCACGCTTTCGGCTGCGGCTTTGGCGGGATTGACGGCCTTGTCCGTAAGGACGCTGTCGCCGGTGGCTGGTTTGCGCGACGTCCAATCATCGGGAAGCGGATCCATCTCCACGGCGGCCATCCTTCCCTGGACGGACGAGGCTCTCGGTTCCGAGGCCGCGCCCTGGGGGGCAACCGGCTTTCCCATTGTTGGCGATGGCGCCTGTTTTCCTTGCGGATCGAAACGCACGCCATCACTGTCAGGGGCGGCGACCGTTGCCGACGCTGAAGACGGCCAGGTTTTGGGCTCCGGCCCGGTAGCCGGCCGTGAAGGCTTCCCGTTTTGAAGCCCGCTCTGGTGGGGAAGCGCCGCGTTGACGACCTTTTCACTTGGCGGGGCCGTGGTTGCGTTTTCTACCGTCGGTTCCACATGCCCGACTAAACGCGTTCCCGTGCCAAGACGCGGGCGATCATCCTCCGCGACAAAAGGACCGGTGTTCTCGGATGACGTTTCAGCAACGGATGCGTCATCCTTGCCGAGGTCAGGGTTATCGCCGCCTTCCGTTTGAGGCCTCTCTTCGGTGGGTGATGCGTTTGGATTCCCGTCGGAGCGCTCCCGTGCGTTGACCTCGCGAAGGGCCGACTTGAAATCGGCGGGCTCGCTGTTTGATGAGCGACCCCTCGGACTTTCGCCAAGGCCGGCGGGTTTCGATCCGGCAGCGGGCAATTCAGGTGAAAGCGGCATGTTCGAAACGGCGTTCAATCTATACTTCCTTTCACATCCATGTATTTCCAGTTCGTGCCGGGGCACAGAAAAATGAAACTGATGGAGAAGTAATTTAGCATAAAGCGTGCCATACACGCGGACATGTCGGCGCTTTCGCCGCGGGCCTCAAAAGGCTCATGGGTCAATGCTTGTGATCGAACATGGTTGCTGCGCGAACCTACCCGGGCCGACGATTCCGCCGGGCCGCGCGGCAGATTCTGCCGAACGCGGCAGAATTTTCCGTCTTGGGGAGGCCGCGTCCCTACGATGGTTTGACAACTCAAGCATGGCCCGATGGATCCGAATTCCCCTGAAACCGATGGAGGGCCGCATCGTTGAGGACTTTTTGTTCCTGCACGTGGTCACGGCGGGCCTCCTTTTCCAGATACCGTTCTTTGAGCTTCTCGATGGCCTTGCGGTCCTTTAGGGCCTCCATAAGCCGCGACCGTTTGTCTTCCCGATCCGCCGCAAGTTCCTCCACCACCACCTTTTGCGCCTTGATTTCGCTGTCGAGACGTCCCAGAAAACGATGATAGCGCAGCAGATCGTCGGCCGTGGCATCGGCGAGTATTTTGTTTTTAAGCTCGCCTGCATATTGGGACCGGTTTTGCCGCAGGCCATCCAGACCGCGGCGGGCCTCATTCCAGCGACGGCTCGATTCGGCAAAAAGGCTTTGCGCCCGGTCCTCGAGATAACGTCGGTGGTTTAACACCGATTCGAGTTTAAAGCGTTTGCCCATGCCTCTTTAGGTTCCCAGCATTGTCCGCAACTGGTTGAAGCTGTCATTCAGGTTCAGTGTCGCGTCAATTTCCTGGCAAAGATAATCGTTGATCGGTTTGATCATCTTGATGGCGTAGTCGATTTCAGAATTGCTGCCTTCGGCGTAGGCGCCGATATTGATGAGGTCCTCGGCGCGGGCGTAGGTGGCCAAAACGTTCTTAAGCTTGCGGGCCAGCTCGATCTGCTCCGGGTCGGCGATGTCCTCCATGACGCGGCTGATGCTGCGGGAAACGTCGATGGCGGGGTAATGCCCCTGCATGGCCAGCTCACGGGTCAGAACGATATGGCCGTCCAGTATGGATCGGATGGCGTCGGCAATTGGCTCGTTGGTGTCGTCACCTTCGACCAGTACCGTATAGAGCCCGGTGATCGAACCGCGTGTGGCCGAGGTACCGGCCCGTTCCAGCAGTTTGGGCAGAAGCGTGAATACCGAGGGCGTGTAGCCCTTGGTCGTCGGCGGCTCACCCAACGCCAGGCCGATTTCCCGCTGCGCCATGGCAAAGCGTGTCACCGAGTCCATCATCAAATTGACGCGCAGGCCCTGGTCGCGAAAGTATTCGGCAATGGCCGTTGCGACGAAGGCGCCGCGCATCCGGATGAGTGGCAGGTGGTCTGATGTCGCCACAACGATGACCGAACGGGCCAGGCCATCGGGGCCCAGCTGCTTGTCGATGAACTCGTTGAGTTCGCGTCCGCGTTCGCCGATCAGGGCGATAACGTTGACGTCGGCGGTG